>JAFTPI010000001.1 GCA_017463345.1 Clostridia bacterium | reverse complement strand
CTTTACTCCTACAAGCTCAAATTCAGCTTTAAAACCGATGCAGGGCTTCTAAATTACCTTGACGGAAAAGAGTTCACGGTTAAAAAGGTTTGGTTTGCAAGCGATGTTTTCGGCTTACAGCTTTAATTCAACCGTATTTTTAGTCTGGCTATACTGACGGTATTTTACCCCTGCGCTATCAAGCATTCTTTTAGCGCAGATAACGGCATCGGTATCGGCATACTTATCCTGCATATAAACAATTTCTTTAATTCCTGCCTGTATAATTGCCTTTGCACACTCATTGCAGGGAAACAGAGTTACATAAACTCTTGAGCCCTTTAAAGAGCCACCTCTATAATTTAATATTGCATTTAATTCGGCATGGCACACGTACATATATTTTGTATCCTGTGCTGTGCCGTTTCTTTCCCAGGGATAAACATCATCGCTGCAGCAAAACGGCATACCGTTGTAGCCCATGGAAAGAATTCTGTTCTCATCATTAACAATGCAGGCGCCCACCTGTGTAGAGGGGTCCTTACTGCGCTGTGAGGACAAAAGGGCTATGCCCATAAAATATTCATCCCAGGTTAAATAGTTATCGCGTTTCATTAAAAGCACCTCTTTTAAGTTTAATGGATTTTTTTATTTCATCCCTAATGCCCGATAGGAACATTATCGCAGGGAAAACGCTTACAACAAGAAAGCCTGCCTGAAGGTTTACAAAATCGGCAACAAGACCCACAAGCCAAGGGCCTAAGGAACAGCCCATATCACCAAGCATTGCAAGAACACCGTACATTGCGGTGCCGCCGTTTGAAATTTCTTTAGCGGCAACCGAATATGTGCCGGGCCACATAAGGCTGACTGAAAAGCCGCAAACCGCGCAGGAAATGAGGCAAAGAACGGGCGACGAGCTAAATGACACCACAAGATAACAAACAAAGCAAAGTGCCGCATTCACCGTTATAAGGCGATTTAAGGAAATTTTTTCACCGAGAAGCCCAAAAACAATTCTGCCCGTGCCCATAAAAAGCGCAAAGGCGCAGGGGCCTAATAAATCACCCACAACCTTGTCAACACCCAGTGCCTGCTCAATGAACATTGAGGACCACTGTGCCACGGCAATTTCAGCAGCCCCCGCACAGAGCATTGATATTAGCAGCTTATAAAACTTGCGGTTTTTAAACAACACCCGCATGCTATCGCCCTTGTTTTCGGCCTCGTTTTGAGGAATAACAAGGGGCACTCGCATAAAAGAAAACATATTAACAAACGGAATAACCGCCCAAAAAATCGGAAGGAGCATCCAGTTTCCGCCAAGGAGGCGAAGCAAAACGGTTGAAACAATGACGGTCAGCACCTGGCCCCAACAGTAAAAAGAGTGGAGAAAGCACATTTCTGCCGCCTTTTTCTCTCCCGGTAGATATTCAACAATGGGGCTAATTATAACCTCAATAATGCCGCTTCCCGTGGCATAAAACAAAATTGATATAACGAGGCAGGTATAAACGCTTTCGGGAAAAAGCATGGGCAAAACACCCAGCATAACAAGACCGAGTGCGGCAACCGCGTGGGCCAGAACGGTGATTGTTCTGTATCCCAAAAGTTTAACAACCTTAACCGACACAATATCCACCAATATTTGCACGACAAAGTTTATGAAAATAAGCCTACCAAGCGCTTCGTAGGAAACATTATATTCGGTTTGAAAAATGAGAAAAAGCAGTGGCAAAAAGTTATTTATAATCGCCTGAACTATGTAACCGATATAACAAGAAATTTTAGTAAAGGTGTAACGCTGCATTTAGGAATTTAACTCCTTGATTACAGAAATGAGTTCCATAGGCTCATTTATAATAACCTTTGCGCCGTTTGCTTTAAGCTCCGCTTCACCGCGGTAGCCCCAAAGCTCACCCACGGGGTAGGCTCCCGAATTAACGCCTGTGAGCACGTCCATTCCGCTATCCCCAATGAAAACACATTCGTTTGGCTTTACACAAAGTTCCTCCATTGTGAGGAGGGCGAGTGTTGGGTCGGGTTTATTTGGAATGCCTTCTCTTTGACCGTTTACAGCGTCAAAGGTTTTTTCACCTAAAAGTCCGCTAACTAACTGTCTTGCAAGGGGTTCTGCCTTGTTGGTTACAACAGCTAAAATAAGGCCCATTTCTTTGAGTTTTTTAAGAAGTTCAGGAACACCGTCATAGGTTTTTGTTCTGTCGCTGTGGTGGTCCTTATAATAATCGGTAAAATCCTTTTTAACCTTTTCGAGTGTGGCGGCATCTCTTGCGTTTTCGGGAAGAGCCCTTTCAATCATTTTGGGAATTCCGTCACCCACAAAATATTTATAACTTTCCACATCGTGGTCAGCAAAGCCGTGCATTTTAAGTGCGCGATTGGTGGCAAAAGCAAGGTCAAAAAGAGAGTTTGCCAAGGTGCCATCCAAATCAAATAAAACTGCCTTAATCAAATAATCACCCATCATAAATAATTTATTTATTTATTATAACAAAATAACAACCCTCTTTCAAGACATTATTGATAAGAAAAAACAAATATTAGATTTTTTTAAAAAAACACTTGCATTATCCCAAGCTTTGTGTTAATATAATTCTTGCTAATGTTAAATCAAGGAGGTGCAGACTCATGGCAAAATGTGATATCTGCAATAAAGAGATTGCTTTTGGTATTAAGGTTTCCCACTCACACAGACGTTCTAACAGAACCTGGAAGCCCAATGTAAAAAAGGTTAAGGCAATTATAGACGGTTCACCTCGTCGTATTCATGCCTGCACCCGTTGCCTTCGTTCAGGCAAAGTTACCCGCGCTATCTAACTTAAGTTGCGAAAGAAAAACAAGCGTTTTCGGATTTACCGAAAACGCTTTTTCTTTTTTTAAAATTCAAAACCGATAATCTTACAGGCTTTATCTAAAACCGCACAAATTTTCTCTTGAAATCAACCTGCGATAAAATAATTGCCGCAAACATAACGACACACCCGATCGCCTCTCTTAAAGACAAAACCTCGCCGAAAAGCAGTCCACCAAGGGCGGCGAAAACCGACTCAAGGCTCATTATAATTGAAGCAACCGTAGGATTTTTTGAATACTGCTGACCGATTATCTGTAATGTGTATGCCACGCCGCTGGACATAATACCGATGAATAAAAGGTATGGCATTGCTGCCATAATTCCTGAGAGGGTTGGCTTTTCAAAGATAAACATTAAAACCATCGATAATGTTCCGCAAACAAAAAACTGAACGCAAGAAAGCTTAACGCCATCCACCGTGCTTGCAAAATGGTCAACGCACATAATGTGAACGGCAAAGGAAATTGCACAGCCGAAAACAACAAAGTCGCCGCTGTAAAGTTTATATAACCCGCCCGATAGACACAAAAGGTAAAGCCCCAAAACCGAAAGAGCCACAGCCAACCACACATTAAGCCTTGTTTTTTTCTTTAAAAACAAACCAAATACCGGCACCAGCACAACATACATTGCGGTTATAAAGCCGCTTCTGGCCGAAGCCGCGGCGCTACCCGGATAGGATGAAATTCCAAACTGCTGTAAATTTGCGGAAATGGTTAGCATTACACCGCAAAGAATACCTGCCAGGGCTAAATTTTTCCTGCCCTCTTTAGTTTCAGGAACAAGCCCTTCTCCCCTTTTGCGACTGATAAAGGCACTAACCGGCAAAAGGAATAGAAAACCTATGTAAGACCTAACCGCATTTATAGTAAAGGGTGGCACGGTATCTGCCGCCTTATCCTGTGCCACAAAGGCAAGGCCCCAAATTATTGCGGCAATAAGCAAAATTAAATTGCCTTTTAGGTTTTTTGACATTATATCACCTTGTATATAGCAAAAAAGGGCGCAGTTGCGCCCTTTTTAAATTTTAGAAATTGCCCGATAAATCCTGAACATACAAATTGCGAACAGCATTTTCATCAGCCGCGGGCTCCTTTTTCTCGGCATATTTTTCGGCCAAGAATTTTGAAGCAACCTGCGGGAACAAAGCATAAGAGAGAATATCCTCATCGCACCTTGCAAGGTCGCCTGCCTCAGCGCGATACTTTTCAAACTCGGGCTCCAATTTATCTGCAGGGCGGCAGGTGATAACCTCATCATCACCAATTGCCTTCTTTCTAACCTCTTCGTTAACGGTGCCGGGAAGCTTACCGTACTCACCGCGAAGAAGGCCCTTTGATTCCTTGGGAACCATTTTGTAACGCTCGCCTGAAATAACATTCATAACAGCCTGTGTTCCCACAATTTGGCTTGTGGGGGTTACAAGGGGAGGATAACCAAAGTCCTCACGAACCCTCGGAACCTCAGCAAGAACATCGTAATACTTATCTTCTTTTCCTGCCTGCTTAAGCTGTGAAATCATGTTAGAAAGCATACCGCCGGGAACCTGATAAATAAGGGTTTTTGTGTCAACGCTTAACACCTTAGGGTCAAGAATTCCTTCGGCCTTCATCTTATCGGCAACGGTTCTAAAGTGTGCGGCAACCTCGGCAAGAGCGTTAAGGTCAAGGCCTGTATCGCGCTCGGTACCCTGTAAAGTTGCTACAAGGGCCTCGGTTGCAGGGTTAGCTGTGCCGTTTGCCAAAGGAGAAAGTGCAGTATCAACAATGTCAACACCGGCCTGTGCTGCCATTAAATAGGTCATGTCACCGGTACCGGTTGTGTTGTGGGTGTGAAGGTGAATGGGAACCTTAACATTCTCCTTAAGCTTTTTAACAAGAGAATAAGCGTCATAGGGAAGCAGCAGGTTTGCCATATCCTTAATGCAGATAACATCAGCGCCCATTTTTTCAAGCTCTTTTGCAAGGTTAACGAAATATTCTTCGTTATGAACGGGGCTTATTGTGTAGCTCATACCTGCTTCGCAGATGCCGCCATACTTTTTGCAGGCCTCCATTGCGGCCTTCATATTTCTTGTATCGTTAAGGGCATCAAAAATACGGATAACATCGATACCGTTTTCAATGGACTTTTTAACAAACGCATCGACAACATCATCGGAATAGTGCTTGTAGCCAAGCAAATTCTGACCGCGAAGAAGCATTTGAAGCTTTGTGTTGGGCATTGCCTTTCTGATTTTACGAAGGCGCTCCCAGGGGTCTTCATTTAAAAAGCGCATACAAACATCAAAGGTAGCGCCACCCCAGCATTCAACCGACCAGTAGCCGATTTTATCAAGCTTTTCAAGGGCAGGAAGCATATCGTCAATGCCTATGCGTG
The DNA here is from genome assembly GCA_017463345.1 of Clostridia bacterium. Classification (GTDB taxonomy): domain Bacteria; phylum Bacillota; class Clostridia; order Oscillospirales; family Acutalibacteraceae; genus SIG587. Next base: position 24,381 of record JAFTPI010000001.1, on the reverse strand, counting down.
TTGCGGCCTGTGATTGGTGGGCATCACGCAAAATTGTATCTGTAATGTTTAATTTAGCCATTTAAAAATTTCTCCTTAACCAAATAATGCTATAAGCACACCAGCCGCAATTGCAGAGCCGATAACACCTGCAACATTGGGACCCATTGCGTGCATAAGCAAGAAGTTTGAGGGGTTTTCTTTCTGGCCCACGGTTTGTGAAACGCGGGCTGCCATGGGAACTGCAGAAACTCCTGCAGAACCAATAAGGGGATTCATTTTGTTCTTTGTGAATAGGTTCATAAACTTTGCAAAAAGAACACCGCAAGCTGTTGCAACACCAAAAGCCACAATACCCATAACAATGATTTCAATTGTGGGCAGGCGAAGGAGAGTGATTTCGTTGCCGCCGATGTTAATAACGGTGTCTCTGTTTGTTTGCAGGAAGGTTGAAGCTGTTGCAGTTGCGCCAACCGAAATACCAAGGAATATTGTAACAATATTCATCAGTTCGTTTTGAGCGGTTTTACAAAGACGCTCTGCAACGCCCGATTCTTTCCAAAGGTTACCAAGCATTAGGCAACCTACAAGGGGTGCCGCCGAGGGAACAAGAAGTGCTACGAAAACAGTAACCGCAATGGGGAAGATAATTTTTTCGGTTTTGGAAACTGAACGCAGGGGCTTCATAACAATCTGGCGTTCCTTCTTTGTGGTAAGAAGTTTCATAATAGGAGGCTGGATAACAGGAACAAGCGCCATATAAGAATAAGCCGCAACTGCAATGGGACCTAAAAGTTCAGGTGCCAAAATTGATGTAGTGTAAATAGCGGTAGGACCGTCGGCACCACCGATAATACCGATGGAGGCAGCGGCATTTTGACCAAAGCCCAAAGCAATACTGCCGATAAAGGTTGCAAAAATACCGATTTGCGCAGCAGCACCGAGAAGCAGACTCTTTGGATTTGAAATAAGGGGGCTGAAGTCGGTCATAGCACCTATGCCGATGAAAATAAGGCAGGGGTAAATACAGGTCTTAACACCTATATATAAATAGTCCAACAATCCGCCTTCTGCAAGAATTCGGCCATAATCATGATAAAATTCCGAGCCTTCTGTCATAAAATCGGTCCAAAGCTGTCCATTGTACATTCCTGCACCGGGAAGGTTGGTGAGGAGCATACCGAAGGCAATGCCAATGAGAAGCAGCGGTTCAAACTTTTTCTTAATGGCGAGATACAACAGCAAAAAGGAAACCGCAATCATTACAAGGTTTCCCCATGTTACCCCAATGTTGGCAAACAACTGATAAAAACCGGTTTGCTTTATAAAATTCATTATTTGTTCCATTTTAAATCACCAAAACAAAAAATTAAGCAATCGTGCAAAGAACGGTTCCTGTTTCAACCGATGCACCCTTTGAAACGTTAACTGCACTTACAGTGCCGTCTGCAGGAGACATAATTTCGTTTTCCATTTTCATAGCTTCTAATACCATAAGAACATCGCCTTTTTTAACAGCCTGTCCCGCAGTTACATTAACAGCAAGAATATTGCCGGGCATAGGGCTTGTAACGCTTTCACCGCCTGCGGCAGCAGGTGCAGCAGGTGCAGCGGGTGCAGCTGCGGGTGCAGCTGCGGGTGCGCTTGCAGCAATATCGGCACCGTTTACTTCTTCAATAACTACCTCATAGTTTGTTCCGTTTACATTAACATTGTACTTTTTCATTTCTATCACCTTTACATTTTTTTAATTGATAAAATACGAATGCCTGTTACATCAGTGCCAAGCTCTTCGGCAATGGCGGCTGAAATCGCCGCAACAAGCTCTCCTTTATTAACAGCGGGTTGGCCTGCTGCACTTTGAGTAGGTGCATTTACCACCGTTTGCTGTTTAACTTCTTTCTTTTGTTTTGAGTAGGCTCCGCAAAAAAGTCCAATTATTTTGCAGAGAATAACAATGCAAAGTAGACCTAAAAAGACGGTGCCGACACCCATTACCACAACGAATGTGTTTGAAACCTCCATTTTCTTCGCTCCTTCCCGAAAAATATATTATTTTTTGTATTTTAGCGCAAAAAGCCTAAATCAAAATTATTATACTATAATTCCAAAAAATTATCAATATGTTTTTGTAAAATAATGTAAAAAATTAATTATATATAGTTATATTATGAATAAACCCTTGAAAATAAGCGCTATATATTGTATAATATGCTAGTATCCTTATAAGGAGGAATATGTGTGGACAAAAAAGAAACTATTTTGCATAGTGCAGGCAGGTCTTTAGGTGGCGCAACGCTACCCCATTTCAAAGGCACAGCTGAATCTGAAACAATTATTATGCCACCACCAAAAAGCGTCGCTATCCCCCTTCAACAGCACATTGGTGTTCCCTGTGAGCCCACCGTTAAAGCAGGTGACAAGGTTTACGTTGGAACAAAAATTGGTGACAGCGAAAAGCTGGTTTGCGCACCTGTGCATTCAAGTGTGTCTGGAACTGTCACAAAGATTACCGATGTTATTCCCGCAAACGGAAAACCCGTTAAAATGGTGTTTATTGAATCCGACGGTCTTATGGAGCCCGACCCCAAAATTGCCCCCGTTAAGGTTGAAACCGAGGAAGACCTTGTTAAGGCAGCAAGGGAGTGCGGTCTCGTTGGTCTTGGCGGCGCAGGCTTCCCTGCCCATGTTAAGCTTACTAAACGCCCCGGCGTTGAGCTTGACACCCTTATCATTAACGGTGCCGAGTGTGAGCCTTACATCACTGCCGATTACAGAGAGTGTATGGAAAACGCCGAAGATATTTTAAACGGTCTTTATCTTGTCAAGAAAATTTTAGGACTTAAAAAGGTTATTATCGGTGTTGAGGACAACAAACCGAAGGCACTTAAAAAACTTGCTGAAATTGCTTCGGAAAAATATGATGCCGAGGACGAGGTTAAGGTTATGCGCCTTAAATCCCGTTATCCTCAGGGCGCTGAAAAGGTGCTCATTTACAGCACAACCAAAAGAAAGCTACCCCTTGGCAAGCTTCCAAGTGATATTGGCTGCATTGTGATGAACATTACAAGTATTTCCGCACTTTCGAAATATATTAAAACAGGTATGCCCCTCGTTACAAAACGCATCACGGTTGACGGTGATGCAATTAAAAATCCCTGCAATGTTCTTGTGCCCATTGGAACCTCTGCCGAAGAAATTATTGAGTTTTGCGGCGGTTTCACCGAAGAACCCGACAAAATCATTTTAGGCGGACCCATGATGGGTAACGCAATTGTTTCAACCGATGTTGTTATTGCCAAGCCAAATAATGCGGTTCTGTGCTTTAAGGAAAAGAAGCCCCACATTTCGACAGCCTGCATTAAATGCGGTCGCTGCATTGCCGCCTGTCCCATGAATTTAACACCTGCGGCGGTTGAGGCAAAGGTTTCAAGAAAAAAACTTGATGCCGATTTCTTTTCAAAAATGAATGTAGGCTACTGTATGGAATGTGGCTGCTGTTCATTTGTTTGCCCTGCAAAGAGAGAACTTGTGCAGGCAATGAGAATTGCTAAAAATGAAATGAGGAGGAATGTAAAATGAACAAAAAGCTAGTTGTTTCCTCCTCTCCCCACATCAGAAGTGAGGTTTCCACAAGGGATATTATGCTTGATGTTATAATTGCCCTTGCCCCCGCCGCTGTTTTCGGCGTTATTCTTTTTGGACTTTCGGCGGCACTTTTAATCGTTTCCTGTGTTTTGGCCGCTGTGCTCAGTGAATTTTTGTGGTGTCTTATAATGAAAAGGCCACACACCATTGGTGATTTAAGCGCCGTTGTCACAGGCCTTCTTTTAGCCCTTAACCTGCCGCCAAAGCTCCCCGTTTGGATGGGAATTATCGGCAGTGCAATAGCTATTATCGTTGTTAAGGAAATGTTTGGTGGACTTGGTCAAAACTTTGCCAACCCTGCAATTACCGCAAGAATTGTTCTGCTGGTTTCCTTCCCCGCCGCTATGACAACCTTCTATCCCCCATTTTCCGATGTTGTCAGCAGTGCAACCCCCCTTGCAGCAGAAGCCGGCACCTACACATTAAAGGAATTGTTCTTGGGCACCCACGCAGGCTGTATCGGTGAAACAAGTGCTCTTATGCTGCTTATCGGCTTTGCCTATTTGCTTGTGCGCCGTATTATTTCCCCCATAATTCCCCTGTGCTTCATCGGTTCCGCCGCGCTCTTTACCCTGTGCCTTGGCGGAAATCCTTTAACCTGCATTTTATCGGGCGGATTGCTCCTTGGTGCAATCTTTATGGCTACCGACTATGTTACCACGCCCAAAACTCCCTGGGGAATGGCGATTTTCGGTGTTGGTTGCGGTATTCTAACCGTTATAATAAGGGAATTTGCTTCCCTGCCCGAGGGTGTTTCATATTCCATTCTTATTATGAACATTTTGACCCCTCACATAAACCGTTTGCCCTCTTTCAAGCCTTTCGGATGGGAGGACAGCAAAAATGCGTAAAATTTGGAATTTTATCATCGATTTTATTAAGAAAAATAGAGAAATTATTGTTCCAAGCGCAACCCTGCTTGTAATTTGCCTTGTGGCAACCCTTCTTTTAGGCGTTACAAACTTTTTCACCTCCGACCTTATTACAAAACTGGAGCAAGAGACACAAACTGCCGCAATGCAGGAGGTGCTTCCTGCTGAGGGTTACATAAAAACCGAAGGCAAGGAAATTTACACTGCCGAGAAAAACGGCGCCGTTGCAGGTTATATCTTTGTAACAAGTGGGGCGGGCTATGGTGGCGACATTAAGGTTATGACCGCCGTTGACCCCGCAGGAAAAATTCTTGCTGTTTCCATTCTTTCGGCTTCTGATGAAACCCCGGGGCTTGGACAAAATGTTACAAAAGAAGGCTTTTACTCACAGTTTTTAGGCTTATCGAGTGAAATTACCGTTGTTAAAAACGGAGCAAATGCCGAGGTTAATGAAATCAACGCTGTAACCGGTGCCACGATTTCTTCAAGGGCTGTAACAAAAGCCGTAAATGAGGCGCTTACTCTTTACAGTGACAATTTCGGCGATGCCGCTGTTTCGGTGGTATCAGAACAGGAGGGAACCGAAAATGAGTAATAAAAACCTTAACTATTTCACCAACGGTCTCATTAAGGAAAATCCTGTTTTACGTTTAATGCTTGGCACCTGCCCCACACTTGCAATAACCACAGCCGCCATTAACGGCATTGGCATGGGTGTTGCGGCAACACTTGTTCTTGTTGGCTCAAACCTTGTAATCTCTCTCCTTCGCAATGTTATTCCCGACAAGGTTAGAATTCCCGCATTTATCACCATTATCGCAAGTTTTGTTACAATTATCCAAATGCTTGTTAAGGCATTTTTACCCGCTATTGATGCGGCTCTCGGCATTTACCTGCCGCTTATCGTTGTTAACTGCATCATTTTAGCTCGTGCTGAAATGTTCGCCTGCAAAAATCCTGTTTTACCCAGTATTTTAGATGGCATTGGAATGGGTGTTGGCTTTACTGCAGTTATCACCCTTATGGGTGCAATAAGAGAGCTTATCGGCGCAGGCTCGGTTTTCGGTCTGCCTATCACCTCTTCCTTCATTGACCCCATGATTGTTATGATTTTGCCCCCCGGCGGTTTCTTTGTGTTCGGCGTTTTGGTTGCCCTTTCAAACAAGCTTGCCACTGCCATGGGCAAAAAACCTGTTAAGAGTTTAGGCTGTAGCGGTTGTCCCGGAAACTGTAGCGCCTGCGCTGAAAATTGCGCTGACGGCGAAATCGTGGCCCAGCTTGTAAGCGAGCCTGCTCCCACCGAAAGCACCGATGATAAAAAGGAGGTAAGCGACAATGAGTAGTTTTATTTCCATTTTGCTTGCAGGTCTCCTCACCGAGAATATGATTTTGTCAAAATTCCTCGGCATTTGCCCCTTCCTCGGCGTTTCCAAAAAGGTACCGACTGCGGCCTCAATGGGTGTGGCAGTTACAGCGGTTATGCTCATTGCCACCGCCGCTACATATCCCATTTATGCTTATATTCTGGTACCCAGCGGTCTTGCCTATCTTCAAACCATTGTATTCATTCTTATAATTGCCGCCATTGTTCAGCTTTTGGAAATTGCAATTAAGAAATTCTCCCCTCCCCTGTACTCGGCACTTGGTATTTACCTGCCCCTTATCACCACCAACTGTGCAGTTCTCGGTATTACAATTCTTAACTTCACAAAGGAACTCACCTTTTTAGAATCACTTGTGAATGCCCTTTCTGCAGGACTAGGCTTCCTGCTTGCAATGGTAATTTTTGCAGGGGTAAGAGAAAAGCTTGATGAAGCCGACATTCCCGAGGGACTTAAGGGTCTGCCAATTACTCTTATTGCGGCAGCCATTGTTTCCCTCTCCTTCCTCGGCTTTGCGGGAATAGGAGGCAAATAATATGGTAGAGATTTTATTAGCCGCCGCTGTTGTTGGCGTTATAGCCCTTGTGGCGGGTGTTGGCCTTTCCTTTGCTTCAAAGTTTTTTGCTGTTCCAACCGATGAAAAGTTTGAGGCTGTTCGTGCAGCTTTACCCGGTGCCAACTGCGGCGCCTGTGGTTATTCGGGCTGTGATGGCTACGCCGAAGCCATTGCCAAGGGCGAAGCTGAATGCAATAAATGTCCTGTTGGCGGAGAAAAAACTGCCGCTGAACTTTCAAAAATTCTCGGTGTTGAGGTCACTATAACAAAGCAGGTTGCCTTTGTTGCCTGCGGCAAGACCGATGAAAAAACCGTTTTAAAATACCGTTATGATGGCATTAACACCTGCGCCGCCGCGGCACTTCTTTATAACGGCCCACTTGCCTGTCAATATGGTTGTATTGGCCTTGGCGACTGCGCCGCCGCCTGCGACCAAAAGGCAATTTCACTGGAGGGTGGTGTTGCAAAGGTTGATAAGGACCTTTGCAGTGCCTGTGGCCTTTGTGCAAAGGCCTGCCCCAAAGGGCTTATCTCCATTTTGCCTGCCGATTATAAATTTGCCGTTGCTTGCTCTAATAAAGATAAGGGTGGCGTTGCAATGAAGGCTTGCAAAAACGCCTGCATTGGTTGCACAAAGTGTGCTAAAACCTGCCCCACCGGCGCTATAACAATTACCGATAATCTTGCCTCCATTAATCAGGAGCTCTGCTCTGGTTGCGGTGAGTGTGCAAAGGTTTGCCCCAATGGCTGCATTATTGCTTAAAAGTAAATAAATGAAAAGTCCGTTACAGTCTAAACTGTAACGGACTTTTTTCAGTTTTCTTCAATTATTGCAAGACAGCCGTTTTCAACCGATATGCGGCTCTCACACCCTATAAATTCATTACTAACCCCAAGGGGAACGCTGCTTTTTAAAACGGCATCTCTTAGTGTGTAGGAAAGCCCCTCAATGGTAACACCTATGCTTTCATCGCTAAGGGACAGCACCGAAACCCTACCCTGTTTTTTGGCATCAAAGTAAACCTCGTCATCTGAAAGCAGTGTAATAATTTCTTTTCCTCCGTAAAGTTTTACACTACAGCCGCTTTCGCATAAATCCTTAGCAATTTGCAAATTGGCAAGTGTGTGGCTTAAATTGCCGCCAACACAACCATAAATCACAAAATCCCTATAGCCTTTATTAACTGCTGTTTTCACAGCAAAGCCTACATCGGTATCATCCTTGCGAACACTTAGCGTTATGACATTTTTTCCCTTTGGCACAAAGCCGAGAGAATCAAAATCGCCAATGATGAAATCGGGAACAATATTTAATTTTTCGGTGGTTAAAACCCCTTTATCGGCAGCGATAACAAGGTCGTTTTCTGTTGGCATTTCGGGCAAAGCTAAAACACTTAAGGCACCGAAAATAAAGCAACGGTTCAAAAAAACACCCTCTAAAGTTTAATGAATTTATTGATTGCAGGCACCTTGAAAAGCGCCACGGCGCCAACAAGTGTAAGACCGAGTTCAGGCAGCATAAAGGTGCCGTTATAAGCAAGCGACCACATGTAGGGATTGTTAAACAGCTCATAACTTCTAAAGAAAATACAGCCCGAAGCAAAGTGGAATAAAAACCTTACAACACAAACAAGTAAAATTCCAAAAACAATGCCCCAAAGACCTTTTTTCCTAAAAGCGCCTGCAAAGCAAAGGCAGGTAAAGGGTGCCAGATAGTCAAAGACAATGGCACCAACCAAAACAGCGGGTGTAAGACCCCAACCGAAAACACCGCTTACAGCCATTTGAATGGCGGCGTAGACAAAGCAAGGCAGTGCTGACCATTTTACGCCATACATAACAGACAGCAGGCACATAGGAAGCATTGAAAGCAGTGTTACTGCACCGCCTAAAGGCATTTCCCAAAGCTTTACAAAGCTTAATGCTGTGGCAAGGGCAATCATAACTGCGCTTACCGTTAATTTTTGAGTTTTTTCATTCATTTTTTCTACCCTCTTTAAAAGATTACTTTTAAGGGCGCGCTGTGTCGACCCGGCCCACCCTTGTTTTGACAAAAGGAGCACTAACCAACAGCGCTTAAAGTTTACCATAATAAAAAACCGCAGAAACAAAATGCTCTGCGGTTTTAAACGGTACGTTAATTATCCTACGTCGGTATTATCCGCATCAGGTTATAGGTCGAAGCAGAACGGCTTCCTCTCAGCCCGAGTCAATCGAGCTCCCTTTTGTCGAAACTAATTTTAGCACTGCCCTTTTATTTTGTCAAGGGTTAGTTTTCCTTATCCTCAAAATCGCCGAAATCAAGCTTGAAGCCATTTTCGAACTTATTGTTAATAGGAACATCGTTTTTCTCAGGCAGGTCATCAAGGATAGATTTATTCTCCTCTTCGCTAGCAATTTGTGCTTCCCTCTGCTCTAAGAATTCAGCATCACGCCATTTAAGCACCAGGGCATCGCCCTCAGGGTACTCCTGCATATCGGAATCCATCTGCTTATTCTTAATAACAAAGTTTGCAATTACAGCATAAATCAGCAAAACGATTGCACAGCCGACCGTTGTGTAAATACCGATTTCAAGACCGGGGGTTTTATAATTAAAACGGATTATGCTTGTTCCCTCGGGCACAACCACCGCCATAAAGCCTTTGTTGGCCTTTATAATTTCTGCCTCTTTATCGTTAACGGTGGCCGACCAGCCCGCCTCATAGGGCACCGAGAAAAAGACAAGGTTTGCCTTTTCTCTTATAACAGTGGCGGTAAAGCCGCCATTATCACGCTCAAAGGAAACAGCCGAGGTTGCGGCAAGTTTTTGACAATCCTCCCTAAGAGCATCATCATTTGTAATAGAAACGCTGAAATCATAAGAATTTTCGCTTCTAAGCTCATCAATGGAGGTAAGCATATGGCTGTACCTGAGTGCATCATAATCACTGAGCAGAATGGCTTTCAGCATCATTCTGACAAGTGTATCACCTGTATAGCCTGCACAGTCCTCCTCGGTCATATAGTAATCATAAGAAAAGCCGTAAGGAATATAATTCTTATTTTCATAAATATAATATCCGCTTTGGCTTTCCCTATATTCAAAGCCTGTTATAACGGGCTCATTAAGAGAATTCAAAAAGCTGTTTCCGTTATCACGGTTAAGCAGATATTTAACCGATAAAAAGCTTCTTAAAGATTCATAGCTTTCTTCAGGGCGGCTTGCAACATCTCGGGTAATGCCGATAAACTCATAAAACTCCATAATAGAAGCAGGCACAACCGAATGGAATGCATTAATTGTGGGAAGTCCTAAATACATTGCGGTGTTATCAACGCCGTCGTAAACATCCACACGGCAGTTGTCGCTGTCGGGAAGGTTTATCTCGCCCTCAATGAGTTGAGGAATCATAACCTCTTTACTGTTAAACGAGTGGGTTTTGCCTGTGCCCACAAAAATTGCAGAGTAGGTAACGGTGATTACGCAAAGCAGCACAAGAGCAACCCTATAAAAGGTTTTAAGCTTCCCTTCGCTGCGCAGTCGCATTAAAAGCCTTAAAAACAGCAAGGACAAAATCGAAATGGCGCAGGTTATAAAGAACCTTACAACATACATAAGGCTGTCATCCTGAGAATAAAGACCGAAAATAATCTTTTCCTCTTCCCCGCTGCCGACCCTTTGCGGGAAGAAGCCGATAACAAGGGTAAAGGCAAGGGTTATAAAGCCTACCCATTTCCAGGCGGAATCCCAGTTGATATCGGCATCCTCAATGGCCACAGCCGTTGCAAGACACATCATTAAAATGGGCATATAAAACCAGCGGGCATAATAGGAGGTGTTAAAGGCATAAAAGGCGCTGTTTAAAATTGGGAACATTGCCATAACAAAGCTGACGCAAATAATCCTTTTTATCCAGTGCCCCTTCCTTGCACCGCAAAAAGCGAAAACACCAACCATACCGAAAAGGGGCAACCAGCCGCCAAGGGAGGACCACTTTACATCGGCACCCGGGAAAAATACAGGGCGGGCAGGCAAATCGGGTGGGAAGAAAAAGCACTCGATAATGTTAAGGTAAATTTGCTCCTTACCGTACATAATAGCGTTCCAGCCCATATTAATGTTGGAAACACGGGAATTATCAACAATTGAAAGAATTGCAGGCAGCAGAATAACAGCCGACATTGCAAGACCCAGCACTGCCTCGAAAAGTATAACAAGGAATCTGGAAAAACGAGGTTTAATGCAATTAGAAAAAACTCGAACAAAGAAATATATAACCGCAAAAACCACCATTCCAAAAAAGAAAAAGTAGTTTGTAACAGCGCAAATGCAAACCATAAAAGCAAAGAAGCCGCGTTTGTTTTCGGTTATCAGCAGTTCAAGGCTTAAAAGGAGAAGCGGGAAAACAATAAGTGATTCGTGGAAATGGTTAAAGAAAATGTTGTAAATTGAAAAGCCCGAAAAAGCATAAAGCAGGGCGCCGATTTGTGCCGAAAAGGGGTTTCGCACAAATCTTCTTAAAAAAGCATAGGCCGCAAGGGCTGCAAAGGCAAATTTTAAAATGAGGAGCGGGCCCATAAGGTAGGGCACAAAATCGGTTGGAAAAGGAATGGTAAGCCAGAAAAAGGGACTGCCCAAAAGATAAAAGCTATAGGAGCCGATAAAGTTTGCTCCAAGGTCGGTTTCCCAGCTCCAAAAAATATTACCGCTTCTTACCGCCTCGTGGGCAAGCTTATAAAAAGGGATTTGTTGGGCGTTGAAATCTCCGAAAAAGATAAAATACCCCTGATCATAAACGATAAACGGCACTAAAAATGCGGCGGCAATGCCCAACGCAATAAAAAAGGTGCTTAAATATTTATCCTTTTGGGGCTTTAACAAAATTTTTCTGTTTTGTGAAAAAACCATACCTTAAACTTCTCCCACATTCTTTTTAAAATACTCTTGCTTTATTATAACAAATAATGATATAATATGCTACACAAAAATTATTAATTTTTTATAAATGAGGAAATTTTATGCAAAGTCATTTTTACGCAATGCTTTCCCGAATGAAAAATATCTACCGTTGGGGTCTTATGCGCAACACCAAAACCGAGAATTTAAGCGAGCACAGCTTTGAAACGGCCTATATAGCCCACGCCCTTGGTGTTATTGCCAAGGTGCGTTTAAACAAGAATGTTGACCCCGAGAAAATCGCCGTTGCGGCGCTTTTCCACGATGCAAGTGAAATTATAACAGGTGATATGCCCACTCCCGTTAAATATGACAACCCTGAAATCAAAGCCGCCTATAAAAAAATGGAGGCTGCGGCTGAGGAAAAGCTCTATTCCCTGCTACCTGATGATTTAAGGGGCGAAATGATTAACGCCTTTGCCTCAAAGGACAGTGAAATTCAAGGCTATGTTAAAGCGGCGGATAAAATTTCTGCCCTTGTTAAATGCATAGAGGAGCTAAACATGGGCAACAAGGAGTTTGCCGTTGCAAAGAAAAGCATTTTAAAGGCAATAAAAGAGCTTAAAATGGAGGAAGCAGATATTTTCCTTAAGGAATTTATAGGCAGCTTTGAACTTTCTATTGATGAACAACATTAAAAGGTGTGACCGTTTGGTCACACCTTTTTTAAATTTCCAAATCCTCTTCGGCGATAATGGTAACGCCAAGATTTTTTGCCTTTTCAAGTTTACTTCCCGCATTTTCGCCCACAAGGACAAAATCAGTTTTTTTAGAAACCGAGCCTGTAACCTTGGCGCCAAAGCCTTCCAGCATTTCAGTGAGCTCGTCGCGGGTGAATTTTGCGAATGTACCTGTTATAACAACGGTTTTACCGGTAAACATATTTTCTTTTATTTCGCCCTTTTCCTGCTTCTCAAATGTTATAAAGGGCAACAGACTCTCTATTTCAGCAATGTTTTGCTCGTTATCGAAAAAGCGATGGATTTCCTCGTTCATAATTTCGCCAAAGCCATCAATTTCGGTGAAATCATAGCGGTTATTAATTGCCACCTTAAGCTTTTCATAATCGCCGCCAAATAAATCGGAAATCACCTTTGCGGCGCTTTTGCCAACTAAGCCAATATTAAGGGCCACAAGGAAATTTGCAAGAGGCACCGTTTGCGCTTTCTTAATTGCCGCGCAAAGATTTTCAAAGGATTTTTCACCAAAGCCCTCAAGGTCTTTTATTTCGGTTTTTCCACTCAAACGGAAAATATCCGAAAGGTTTTGAAGATAACCGAGGGATAAAAATTTTTCTAAGGTTGCTTCGCTGAGTCCCTCAATATTCATTGCAGGCTTGCTTACAAAATGGGTGAATTTTTTTATTTGTTTTCCTGCACAATTTTTATTATCACAGTAAAGCACCTGCACGGTTTTCTCTCCCGAAACGGTTGTTTTAACGGCGGTTTCACTGCCGCAAACGGGGCAAACTGCAGGATAATCTAAAACATACTCTCTGTTTGGCTGTGACGAAAGGGTAAGATTTTCCTCAACATGGGGGATAATCATATTTCGTTTTGAAACATAAATTTCATCGCCAACCCTTAGTTTAAGCCCCTCAACAAAGGTCATATTATGAAGGGAGGCCCTTGTTACCTCGGTGTTGTCAATTTCTACAGTGTCAAACTCGGCAATGGGGGTAAGCTGGCCTGTTCGGGAAATGTTCCAGGTGATTTTTTGTAAATGTGAAACGGCGCCTGGGTCACTAAATTTAAAGGCAATACCATCCTTAAAATGGTGGGAGGTTCTGCCCTGTGCTTTACAAAAATCAACATCATCAAAGGAGAAAACAACGCCATCAATGGGCAGATTGTTTTTTTGCGCCGTATCCTTTAAGGCAAACAGCTTTTCCTCAACCTCGCTAGCCGATTCCTGCCCTGAAAGAGACGTTGTAAACAGTCGCTCAAAGCCCAAATCCTTTAGGAAATCAAGGCGCTTTTGTTTGGATTTTATATCATCAAGACCGCTAAGCACATTAAATGGGAAAAAGCGCACGCCGCGGCTTTTGCAAACGGCAGAATCAAGCTGCCTTACAGTGCCTGATGCCAAATTTCGAGGGGTTGAATATTTATCCTCATCGTTTTCAATCTGCTCGTTAATTTCACCAAAGGTAGTAATATCAATAAAGGCTTCACCTGTTATCTCTAAGCGCTCGGTATATTTAATTTTTTTAGGCACATTAACAAAGGTTTTGGCGTTGTGGGTTATAACCTCGCCAACGCTGCCGTCCCCTCTTGTTGCGGCGGCAGTGAGCAGTCCGTTTTCATAGGTAAGTTTAACGGTTAAGCCATCCATTTTAAGGCCTAAATAGCCCTCGCCTTTTTTAAGAAAATCGCATATATCGGCGGGGTCTTTAGTTTTTGCAAGGCTTAAAAGCGGAATGTTGTGCTCAACCTTCTCTAGGGCACTTAGCACCTCGTAACCAACATTTTTTGTGGGAGAGGCATCAAGCTGAACACCCAGTTCCTTTTCAAGGGCGGTCAGTTCATCAAAAAGTGTATCAAACTGCGCATCGGAAATGATAGGCTCGTTCTTATTATAATAAGCATCGGCACAGGTGTTAAGATAATCAACAAGATATTCCATTCTTGCCTGCTTTTCATTTGTTTTCATAGCACAACTCCCAAACAAATTACATATAAATAAATTATACCGCAATTTAAAACTTTTATCAAGTTTAACTTGCTTTAAAGACCCAAATGTTTTACAATATATTTTGGGTGAATGAAATGTTAGTTAAAGTTAAAAAATTAAACGATAAAGCAGTTATCCCGACCTACGGCTCTTTAGGTGCCGCAGGTGCCGACCTTTATGCCCTTACAGACAGTGCCGTTACCATTGAATCCGGCGCTACCGTTTTAGTTGGCACAGGCGTGGCTATGGCAATTCCGGAGGGTTACGTTGGACTTATTTTTGCTCGCAGTGGCCTTTCCACAAAGCAGGGTCTAGCCCCTGCAAACAAGGTTGGCGTTATTGACAGCGACTACCGTGGTGAAATTAAAGTGCCGCTTTTTAATCAGTCAAAGGAAACCCGTGTTATTGAATCGGGTGAACGAATTGCCCAAATTGCAATTGTTCCCTTTGTTCAGGCTGAATTTGATGAATGCAGTGAACTTGATGACACAAGCCGCGGCGAAGGCGGTTTCGGCTCAACGGGAAGGAAATAGTTAATATGAGAATGCGCCGAAAGAAAAACCTTGATTCAAGGCTTAGCAGTGCGAGTGAATATCTTATAACCATTAACGCACAGGAAAAAAATGTGACACTTTCTAAGGATATAAAGGATTATTTAGACCCCAAAGAAATTTTTGGCAACGATAATCCCTTGTTCCTTGAAATCGGCTGCGGAAAGGGCGGCTTTGCCTGCGAGTTTGCAAGGCAAAATCCCGATATAAACCTGCTTGCGGTTGAAAAAACAGCTAATGTTATTGTTACTGCCGCAGAAACTGCACAAAGAATGGAACTCAAAAACCTTAGGTTTGTTAACTGCCCTGCGGAATATCTTTCATCATATATAAAGGAAAACTCCGTGCAGAGAATTTTTCTTAACTTTTCCTGTCCCTACCCTAAAAAGAAATATGCCAACCATCGTTTAACCGCGCCACGCTTTTTGGAAATTTATAAAGAAATTCTAATTGAAAACGGCGAAATTCATCAAAAGACCGATAATATGGGGCTTTTTGAGTTTTCTCTTCAAAATCTTTCTCAAAACGGTTTTACCCTTCAAAACATTTCTTTAAATCTGCACGAAAGCGGTTTTGAGGGAAATATTATGACCGAATATGAAAAGCGTTTTTCGGATTTAGGTCAGCCAATTTACCGCCTTGAAGCCGTTAACAAAAAATTTTAAAAAAACTATTGACAAAGCCAATTTGTAGTGCTACAATAACAAAAAAATAATAAAGGCTGTGACGAAGACGGCTAAGAATCCCCGTTTACAGAGAGTCGGTGTTTGGTGCAAACCGATAGCGTGAGTTCTAAATAAAGCCTATCACTTCCGAGCCGGAAATCCCAAAGACAAAAGGTTTAGTAGGTTTTCCCGTGATTGCTGCGTAAAGGCATAGGAATTGTTGGATTCCGAGAGTGGCAGTTTTTTTACTGCAATTTGAGTGGTACCGCGGATGTGATTTATCACACTCGTCTCAAAGAAATTGAGACGGGTGTTTTTTTATTTTTAACTCGTCGACAAATTCAATTCACTAAGAAAGGGTGAAATTTATGTCAAACGTAGAAAACAACAAGCTTTTAGAGGTGGCTGCACGTATTCGTGAAATGCGCGAAATTTGTGGTCTTTCTTTTGAAGAAATGGCCGAGAAAACCGAAGTCAGCGTAGTGGAATACAGAGATTACGAAGCAGGAAAAAAGGATTTTCCCTTCACCTTTATTCACAAATGTGCTTTGGCATTTAATTTGGGCATTTCCGATTTGCTGGAAGGACACAGTGCAAATCTTTCCTCCTACACCGTAACCCGCAAGGGCCAAGGTCAGGAAACCGCTAAAGAGGAAGGCATAAACATTCAAAACCTTGCTCCCCTTTTCAGAAAGAAAATTGCCGAGCCCTACTGGGTGCGTTATGAATATAATGAAAGTCTGCAAAACAAGCCTATTCATTTAACCAAGCACTCGGGTCAGGAATTTGACTTTATTATGAGCGGTCGCCTTAAGGTTCAAATTGGTGACAATGTTGAATATTTAAGCGAGGGTGACAGCATTTACTATAACTCCTCCACCCCTCACGGTATGGTTGCTGTAGGCGGTGAGGATTGCCTTTTTGTTGCCGTTGTTCTTCCTGGCGAAGATGTTGAAGAACCCGAAATGCGCGACACCCTTATGGCAATGCACTCCTCCACGAAGAAGCTTGTAAGCGATGATTTCATCACCACCGTTGAAAATGAAAAGGGCTATCTTGAAAAAATCGACTTTAAAAACGAGGATAAATTCAACTTTGCCTTTGATGTTGTTGATGCAATCGCCAAAAAAGAGCCTGATAAGCTTGCAATGATTCACCTTGATAAAAACAAGGTAGAACGCCGCTTCACATTTAACGATATGAAGCGCGCATCTAACCAGTGCGCTAACTATTTTAAATCACTGGGCATTAAAAAGGGCGACAAGGTTATGCTTGTGCTCAAACGCCACTATCAGTTCTGGTATGCAATTTTAGCCCTTCACAAACTTGGCGCCGTTGCAATTCCCGCAACAAATCAGCTTGTTGCCCACGATTTTGAATATCGCTTCAACTCTGCCGATGTTTCCGCCATTGTGTGCACAGCAGACGGCGATGTTTCAAATCAGGTTGATTTGGCGCAAGCCTCCTCCCCCACCCTTAAAACCAAAATTCTTGTTGGCGGCGAAAAAGAGGGCTGGAAAAACTTTGATGAGGAATATCCCCTGTTTTCTGCCCACTATTATCGTGATGAGAACACCGCCTGCGGCGATGACCTTATGCTTATGTTCTTCACCTCAGGCACAACGGGCTATCCCAAAATTGCGGCACACTCTTACAAATATGCTTTAGGTCATTATATCACCGCCAAATATTGGCACGGAGTCAGCGAAAACGGTCTGCACTTTACAATTTCCGAAACAGGCTGGGGTAAAGCCCTTTGGGGCAAGCTTTACGGCCAATGGCTGTGCGAGGGTGCAGTGTTTACCTACGACTTTGACCGTTTTTCAGCTTCCGATATTTTACCTATGTTTGCAAAATACAACATTACCACCTTCTGCGCTCCTCCCACAATGCTTAGAATGATGATTAAAGAGGATATTTCAAAATACGATTTATCATCAATCAAGCATATGACAACGGCAGGTGAAGCCCTTAACCCCGAGGTTTACCGCCAATTTGAAAAGGCTACGGGACTGCAGATTATGGAGGGCTTCGGTCAGACCGAGCTTACCCTTGTTATTGCAAACCTTATGGGCGGCTCACACAAGCTCGGCTCAATGGGTAAACCCACACCTCTTTATGATGTTGACATTCTCGACCCCGATGGTAATCCCCTGCCCGACGGTGAAACAGGCGAAATCGTTGTTAAAACAAGCGACAAGGTTCCTTGCGGACTGTTCAGAGGTTACTATAAAAATCAAGAAAAGACCGATGAAGTTTGGCACGATGGCTATTACCACACAGGCGACACCGCCTGGCGCGATGAGGATGGCTTTATCTGGTATGTTGGCCGTGTTGATGATGTAATTAAATCATCCGGCTACCGCATTGGACCCTTTGAAATTGAAAGTGTTATCATGGAACTTCCTTATGTTCTTGAGTGCGGCGTTTGCGCCGCTCCCGATGAGGTTCGCGGTCAGGTTGTTAAGGCAAGCATAGTGCTTGTTAAGGGAACCGAGCCCACCGATGAGCTTAAAAAGGAAATCCAGGATTATGTTAAAACCCACACAGCCCCCTATAAATATCCGAGAATCGTTGAGTTTAAAGACTCCCTGCCCAAGACAATAAGCGGTAAAATCCAAAGAAATAAACTTTAAAAAGGTATTGACATCCCCTCTAATTAGTGATAAAATTATATAAATTTTAAAAAAGGCTTTGACGAAGAGGGCGCAATTTTGTTTGGTCTTCAGAGAGGCGGCGTTTGGTGAAAGCCGTCGGCAAACTTTTGCGTTGTAACTTTCGAGCCGGAAGAAAGAAAGCAGTTTTGTTAGTAGAATCTTCCCGTGATTGCTGCGTAAAAGCATAGGAATTGTTGGATTCCGAGAGGGGCGGCTGAATTTCGGCTGCAATTTGAGTGGTACCGCGGATGTGATTTTCACACTCGTCTCAAAGTCATTATCTTTGGGACGGGTGTTTTTTAGTCCCACAAAAAAACACGAGGTGTAATTTTATGGAACAAATGACAGGGCTTGATTTTAAAATTCAGGAGATGGCGGCGCGTATTCGCGAGCTTAGAGAGCTTGAAGGGCTGACAACGGCTCAGATGGCGCAAAAAACCGATGTTAGCGAAGCCGAATATATTCAGTGCGAAGCAGGTAAAAGTGATTTGAACTTTGCCTTTATTTACCGCTGCGCAATGGCTCTTAGCGTTAACGTTACCGACATTATTGAGGGTCACTCCCCCACCCTTAAATCCTACACCGTTACCCGCGTTGGCTCGGGACAAAAGGTTTCCCAGGCACACGGTATGACCTATTATAACCTTGCCTACGCTTTTAAAGACAGAATTGCCGAGCCCCTTTATGTTCGCAGTGTTTATGATGAATCGGCGCAACAAAAGGATATTGAGCTTACCACCCACTCGGGCCAGGAGCTTGATATTGTTGTTGAAGGTAACCTTATGGTTCAAATCGGCGAGCATAAGGAGATTTTAGGCCCCGGAGACACCATTTATTTTGACTCCGATAAACCCCACGGAATGATTGCCGTTAACGGCAAGGACTGCGTTTTCTACGCCATTGTTCTAAATCCCACAGGCGAGCCCATTCCCGAACTTACAGGAACCACCAAAACTGTAAGAGAAAACCACAACGCCAAAAAGG
Source organism: Clostridia bacterium (assembly GCA_017463345.1). GTDB lineage: Bacteria > Bacillota > Clostridia > Oscillospirales > Acutalibacteraceae > SIG587. Next base: position 5,475 of record JAFTPI010000001.1, on the reverse strand, counting down.
ACACCAAGGACCGTATTTACAAAAAATACATAGACATAACCGAGGACCAAAACGGCACCCCCACCTCTATTACATTTAAAAACACCGAAAGGTTTAACTTTGCCTTTGATTTGGTAGATGAATTAAGCCGCAAGGAGCCCGAAAAGCTGGCAATGCTCCACATTTCCCGCGACGGCACTGAGCGCCCCTTTACATTTACCGATATGCGAAAGGCATCAAACCAATGCGCTAACTATTTTAAATCATTAGGCATTAAAAAAGGCGACCGAGTTATGCTCATTTTAAAGCGCCACTATCAGTTCTGGTTTGCAATGCTTGGTCTTAATAAACTGGGTGCTGTTGCAATTCCCGCACCCAACCAGCTTTTAGAGCACGACCTTGAATACCGCTTTAAGGCGGCAGGTGTTAACACTGTTATTTGCACAGCCGATGGTGAGGTGGCAAGTGAGGTTGATATTGCCGCCGCAAAATGCCCTGAGCTTAAAAACAAGCTCATTGTTAACGGCTCAAAAGAGGGTTGGCGCTCCTTTGATGAGGAATACACCCTTTACAGCACCCATTTCAGCCGCACCGCGGATTCCCCCTGCGGTGATGACACAATGCTTATGTTCTTTACCTCGGGCACAACGGGTTACCCCAAAATTGCAACCCACAATCACAAATATCCTCTCGGTCACTTCCACACCGCCAAATATTGGCACGATGTTGACCCCGACGGACTTCACTTCACCATTTCCGACACAGGCTGGGCAAAGGCAATGTGGGGCAAACTTTACGGACAGTGGCTGTGCGAAGCCGCAACCTTTGTTTTCGATTTTGACCGCTTTGATGCGGCCGAAATTCTACCTATGTTTGCTAAACATAAGATAACCACCTTCTGTGCACCGCCCACAATGCTTAGAATGATGATTAAGCAGGATATTTCCAAATACGATTTTTCATCGGTTAAGCATATGACAACAGCGGGCGAAGCCCTTAACCCTGAGGTTTACCGCCAATTTGAAAAGGCAACGGGACTTCAAATTATCGAGGGCTTCGGTCAGACCGAAAGCACAATGATAATCGGCAATATGGTTGGCGCATCACACAAAATCGGTTCCATGGGTAAACCTGCACCTATTTACAATGTTGAGTTAATTGATGCTGACGGAAACGAGGTTCCCGTAGGCGAGGTTGGCGAAATAGTTGTCAATGTTAAGGATGGCGCACCCTGTGGACTTTTCACAGGCTACTACCGCGATGAGGAAAAGACCAAAGAGGTTTGGCACGACGGTTATTATCACACGGGCGACACCGCTTGGCGTGATGAGGACGGCTTCTTCTGGTATGTTGGCCGTGTTGATGATGTTATTAAATCATCGGGATACCGCATTGGACCTTTTGAAATTGAGAGCGTTATTATGGAACTACCCTATGTTCTTGAGTGTGGTGTTTCTGCCGCCCCCGATGAGGTTCGCGGTCAGGTTGTTAAGGCAAGCATAGTTCTAGTTGACGGAACTAAGGCTTCTGATGAGCTTAAAAAGGAAATTCAGGACTATGTTAAAACACACACAGCGCCCTACAAATATCCGAGAATTGTTGAATTTAAGGACAGCCTGCCTAAGACGGTAAGCGGTAAAATTCAGCGCAATAAACTTTAATTGGTAAATAAAATGGATTTTAAAAGAATAACTTTACTTTGCGGTCATTACGGCAGCGGTAAAACAAATGTTGCCGTAAACATTGCATTTCACTTAAAAAAGCAGTATAATAATGTGTGCATTGCCGATTTAGACATTGTAAACCCCTATTTTCGTGCAAAGGACAGCCTTGAGGAGTTTGAGAAAAACGGAATTCGGCTTATTTGCTCGGAATATGCCAACTCAAACGTTGACATTCCTGCCCTGCCGCAGGACATTTACACAATAACTGCCGATAAAACAATGCACTGTGTCCTTGACATTGGCGGTGATGACCGCGGAGCATTGGCCCTTGGCAGAATAAGGGATGAAATTTTAAGCGAAAATGATTACGAAATGCTGATGGTAATCAACCGCTACCGCCCCTTAACCCCCGATGTTGCCTCAACACTTGAAGTGATGAAGGAAATTGAGGCGGCGGCAAAAATCAAATTCACAGGGCTTGTTAACAACTCAAATTTAGGTGAGCTCACCACAAAAAAGGATGTTTTAAGCAGCCTTGCCTATGCCGATGAGGTATCAAAAGCGGCTAATATTCCTGTTGTTATGACCACTGTGAGCGAAGAACTGTTCAACCAATTTGATGGCGAGGTTGAGGACCTTTTTCCCTTAACCCTGCAATCCAAACTTATATAAATTTTTCTTTCATTTGAAGGAGCGATGAATATGGCAAAACTTACATTTAAAACAGACAACTGTAAAGGTTGCGGACTGTGCATTGATGCCTGTCCGAAAAAGATTTTGCGCTTGGCACCCGATAAAATTAACAAAAAGGGTCACCATCCTGCAGAAATTACCGATCAGGAAGCCTGCATCGGTTGCGCTTTTTGCGCAACAATGTGCCCTGACTGTGTAATTAAGGTAGAAAGATAAGAGGTGTTTTACATATGTCAGATAAGGTTTTAATGAAAGGTAACGAAGCCATTGCCGAAGCCGCAATCATTGCCGGCTGCCGCCATTACTTCGGTTACCCTATTACCCCTCAAACCGAGATTGCCGCTTACATGGCAAAGAAAATGCCTAAAATTGGCGGAACATTTTTACAGGCAGAAAGTGAAATTGCCGCAATTAATATGGTTTACGGCGTTTCGGCGACAGGCAAAAGAGTTATGACATCTTCTTCTAGTCCCGGTATTGCCCTTAAAAGCGAAGGCCTTTCCTATTTAGCAGGCGCCGACCTTCCCGCCCTTGTTGTTAATGTTCAGCGCGGCGGACCCGGCCTTGGCGGCATTCAGCCCAGCCAATCGGATTATTTTCAGGCAACCAAAGCAGGTGGCCACGGCGATTTTAGAATGATTGTTTTAGCCCCCGCTTCGGTTCAGGAAATGGCCGAACTCACCATTAAGGGCTTTGAGCTTGCCGATACATACCGTATGACCTCAATGATTTTGGCCGACGGTACAATGGGACAGATGATGGAGCCTGTTGCTCTTGATTTAGAGGTTAAGCCTGCATGTGAGAAGCCTTGGGCAACCACAGGCACTAAATGTGAGCGCCCCCACAACATTGTAAACTCACTTTTCCTTGCTCCCGAGGAGCTTGAAAAGTTTAACTTTGAGCGCTTTGAGCGCTATAAGTACATTGAGGAACACGAAACCATGTATGAAGAATATATGATGGAGGATGCCGAAATCTGCATTGCCGCTTTTGGTATTGCCGCTCGTGTTTCTAAAAATGCCGTTAACGAGGCAAGAAAACAGGGTATTAAGGTTGGTATGATTCGTCCTATCACCCTTTGGCCCTTCCCCACTGCTCCCTTTGCTAAGGCAGCAGAGCAGGTTAAGCAAATAATTACTGTTGAGCTTTCAATGGGACAGATGATTGATGACGTTCGTCTTGCTACAGGCTGCAAGGTTCCTGTAACCCTTTGCAACCGCGTTGGCGGAATGATTCCCTCTCCCGAGCAGGTGCTCGAGGCAATTATAGAGGCAAACAAAAACGGAGGTGCAAAATAATGGTTGTTTTTGATAAACCCAAGGCATTAGCCGATGTTCCCATGCACTACTGCCCCGGTTGCACCCACGGTATTGTTCACCGCCTTGTTGCCGAGGTTATTGATGAATTAGGCATTGAGGGCAAAACCATTGGTATTGCTCCTGTTGGTTGCTCGGTTATGGCTTATAACTATTTTAACTGCGATATGATTGAGGCGGCTCACGGTCGCGCCCCCGCAGTTGCAACAGGCGTTAAACGCGCCGACCCCGAAAATCACATTGTTTTCACCTATCAAGGTGACGGCGATTTAGCCTCCATTGGTATGGCTGAAACAGTTCATTCTGCCGCAAGAAATGAAAACATCACCGTTATTTTCATTAACAATGCGATTTACGGTATGACAGGCGGTCAGATGGCTCCCACCTCTCTGCCCGGTCAGGTAACACAAACCTCACCTTACGGCCGTGATGTTAACCACTGCGGTTATCCCGTTAAGGTTTGCGAAATGCTCAGCGAGCTTGAGGGCCCTGAATATTTAGAGCGCGTTACCGTTAACAATGTTAAAAACATTAAGAACGCTAAAAAGGCCATTAAAAAGGCTTTCCAAAATCAGATTGACGGCAAGGGCTTCTCCCTTGTTGAGGTTGTTTCCACCTGCCCCACAAACTGGGGTATGAAACCTACCGATGCACTTAAATGGCTTGAGGACAATATGCTCCCCTACTATCCTTTAGGTGTTTACAAAGATCGCAGCGCTGCAAAGGAGGAAAAATAAAATGAGCACAAAAAACTTCCTTTTTTCAGGCTTTGGCGGTCAGGGTATTTTGTTTGCTGGAAAATTTCTTGCATACAAAGGTCTGACCGAGGATAAGAATGTAAGCTGGCTCCCCTCCTACGGCCCCGAAATGCGCGGCGGTACAGCAAGCTGTTCGGTTATCGTTAGCGATGAAGCCGTTGGCTCTCCCATTGTTTCTAACCCCGACATTCTTGTTGCAATGAACCTGCCCTCTCTTGATAAATTTGAACCCGATATTGCAAAGGGTGGCATCGTTTTTGCCGACTCCACCCTTATTGAGCGCAAGGTAAACCGTGAGGATATTACCGCTTACTATGTTCCTGCAACCCGCCTTGCAGGTGAAAACGGCATTCCCACCCTTGCAAATATGATTTTAATGGGCAAAATTCTTAAAGTTCTCGGCGAATATGATGAGGAAAGCCTTAAGACTACAATGGCCAAGGTTATCCCCCCAAAACACGCTAATATGCTTGATGTAAACCTTAAAGCGCTTAAACTTGGCGCAACTTTCGAGGAGTAATTAAAATGGAAATTTCTATTACAAAAACAACTGCACCCAAGGTAAAGCCTGAGGCTTCCACTTTAGGCTTCGGTAAATTCTTTACCGACCATATGTTTATGATGGACTTTAGCCGTGAAAAAGGTTGGTACAATGCCAGAATTATTCCCTTTGCCAACATTTCCCTTCACCCTGCCTCCACCGTTTTGCACTACGGCTCCGAAATTTTTGAAGGTCTTAAGGCTTATCGCCGTAAGGATGGCAAGGTACAACTTTTTAGACCTATGGAAAACATTCGCAGAATGAATAATTCTGCTGATCGCCTTTGCCTGCCCACTATCCCTGAGGATTTGGCATTTGAAGTGCTTACCAAATTTGTTGAAATGGAAAAGGATTGGACTCCGTCTGCTGAAGGCACCTCCCTGTACCTTCGCCCCTTTATGTTCGGTAACGATGAAACATTAGGCGTTCACGCTGTTCACAATGCAACATTTGTTATCATTGCTTCCCCTGTTGGAAGCTATTACAAAGAGGGCATTAACCCCGTTAAGATTATGATTGAGGAT
>JAFTPI010000046.1 GCA_017463345.1 Clostridia bacterium | reverse complement strand
TTTGCGGTGTTATCAATGTGGGTACCGCCGCAGAACTCAACCGATTTATCAGCAATTTCAACAACCCTTACAAATTCGCCGTACTTTTCGCCGAAAAGTGCCATTGCGCCAAGTTTTTTAGCCTCAGCGATGGGCATTTCTTCGTTCACAACAGTAATGCCTGCAAGGATATTTTTATTAACCTCTGTTTCGACTGCACCGATTTCCTCGGCAGTTAAAGCGGAGAAATGAGTGAAGTCGAAACGAACAACATTTTCACTAACAAAGGAGCCTGCCTGCTCAACATGGGTGCCAAGCACTTTGCGAAGTGCCGCCTGCAAAAGGTGAGCTGCAGTGTGGTTGCGGCGAATGGCAAGGCGGCGCTCATCGTTAATTTGAACGATAACGGTATCCCCTACCGTAACGGCGCCGTTTTTAACCGTTCCGAAATGGGTGAACACACCGCCTGGAGTTTTCTTGGTATCGGTAACCAAGAAGGTAAAACCGTTAGCCGAAATTTCACCTGTGTCGCCAACCTGACCACCGCTTTCTCCATAGAAAACGGTTTTATCAAGAACGATAACGGCCTTTGTGTTTTCCCCTGCAAAGGTGACATGCTCGTTATCACAAACAATGTCCAAAACCTTGGCGGTACACTCTTTTTCGGTGTAACCCAAAAACTCGGTAGCAGGAACGGAATCGAAACTTATACCGTCACTCTTCCAGCTCTCACTATCGGCCGATTTGCGGGCATTTCTTGCCTTGTTCCTCTGCTCCTCCATAAGCTCCTTAAAGCGTGCCTCATCAACATCCATTCCCTTTTCGGCTAAGATATCCTTAGTTAAATCAAAGGGGAAGCCATAGGTGTCGTAAAGCTTAAATGCATCGTCACCCGAAAGGGTGCCACCGTTTTGAGTAAGGGAGCCCAGCATATTAAGACCCTGGTCAACGGTTTTGTTAAAGTTTGCCTCTTCGTTATTTATAACACGGGCAATAAGCTCACGCTTTTCAAGCAGTTCAGGATAGCCCGATTTATTCTCGTTTATAACAGCATCGCAAAGCTCCATAAAGAAAGCGCGGTTAATTCCAATAAGCTTTCCGTGGCGCACTGCACGGCGGATAATTCGGCGAAGCACATAGCCCCTGCCCTCGTTTGAGGGAATAATGCCGTCACTAATCATAAAGGTGGATGCCCTTGCGTGGTCGGTGATGGCACGGATAGATATATCAACATTCTTATCCTTACCGTATTCCTTACCCGAAATGGCGCAAACCTTGTTTAAAATGTTGCGAATGGTGTCAACCTCGAACATATTATCAACATCCTGCATAACGCAGGCAAGGCGCTCAAGGCCCATGCCGGTGTCAATGTTCTTGTTTTCAAGCTCGGTGTATGTACCGTCACCCATGTTGTTAAACTGTGAGAAAACGTTGTTCCAAATTTCCATATAGCGGTCGCAGTCACAGCCGGGCTTACAGTCCTTACTGCCGCAGCCGTATTTTTCACCGCGGTCAAAATATATTTCGGAGCAGGGACCACAGGGACCTGTGCCATGCTCCCAGAAGTTATCTGCCTTGCCGAGACGAACAATGTGTTCTTCGGGCACACCGATAATATCCTTCCAGATATTAAAGGCCTCGTCATCCTCCTCGTAAATTGAGGGCCAGAGCCTGTCAGAGGGGATTTCCAAGGTAACGGTTAAAAACTCCCAAGCCCATTTAATTGCCTCAACCTTGAAATAATCTCCAAAAGAGAAGTTGCCAAGCATCTCAAAATAGGTGCCGTGGCGGGCGGTGTGGCCAACGCGCTCAAGGTCGGGTGTTCTGATACACTTTTGGCAGGTGGTAACCCTTTTTGAGGGAGGGGTAACCTCACCTGTGAAATACTTTTTCATAGGTGCCATACCAGAATTTATGAGCAAAAGAGAATTATCGTTGTTTGGAACAAGTGAAAAGCTTGAAAGGCGCAAATGTCCTTTGCTTTCAAAAAAAGCAAGATATTTTTCTCTCAGTGTGTTAAGTGACATCCATTCCATTATTAATTACTTCCTAACTAAAATTTTCTAAAATCCGCGGGAGGAGCCGCCGCCACCAAAGCTGCCGCCGCCGCCCGAAAAGCCGCCGCCCGAAAAGCCGCCGCCCGAACCGAAGCCACCACCGAAGCCGCCGCCACCGGAATAGCGGGAGCCTCTGGAGGTAAGAGCGAAGAAATATAAAAGACCGGGGTTTTTGATAAGCACAAAAATTACTACCGCCAAAACGGCGATAAAGTAAACCAAATCTAAAAGTGTCATTTCCTCTTCATCCTCGGGTAAAAGGTAATCATCATCAACATTTTCTTCTAGGCCGAATTCGTTATATACCTCGCTGATAATTGCCTTGTGAACACTTTTAAGTCCTACGGAAAAGTCGTTATTTTTAAAGTATGGCACGGCGTAGTTATCAAGCATTCGCCCTGCCTTGGCATCGTTAATGGCGCCCTCTAAGCCATAGCCCACCTGAATGGTGACCTTTCTATCGGAAACCGAAAGGAGCAAAACAACACCTGTATCGGTTTCCTTTTCTCCAACGCCCCATTTTTCCCCAAGATTAAGGGCATAGGAATTAACATCCTCACCCTCCAAGGAATTTACCGTTACAACCACCACCTGTGCTTTGGTGGCCTTGTAAAGGGCAACTGCCGACTGCATTATTTCGGCTTCATCGGAAGCCGAAATAACATCGGCAAAGTCGTTAACGAAAAATTCGTTTGTGGGGTTTGGAATTTGCGCCGCGCCCGTTAAAATTGGGACAAGCATTAAAACGGCCCAAATTAGTGCTAAAAGGCGAAGGCCTTTGCTCTTAATCAAAATTTACCTCGGGCACCTTCTGGGCCTCATCGTCAGCCTCAAAATAATCGGCGGCGGTGAAACCGAACATACCTGCAAAAATGTTGTTGGGGAACTTCCTTATTGCAGTGTTATATTCCTTTACTGCCTCGTTGTATCTGCCACGCTCAGTAGAGATGCGGTTTTCGGCGCCTGCAAGCTCATCCTGCAGGGCAATAAAGTTGGCATTTGACTTTAAATCGGGATAGTTTTCAACCACAACGAGAAGCCTTGAAATTGCGCTGTCAAGCTCACCGTTTGCCGCCTCGGCCTCCTCAGGAGTTTTGGCACCCGAAAGGGCTGCTCTAGCATCGGCAATGGCGGTGTAAACATTCTCCTCGTGTGCGGCATAGCCCTTAACGGTGGAAACAAGGTTGGGAATTAAATCGCTGCGGCGCTGTAAAACGGTTTGCACCTGAGCAAATTTCTGGTCAACCTCGGCCTTTTTTTCAACAAGGCCGTTGTAGGTGCCAACAAGGGATGCAATTATGGCAATAATTAAAACTGCAACAACTGCCAAAATTATCCATAGCTTTTTGTTTTTCATAATTTTTCTCCTTTTTAATATGCCTTACCCCAGTAAAGCATTTTTTCTGCCTTTTTGCCACAGCAAACGCAGGTCTCGGAAATGGCTTCCTGCTCAAAGGGAATGCAGCGTGAGGAAACGCCTGCTACCTCTTTAAGTTTTTCCTCACACTCTCTATCACCACACCACATAGCCCTTATAAAACCGGGCTTGGTTTCGGCGATTTTGGTCATCTCATCAAGTGTTTTTGCATCGTAGGTGGCAGAATTTCTGTGCTCTAAGGCTTTGCTAAACATTCCGTCACGAACGGCATTTAAGAGCTTCGGGATTTCGGTTTCAAGGTCGCAGAGTTTCACAACAACCTTTTCCCTGTTATCACGGCGAACAACAACGCACTCGCCGTTTTCGATATCACGAGGACCGATTTCAATTCTTAAAGGCACGCCCTTCATTTCATATTCAGCAAACTTCCAGCCGGGTGACTGGTCGGAATTATCAATTTTAGCACGACAAATCTTTTTAAGGCCCTCGTAAACCTCGGTTGCCTTTTCGGTAACGCCCTCTTTGTGAGAGGCAATGGGAACAACAACAACCTGAATGGGGGCAACTGCAGGGGGCAGAACAAGGCCGTTATCGTCACCGTGGGTCATAATGATGGCACCGATTAAACGGGTGGAAACACCCCAAGAGGTTTGGAAGGGTGTGGAAAGCTTATTTTCCTTATCGGTATACTGAATACCGAATGCCTTTGCAAAACCATCACCAAAGAAGTGGGAGGTGCCGCTTTGAAGTGCCTTACCATCGTGCATAAGAGCCTCAATGGTGTAGGTTTCAACTGCGCCTGCAAAACGCTCCTTCTCGGTTTTAATACCCTTGATTACAGGAATTGCAAGGAACTCCTCGGCAAATTTAGCGTAAATGTTAAGCATTTGTACCGTTTCTGCCTGTGCCTCCTCAGCGGTGGCGTGAATGGTGTGACCCTCCTGCCAATGGAACTCGCGGGAGCGCAGGAAGGGGCGGGTGGTTTTTTCCCAGCGCACAACACTGCACCACTGGTTATAAAGCTTTGGTAAATCACGGTAGGAATGAATAATGTTCTTATAGTGGTCGCAGAAAAGGGTTTCAGAGGTGGGGCGCACACAAAGGCGCTCCTCTAAAAGGTCGTTACCGCCATGGGTAATCCAAGCGGCCTCGGGTGCAAAGCCCTCAACATGGTCCTTTTCAATTTGGAGCAGGCTTTCAGGGATAAACATAGGCATTGAAACATTTTCGTGGCCTGTTTCCTTAAACATTCCATCCAAAATTTTCTGAATGTTCTCCCAAATTGCCCAGCCGTAGGGGCGAATAATCATACAGCCCTTAACCGATGAATAGTCCATAAGCTCAGCCTTGGACACAACATCGGTATACCATTTTGCAAAATCCTCATCCATTGAGGTTATTGCCTTTACCATTTTATCGTTTTTTGCCATTTTCAATCACCAAATTTATTCTAAAATATTATGCTTTGCTTTTCAGCAATTATTTATATCAGTTTCGCTGTAGTTGCCGAGGAAGGTGAAATCGGGAAGCTCCTCAGCCAGTTCACACAGCAGTTTTACCGTTTCGTTTTCCTGAACCTTGCCGGAAAAGTCAAGGTAAAATTCATATTCAAATTTTCCGTTTCTTGCCGCGTGGGACTCAATTTTCGTAAGGTTAAGCCCATGGGAAGCAAAGCGGCTTAAAATTTTGTAAAGTGAACCCGTAACATGGGGCAGCATAAACACAACGCTTGCCCTGTTGCTGTTTTCGGGGATTATAAGCTTTTTGGAAATTACCACAAATCTTGTGCTGTTAGCCTTAACGGTTTGAATGTTTTTTTCAAGAACCGCAAGACCGTAACTTTCTGCCGCCTGAATCGAGCCAATGGCGGCGCAGGTTTTATCCCCTTTTTCGGCAACGAATTTTGCCGCAAGCGCCGTATTAGCGTACTGCACAGGGGTAAATCCGTGTTCTTTAATAAAAGCCTCACTTTGGCTAAGTGCCTGAGAGTGGGAATAAACCGTTTTAATATCCTCAAGTTTACTGCCCCGAACGCCCAAAAGATTTTCGTTAACCTTGAGCACTGCGGCGCCAACAATAAAGTGGCGGTACTTAAGAATTAAATCGTAAACCTCGTGAACCGAGCCTGCGTTTGAGTTTTCTACCGGCACAACACCGAAATCGGCCTCTCCGCTTTCCACAGCGGCAAAAACGCTTTCAAAGCTTTCATAAAAACGAAGCTGTCCGTTTTCAAAGAGGTTTTTTGCGGCAAGGTGGGAAAAGGCACCCTCGGTGCCCTGGCAGGCAATAACACCGCCGCTAGAAATGGTGCTTGGGGCATTTAAAATCGCCTGACCTAAATCCGACTCTTTTTGCATCAGATTGTGCTGGCGCTGGCGCGATACACTCATAATCTCACGGTAAACATCGCCAATGCTGTTGCCGTGCTGACCGCCGAGCCCTGTTACCTTTTCAATAATTTGCTGTTCACGCTGAGAATTTAAAACCGGCAAATCATTCTTAATCTTATATTCTGCAACCTTAAGTGAGCAGTCAAAACGCTTTTTTAGAAGCTCAACAATGCTGTCATCAATTTGGTCAATTTCCTCTCGGATTTCCTTTAAATCCATCAGAATTTTCCCTCCCCTGCTAATATATCAGCAAGAGCAACACAAAGCATTGCTTCAAGTGCAGGTAAAGCCCTTGGGACAATGCAGGGGTCGTGCCTTCCCTCAACCGTTAGAGTAACATTTTCTTTTGTCTTTAAATTAACGGTTTGCTGAGGCTTTGAAATTGATGGGGTGGGTTTTAGTGCAACCCTTATAATAAGGGGCATTCCGTTTGTGATACCGCCCAAAATGCCGCCACAATTATTGGTTTTGGTTTTTATATTGCCGTTTTTATCATAGTAAAGCGCATCGTTTGCCTCACTGCCCAGCATATCGGCAAAGTCAAAGCCTGCACCGAAGGAAACTGCCTTAACGGCGGGAATGCCGTAAAGCGCCGAAGCTATTACATTTTCAATTCCCTTAAACATTGGGTTGCCAAGCCCTGCGGGAAGCCCTGTTACGGCAATTTCTACCATACCGCCAACGCTGTCGCAGTTTTGCCTTGCGGCCTCGATAACAGCGCGCATTTTTTCCTCCGCTTTGCTGTCGATAACAGGGAATGCCGCTTTATTTAAAACCGAAAGCTGTTTAGCGCTAATGTTCACCTTGTCAAATTCGCTATCATTGACTGCACCAATTTTAAGAATATGACCGCCCACCGTAATTCCCTTTTCTAAAAGTGCAGTGCGGCAAATGGTACCAAGGGCAGTAATCGGGGCTGTAAGGCGGCCCGAAAAATGACCTCCGCCGCGAACATCATTCATTCCGCCGAATTTAACTGCGGCGGCATAGTCGCTGTGTGATGGGCGAGGACAATCCCTTAAATTATCATAGTTTTTGGAAATTGTGTCGCCGTTTCTTATGATAAGAGCAAGAGGGGCGCCTGTGGTTTTGCCATCAAGCACACCTGATAAAATTTCAAACTCATCCGTCTCTTTTCTGGGTGTGGCAGTTTTATCTCTGCCGGGGGCGCGACGAAGGCGCTGAATTTCCATTTCATCAAAATCAATTTTAATGCCTTTTGGAAGCCCTGTGAGCACGCCGCCAATGGCTGCGCCGTGGCTTTCGCCGAAAATGCTCAAAACGATTTTCTCGCCGAAATTAGAATTCATTTACCTTTCCTCCGATTTTTGAGAAATCCCTGAAAAATTCAGGATAAGATTTTCCGACAGCCTCGCTATGCGAAATTTCGGTTTCGCCCTGTGCAAAGGAAGCTGCCACCGAAAATGCCATAACAATGCGATGGTCGTTTGCGCCATCAATTTTACCGCCCGAAACCGTGCCGCCCAAAATCGTTATGCTGTCAGCACCCTCTGTCACGCTGACGCCCAATGCCCTTAAGGCACTGCACACGGTGGCAATTCTGTCACTTTCTTTAAGGCGCAGTCTTGCGGCGCCTGTAATTTTGGTTTCACCCTTGGCAAAGGCGGCGGTTGCCGCAATGGCGGGCACCATATCGGGAATTTGCTCGGCACAAACCGTGATTCCGCGAAGTTCTTTACCCTTCTTAACAAAAAGGGTATCGCTTACAATAGAAATTTCCGCTCCAAATGCGGCAAAAACATCAAGGGCTGCCATATCGCCCTGGGTTGAGGCAAAGTTAAGACCGCTAAGAGCAACCTCGCCGCCAAGCGCCGCCGCCGACATAAAGAATGCCGCCGCCGACCAATCGGCCTCAATTTTAACCTTTTGAGGTATGTATTTTTGTCCGCCCTTTACAAAGTAACCGCTGCTCAGTCTTTCAACCTTAACGCCGAACTGACCCATAACAGCCACCGTCATTTCCACATAGGGTTCGGATTCAAGCTTACCCTTAATTTCAACCGTGACATCACAGTTCATTAAGGGTGCCGCCATTAAAATGCCGCTAACATACTGCGAGCTTACATTGCCGGGCAGGGTGAAATGCTCACCTTTAAAAGTGCCACTTATATCAATCGGCAGTTTGTTGCTGCCGCAGGTAACACCGTTTTGCCTTAACACCTCACAAAGGTAGTCAAAGGGGCGCTGTGGGAGCCTGCCTTCGCCTATAAACTGGGCATCTACCCCCAGGGCCGACGCAACAGGCAGTAAAAATCTTGCGGTTGAGCCCGATTCAAAGCAGTTTAGCTTTGCGCCGCTTTTGGGGGTTATCCCCTGCACTGTGTAACCCGTTTTTCCCTCTTTAATTTCGGCGCCAAGTGCCTTTAAGGCACAAACGGTGGCGTAAATATCACGAGAGGTGCAAAAGGGCTTTATCTCACTCTTTCCCCCTGCCAGCGCCGCACAAATAAGAACGCGGTGGGCAACACTCTTTGAGGCAGGCAAATTTACCTTGCCGCAAAGGGCACTTGGGGAAATTCTAACATTACTCATTTTTTAAACTCCGAAAAAACTTTCTAATTCCTCAAGGGGAATTTTGTGAACATAGGCGTTGCCGATTTCATTAAGCAACACAAGATTTATAAACTCAGCCGTTGATTTTTTATCTCTACGGCAAAGAGTAAGCAGTTCCGTTAGAGGTGCATCAACCTGAGTTTTAAGGTTAAATTCCTTTAAAAGGCACTGGATTTTTTCCGCCGTTCCTGCCTTTGTAAGGCCGTTTTGTTCGGCCGCCTTGGTTATCATAAGCATTCCAACGCCAACGGCCTCGCCGTGGGTTATGCCTTTAAAATCATAATAAAGCTCAATGGCGTGGCCCAAGGTGTGGCCGAAATTAAGAAGGCGCCTTTCGCCGCTCTCCTTAAAATCATTTTCAACAACCTGCCTTTTAATGTTAACGCAGGAATAAATGATTTTTTCAAGGCTTAAATCAGAGCCCTCGGCTGAAAGACAGTTAAAGAGTTTTTCATCCTTAATGGCACCCGTTTTAATAACCTCGCCCATACCATCACAAAAAAATTCCGAAGGCAGGGTGTCAAGGGTTGCAGTGTCAATTAAAACAAGGCGGGGGTTATGAAACGCACCCACAAGGTTTTTGCCAAAAGGCAGGTCACAGCCTGTTTTTCCGCCAACGGAAGAATCAACCTGGGAAAGAAGGGATGTGGGGATTTGGATAAAATCAATGCCGCGAAGGTAAATTGATGCGGCAAAGCCGACCATATCCCCTGTAACGCCGCCGCCAACTGCAATAACCAAATCCTCTCTGGTGAGTCCAAATCGGCACATTGCATCAAGCATTGAATATACGGTTTGTAGCGTTTTATTTTCCTCCCCTGCAGGGAAGGTGAAAAGAGAGGCGTTAAAATTCTCTTTTTCTAATGCAAAAACAATCTTTTTCGCATAAAGAGGGGCCACATTGCTGTCGGAAATAACAAGAATTTTTTTAGCCTTTGTAAGTGGTTTTATAAAATCACAGCACTGCCCCAAAATATCTCGGTCAATTAAAATATCATAAGGGGTGGATGCTGCAACCGTCATTTTAAGCATAAAATTTACTGCTCCTAAATATTATTTTTAACAGCACTGAGTTTCTTTGCAAGGGTGTCAAACATTTTAGGTGTGATAGACTGTGCGCCGTCGCAAAGGGCGTGGGCAGGGTCATTGTGAACCTCAACAATAAGTCCGTCGGCTCCTGCGGCAACGGCCGCAAGGCAAAGTGGCTCAACCAGCCATGCAATGCCGCCCGAATGACTTGGGTCAACCACAACGGGCAGGTGGGAAAGCTTTTTGAAAATGGGAATTGCCGAAATGTCAAGGGTGTTTCTTGTGTAGGTTTCAAAGGTGCGAACACCTCTTTCACAAAGAATAACCCTGTCGTTACCCTGGCTCATAATGTATTCAGCGCTCATGAGGGTTTCCTCAACCGTGTTTGCAAGACCGCGCTTTAAAAGAATTGGCTTGTTGGTTTTTCCAAGCTCCTTTAAAAGCTCAAAGTTTTGCATATTGCGGGCGCCGACCTGAATGACATCAACATCCTCGAAAAGGTCAAGGTGAGCAATGCTCATAATTTCGGTAACAATGGGAAGACCTGTTTCCTTCTTGGCTTCCAGCAACAGTTCAATGCCTTCACCGCGAAGGCCCTGGAAGGCATAAGGCGAGGTTCTGGGCTTGAATGCGCCGCCTCGCAAAAAGCCTGCACCGCTTTCCTTTACCGCCTTGGCAATGCCTGTTATCTGCTCCTTACTTTCAACCGAGCAAGGGCCTGCAATAAGGCTTAATTTGCCATCACCAATTTTACTGTTTCCAACGGTGATAACCGTATTCTGCGGGTGGAATGCACGGTTGGCTTTTTTATAGGGTTCCTGAACGCGCTTAACGCTTTCAACGATTTCCTTTGCCTGCAAGGCCTCGGAATCAATAAGGTGTGTGTCACCAAGCAGACCGAGAACGGTGGAGTGTGTGCCGCGCCAGGTGTTAACCTTAATGTCATATTTTTCGGTGAGCAGGTTTGAAAAATTTAAAATTTGTTCATCTGAAACATTCGATTTTAAAACAATAATCATAAAAGTTTCGCTCCTAGGGGAAATAATTAACTTATATATTATAATACTTAATAATAAATTATTCAAGGTTGTTGTAGGCAGAAATTACATTTTTTACTATATTTTCGGCACAATCCTCGGCATTCACCTTAAAATTTGCCACACTTTCGTAAATTCCTTTTCGCTCACTCATAAGTTTTGCGATTTTTTTCTCGGGATTATCACCTTGAAGCAGCGGGCGGGTTGTGTCGTTTTTAAGGCGTTCAAAAACACATTCGGGGGTTACATCAAGATAAACTGTTAAGGCGTTTTTAAAAAACTCCTTGCATTGGCAATAAATCGGCAGACCGCCACCGCAGGAAATAACCCTGCCACTCTCCTTTGAAAGCTCAAGGGCAATGTCATTTTCTGCCTTTCTGAACTCCGCTTCGCCAAATCGCTTAAAGATTTCCGAAACAGACATATTGTACCTTTGCTCAATAAGGCTGTCGGTGTCTGCAAGCTCCATATTAAGTGTCTTTGCAAGAAGCGCCGAAACGGTGGTTTTGCCGCTTCCCATAAAGCCCACAAGGACAATGTTTTTATCCCTACTGTTAAGCTTTTTTTCGGCGGCTAGGGTAACGCTTTTAATCTGCTCATGGGTAAAGGAAACACCAAACCAAATGCTTTGTGCGCGGGCTGCCTGTGCCACAAGCATTGAAAGGCCGTTTGAAAAGCGTTTTCCCTGCTCCTTAGCGTAGCTTAAAAGCAGAGTTTCAGTGGGGTTATAAATGGTATCAAAAACCGCATCGAAGCAGTCCACCTGTTCCCTTGTAAGCGGTGATTTATCACAGTTTGGGAACATTCCCACAGGGGTGGCGTTAACAAATAAATCATAGTGCTCTTTTATCTCATTTTCCTCGATAACGGCAATTTGCACGCCAAATTTTTCCTGAAGCTCCAAAACAAGCCCATTGGCACGATAACGACTTCCCCTTCTTGTGCAAAAGGTAACGGTGCAGTTTTTCTCAAGGGCGCAGTAGGAAATGGTGCGGGCCACACCGCCGTAGCCATAAATTAGGACACTGCCGCAAAGGGGGATGCCCGCCATTTCAAGACCCTTTAAAAAGCCGAAGCCATCGGTGTTAAAGCCAACAAGGCCACCGTTTTCGTTTTTAACGGTGTTAACGGCGCCGCAGTCTGCGGCGGTGGGGTCAAGGTCGTCAAGATATTTTATGATGGTTTGCTTGTAAGGAAGGGTGATGTTAAAGCCGTGAAGTTCTTTTAAAAAAGCAATTTTTTCATCAAACTGCTCAGCGGGGAAAGAAAACATCGAATAATCGGCACAAATTTGATTTATTTCAAAAAGCTTTTTTTGAATAAAGGGGGATAAGGAATGGGAAAGCGGGAAGCCTATGAGACCCAGCACCTTTTTCACTTTTAATCACCTTTCCTCTCTTTTTAAATAATTCGATTTTTATCGACAAAAAAATTCTTTACTTGACTTATTGGCGAAATTATTGTATCTTAATAATTACAAATATACCATATTTGTTTTTTTATGTCTACTTTTAATGCTAATTTTTTTTGGAGGTTTTTTTATGGTATTTGATAAAATCAGAGCGATTTTAGCTGACCAACTTGATGCAAATGCTGATGAGATGACAATGGACACCCGCATCGCTGAGGACCTTGGTGCTGACAGTCTTGATGTTGTTGAAATGCTTATGAGCGTTGAAGATGAATTCGGCATTGAAATTCCCGATGACGCCATTGAAGATTTAAAGACCATCGGCAATGTTGTTGAATACATTGAGAAAAATAAATAAACTTAAAAATTTAAGACCCCGTTTCAGTTTGAAACGGGGTCTTTTTTTCTTATAAAAAAGGAAAAAATTAAAACAACGACTGCAAAAAAAACAAAGGTCACCAAAACAAAAAACGCAAAAAAATTAAGAAAATCCCTCATTGCAACCGAGGCAATTCCCAGCCTCTCTCCTTTTAGAAAAATCAGAGCCAATAAAGGGGCTACGCCCAGCATAAATGATGCCGAAATAAGGGCTGTTTTAAGGAATTTTCTGCTTCGTTTAAGCACCAAAAGTGAGCTTAAAAACAAGGCTGAAAAAATCAGCGCTGAAACCAAAAAGAACTTCCTAAATCGGCCAAAAAAAGCGCACAAATAGCGGATTATTGAGGGGGTAA
This sequence comes from Clostridia bacterium, assembly GCA_017463345.1. GTDB lineage: Bacteria > Bacillota > Clostridia > Oscillospirales > Acutalibacteraceae > SIG587. The sequence goes on along the minus strand of JAFTPI010000046.1, from coordinate 4,433 downwards.
AACCGCTTACGGCCTCTATAGAACAAAGGTCAACCGTTTGATTAAGAATCTGCCTTGTTTCGAGCGAATAACCGGACATTTTTTCTTCTGCTTCGGCAAAAACTCTGTGGCTGATTTCATCTCTTATCGGCTTTTCGTTTCTGTTAAAGCTCTCCCCCAAAAAGGCAGAATTTATGAAGGGGAAAAGGTTTTCGCTAACTTTTTCAGCCGTTACAATTCCATTAAAAAAGCCATCCTCAAAGCCGCCAGCTTGGGCAATAAAATTAAGCTTTTCTTCGGCTTCGAGGGCAGTCTTTTCGCAAAATTCGCTTTTTTGAGCTATAAGGGAAACTCCCTTAATACTCCCTGCTGAAAACAGCACCCAAAAAATGACGGCGCAAAAAAGAAAAAATGCGGTTAAAAACGCGAAAATTGTTCTAAAAACGTTATTTTTTCTATTCATCGCAAATCACCACCGGTCCTGATAAAAAGTCGGCATAAACAAAAAAACGCTTGGAGGACAGGCCAAAGCTGCCCTCACCATAATAACAGGTGTAAAGCACAAGATTCTCTGTTTTTGCGGCCAAATCATAGGCCGTTTTATCTTGGTTTTCCTTAACTGAACTGCCTGTTACAACATAGGTAAAAACACCGTAATTTGTTGTTATTTTAATTTTGTCGCCAATTTGGATATTTTTAAGATTATATAAAAATGAGCCGTTATGGCCGCCGATTAAAACGGTTGAGCCCATTCCAGGAAAACTGCTTCCCATATACTGGCAAAGACCGCGGGAAAGCTGATAATCCGAATCGCCGAAAATAAGGGGCAAATCGGTGCCAATGCTTTCAATCTCTACCCTGCCAAAGCTTTCGGAATATTTTGGAAATGTAACATTACTTGCCTTAACCGTTCCGGAAAAAACATTGCTGCCTTTAAATGTAGAAACTATTTCGCTTTCGGTTAAATCGGCATCAACGGTTGTCATTTTATAAACCGAAACAGCAATATCAATAATAGGCGAAAATAGCGCCCAAATAAGCAGGTAGGCCAAAATTAAAAAGACTAACGGCAATAAAAAATATGCCGTTAGCCCCTGAAGTTTTTTATGCATTGTTTTCTTTAGCCTTTCTAAATGCGAATAGGCAGGTAACATAGGTTGCCGCAATAACTCCAAATGTTACGGCGCCGAAAACAAGATGGCGCGAGGAGGCGCCTGTTACCTTAATAATTGGAGCGCCGCTGAAAACGAGTTTTCCCGCCGAGTCGGTTATGGTAACTAATCCGCCGCTGTAAACCAGCTTTAAACCAACAACCTGAGTCGCTTTTTGGCCGAGAGTCAAAATTTCCGCTTTTGCAGAATGCTCAAACCTATCGAAATTAACATCTCCTGCTCCGAAATTTTCCACCTGACTATCTAAAATTTTAATGCCATTTTCAATATAGCCTATAATTTCATCCGACTGCTCCTCGGTAACACTTACGGTTAAAAAGAAGTTTCTAGCTTGATTTACATATTCAACAGGAATTATATATTCCTTATTTCCCACCTTGTAAACCGTTTGAAGTTTTTCAAGAATTGCCTGCTCCGATGCGTTTATAGTTCCTTCGGCACTGACCGAAAATGCGCAAAAGATAAACAGGCTCAAAAAGACACAAACAAACTTTAAAAAATTTCTCACTTTTTTTCCTCCTTAGAATTACACTCATAACAAGTATATCCAAGGAAGGCAAATTTTATTCGGAAGAATTATTTTTTTATAAGCTTTGCGCGGCGGAAAAGAAGGCGTGCAAGACGCTTTTCAAGAACAGCAAGCTTTCTCTCATTGAAAAAGCCCCAAACCACAATTCCTATTAAAATGGCTTCAATAATTGTGCTGAATACTGATAAAACCATAGTTACCTCCCAAAAAGAACATTTGTTCTTTTTTCTTTATTATACACTTTTTTTCCCGTTTGTCAACACTTTTTTAAAGTTTTTTTACAATTAAAGTATAAAAAAAAGAAAGTCCTATAAAAAGGACTTTCAAAAAGTTTATTCATCTTCTTCGAGCGCATCGGGAATTGAACAGTAATCACGATAGGTCATTGTGCTGTCATTATCGTCGGCAAGGTTTATTATTTTTTTATTTTTCTTTGCGGCATACTTAAGGGTTGCGGCGGTTCCGCCCTGCACCCCGTCGAAATATGTGAGCACCAAATCACTGTTATCAACCATAAAATCATTTCGTTTAAAATAACAGCCCTTATAATATTCCTCCGAAAGAAGTATTACCTCGTCGGCATTTTGGAGTACATTGTCATAGCGCTTTTTCCAGCCTTCATCCCACCCTGCGGTTTGGTTTCTAAAGGGCAACACGCAAATTAAATTAACAACGCAGTCCCCTTTTTCTTTAAGAAGCAAAACCATTTCGGCCGCCAAAATATCAAACCCCATTGCCATTCCCGTGTAAAAGGTGAAGCAGTTTTCCTTGGGCAGGGAAAAAATTGCCTCTAAAAGAGAGCTTTCAAATGCAGCATACCGTGGGTCGGTGTCGCTGAATTCAAAGGGGAATTTGTTTGGGCGATAGCCTGTAAAGCAGCAGGCAAGAGTTTTATCAGTCATAGCATTTCCTTTTTATAAAACGCCAAGCCTTTTTGGCTTGGCGTTTTTCTTTTTAATACATTCCGCCTGCTGTAGCGGCTGCAGCAGCTGCTGCGGCATCGGCTGCGGGGTCCTTTTTATCGGCAACAAGGGATTCTGTGGTGAGCACCATAGAAGCCACCGATGCGGCATTTTGAAGTGCGCAACGGGTTACCTTTGTGGGGTCAACAATACCTGCCTCAATCATATCGGTGTAGGTTTCGCTGTAAGCATCGAAGCCGAAGTTGCTCTTTCCTGCCGACACGATTTTGTCAACGATAACCGAGCCCTCAAGGCCTGCGTTAGCGGCAATTTGGCGAATGGGTGCTTCCAGTGCCTTTAAGACAATGTTAACACCTGTTTTCTCATCACCCTCGGTGGAGTCAAGAAGCTCTTTAACCGAACTAATAGCATTAACAAGGGCAACACCGCCACCTGCAACAATGCCCTCCTCAACGGCGGCCTTGGTTGCAGCAAGAGCATCCTCAATGCGGAGCTTTTTCTCCTTCATTTCGATTTCGGTAGCAGCACCAACCTTAACAACTGCAACACCGCCTGCAAGCTTTGCAAGGCGCTCCTGAAGCTTTTCTCTGTCAAAATCAGAGGTTGTGGTTTCAATTTGATTTTTAATCTGATTTACGCGGTCCTTAATTGCATCGGCACTTCCTGCACCGTCAACAATGATGGTGTTTTCCTTGCCGATTTTAATTTGTCTTGCACGACCAAGCTGAGCTAAAGAGGCATCTTTGAGCTCAAGTCCTAATTCCTCGGTGATAACCTCACCACCGGTGAGAATTGCAATATCACGGAGCATTTCCTTTCTGCGGTCGCCAAAGCCGGGGGCTTTAACGCCAACGCAGGTGAAGGTGCCGCGAAGTTTATTTACAATAAGGGTGGAAAGTGCCTCGCCCTCAATATCCTCAGCAATAATAACAAGCTTTTTGCCGGCTCCTACAATCTGCTCAAGAAGGGGCAAAATTTCTTGAATGTTGGAAATTTTCTTATCGGTGATTAAAACAACGGGGTCATCAATAATGGCCTCCATTTTGTCTGTGTCGGTTGCCATATAAGGGGTGATATAACCGCGGTCGAACTGCATACCCTCAACAACCTCGGTATAGGTCTCAGCAGTTTTGGATTCCTCAACGGTGATAACGCCATCGGCCGAAACCTTTTCCATTGCCTCGGCAATAAGGTTACCGATAACCTCATCACCTGCCGAAACGGTGGCAACGCGGGCAATATCAGCCGAGCCGCTTACCTTTTTGGAATTAGAAACAACGGTCTTAACAGCGGTGTCAACCGCCTTGCTGATACCCTTTTTAACAACCATTGGGTTTGCACCTGCGGCAACGTTTTTCATACCCTCGAGAATTAAAGCCTGAGCGCGAACTGTTGCGTTGGTGTTGCCGTCACCTGCGGCATCGTTGGTTTTAACCGAACCCTCCTTAACAAGCTGTGCACCCATGTTCTCAAAGGGGTCATCAAGTTCAATTTCCTTTGCAATGGTAACACCATCATTAGTGATAAGGGGTGAGCCGTATTTTTTATCAAGAACAACATTTCTTCCCTTGGGGCCTAAGGTTACCTTAACTGCATCGGCAAGCTGGTCAACACCTGCCTGAAGGGCTTTTCTTGCCTCTTCACCGAAAATAATTTGTTTAGCCATTTAAAATTACCTCCAAATTACTCAACAATAGCCAAAATATCGCTTTGGCGGAGAATGCTGTACTCAGTTCCATCAATCTTAACCTCGTTGCCTGCATATTTTGCGGCAATAACGCGGTCACCAACCTTAACATACATTTTAACGTTGGCGCCATCTACCATACC
>JAFTPI010000045.1 GCA_017463345.1 Clostridia bacterium | reverse complement strand
AGGTCGTTAGTACCGAAGCAGAAGAACTCAGCTTCCTTAGCGATCTCATCAGCAGTAAGACATGCACGGGGGATTTCCATCATGGTACCAACTTCATATTTAAGCTCAACGCCTGCAGCGGCAATCTCAGCATCAGCAGTAGCAACAACAACGTCCTTAACGAACTTCAATTCTTTAACTTCACCGGTTAAAGGAATCATAATTTCGGGAACGAGGTTCCAATCGGGATGAGCTTTCTTAACGTTGATAGCTGCGCGGATAACAGCAGCGGTCTGCATCTTTGCAATTTCAGGATAGGTAACTGCGAGACGGCAGCCACGGTGACCCATCATGGGGTTGAACTCGTGGAGAGAGGAGATGATGTTCTTAATATCCTGAACAGTTTTGCCCTGAGCAGCGGCAAGAGCCTTAATGTCAGCCTCTTCAGTGGGAACGAACTCATGGAGAGGAGGATCAAGGAAGCGGATGCAAACGGGGTTGCCTTCAAGAGCTTCGTAAAGCTTCTCAAAGTCGCCCTGCTGGTAGGGGAGAATCTTAGCAAGAGCTGCTTCTCTTGCTTCAACAGTGTCAGAGCAAATCATTTCGCGGAAAGCAGCAATTCTTTCAGCTTCGAAGAACATATGCTCGGTACGGCAGAGACCGATACCCTCAGCGCCAAGCTCTCTTGCTTTCTTAGCATCAGCAGGAGTATCAGCGTTGGTGCGAACTTTAAGAGTTCTAAATTCATCAGCCCAAGCCATGATGCGGCCGAACTCGCCAGCGATTTCAGCATCAACAGTGGGGATGATGCCGTCATAGATGTTACCGGTAGAGCCATCGATGGAGATGTAGTCACCCTCTTTGTAGGTTTTGCCTGCAAGAGTGAACTGCTTATTTTCTTCATCCATGATGATTTCGCCGCAACCGGAAACGCAGCAGGTACCCATACCACGAGCAACAACGGCTGCGTGAGAGGTCATACCACCACGAACGGTGAGGATACCCTGAGAAGCCTTCATACCGGTGATGTCTTCAGGAGAGGTTTCAAGACGAACGAGGATAACCTTCTCGCCACGGTTGTTCCATTCTTCTGCATCTTCAGCAGTGAAAACAACCTTACCGCAAGCGGCACCAGGAGAAGCACCAAGGCCTTTACCTGCAGGAACAGCAGCCTTTAATGCCTTCTGGTCAAACTGGGGATGGAGAAGTGTGTCGAGGTTACGGGGATCGATCATAGCAACAGCCTGCTTCTTGTCGATCATACCCTCGTCAACGAGGTCACAAGCAATTTTTAAAGCAGCCTTAGCGGTACGCTTACCGTTACGGGTCTGGAGCATGTAAAGTTTGCCGTCTTCAACGGTGAACTCCATATCCTGCATATCGCGATAGTGGTCTTCAAGGATAGCGCAAACCTTGTTGAACTCTTCAAAAGCTGCGGGGAACTTTTCAGCCATTTCAGCAATGGGCATAGGAGTACGAACGCCAGCAACAACGTCTTCACCCTGTGCGTTGGTGAGGAACTCACCCATAAGACCGGGTTCACCGGTAGCGGGGTCACGAGTAAATGCAACACCAGTACCGCAGTTGTCGCCCATGTTACCGAATGCCATCATCTGAACGTTAACAGCGGTACCCCAAGAATAAGGAATATCGTTGTCACGACGGTAAACGTTTGCACGGGGGTTGTCCCAAGAACGGAAAACAGCTTCAACAGCGCCCATTAACTGCTCTTTGGGATCGGTGGGGAAGTCCTTACCGATTTTAGACTTGTATTCAGCCTTGAACTGATTTGCAAGTTCTTTAAGGTCGTCAGCAGTAAGATCAACGTCCTGAGTAACGCCCTTTTCTTCCTTCATTTTGTCGATAAGCTCTTCAAAATATTTCTTACCAACTTCCATAACAACGTCGGAATACATTTGGATGAAACGACGATAGCAGTCGTAAGCCCAACGAGCGTTGCCAGATTTTGCAGCCATGGTTTCAACAACATCTTCGTTAAGACCAAGGTTAAGAATGGTGTCCATCATACCGGGCATGGATGCACGAGCGCCGGAACGAACGGAAACGAGAAGAGGGTTCTCCTGGTCGCCGAACTTTTTGCCGGTGATGCCTTCCATTTTGTCGATGTACTCCATGATTTGTGCCTGGATTTCATCATTGATTTTTCTGCCGTCCTCATAATACTGAGTGCAGGCCTCGGTAGAAACGGTGAAACCTTGGGGAACGGGAAGACCGATTTTGGTCATCTCAGCAAGGTTAGCACCCTTACCGCCGAGAAGCTCACGCATGGAAGCGTCGCCTTCGCTGAACAGGTAAACGTACTTGTGACTCATTTAAGTCAACCTCCTAAATTTTTTATGGGGTACAGGGAAAACCCTGCTCCCATTTTTTATGATGTTAGCCTTTTTTTATAAGGCAGCACTTTATTATAACAGTTTTATTATAAAAAATAAAGGAATTTTTTTCTTTTTTTTAAAAAATTTGCAAAATATATAGTTTTACATATATTATAGTCGATTTTTTGTGCTTTTTTGCATATAAAAACGCAAAGGTCAGGAAAGGTCAAAAAATATTTACAAATTATTCACAAAACTCTATTGACATTTGCGTTTTTTGGTGGTAAATTATTAACAGTTAGCACTCGATGCCTTAGAGTGCTAAAACGAAAAACAGGGGGGATGAGAATGGAACTGAGCGCTCGAAAGCGGGCAATTTTGCTTGCTGTTGTTGATGCCTATATTAGAACAGGCGAGCCGGTTGGCTCAAAGGCGCTTACCGAAATTTTGGAAAATGCTCCATCCTCTGCAACCCTTAGAAATGAAATGAGTGAGCTGTGTGAGCTCGGCTTTCTAGAGCAGCCCCACACCTCGGCAGGCAGGGTGCCCACAAGCAACGCTTACCGCCTTTATGTTGACAGCCTGCCGGCGGCACAGTTTTCACTTGAACAAAGCCGAAAAGAGCTTATTGATAGTATGATGTTTTCGGTGAGCAGCGACCCCGAACATATCCCCGTAGGTATTTGCCGAATTGTTTCAAGGCTCACGGGCCTTCCCGCAATTTCCGCCACCGTGGCAGGCAGTGAGTGTTATTTAAAAAGTGTGAAGCTTTTACCACTGGGTCGCCACACAGCAATGCTGGTCGCCTTTGCCTCAAACGGCAGGGCAAAAAGCCGCCTTTGCAGGGTTTCGGCACCGCTAACCGAAAAAAACGTTTTGGTTTTTGAAAACCTTGTTAACAGGTGGGTTGTGGGGGTCCATGCGAGCGAGTTCACACCTGCGTTTATGCAGAGCATAATGGTTTCTGCTGGAGCTGATGCGCTAACCTTAATGCCGATTTTAACCGAGCTAAATGAAATCATCGAGGAGATAAGCCGAGCAACTTTAGAGCTTGGCGGCGAGGCAAACATTTTCTCAGTTTGTGACAGCGATAGAGATGCCCGCGACATCCTTTCGATTTTTGACCACCGTGAGGCACTTATCTCAATGCTTTCCGAGGCAAGTCAGCCGCTGAATTTGCTTTTTGGCAGCGAGATGTCCTTTGCAAAAAGGTGCCCGTCAACGCTGATTGTCACCTCCTATAATAACGGTAATGGCAACTTTGGCCGAATTGGTGTTGTGGGACCCGAGCGACTTGAATATAAACAAATAATACCAAGCCTTTCCTACATTGCCAAGCGGGCAGGGGACATAATGAGGCAGGCTATTAAAGATATGGAGGACTAAAAATGTCGGAAGAAAAAACGAATAATGAAACCGAGGCTCAGGCAAAGCCTGAAAAGAAAGAGCGTAAGAATAAAAAGGATGAAGAAATCCAAAAATTAAAGGAAGAACTCGAATTAAAGCAGGATTTGCTTCTTCGCACAGCCGCTGAATTTGATAACTTTAAAAAGCGCACCGAAAGAGAAAAAATTGCAACGGTGGAATATTCAAAGGCAAATGTGATTAAAAATATTTTACCTATTCTTGATAACGCTGACCGCGCCTTATCGGCAGACAAGGATTCACCGGATTATGCCAAGGGCGTTGAGATGATTGTTAAACAAATTGTTGGGCTCACCGAGCAGCTTGGTGTCAGCGAAATCGCCGATGTGGGGGACACCTTCGACCCCAATCTTCACGAGGCAGTTATGCACATTGAGGATGAAAACCTTGGTGAAAACACAATTGCCGCAGTGCTTCAAAAGGGATATAAAATCGGTGATACCGTTATCCGTGCCGCAATGGTTACGGTGGCAAACTGATTGAATATAAGTAAGTAAACAAACATTTAATTTTAAAGGAGATATTTTAAAATGGGAAAAATCATCGGAATTGACTTAGGAACAACAAACTCCTGCGTTGCAGTTATGGAGGGCGGCGAAGCCGTTGTTATTGCTAATGCTGAGGGCGGTCGCACCACACCCAGCGTTGTTGCCTTCTCTAAAACAGGTGAGAGAATGGTAGGTCAGGTTGCAAAGCGTCAGGCTATTACCAACCCCGACCGCACAATCAGTTCAATCAAGCGTGAAATGGGCACTAACTACACCGTTAGCATTGAGGATAAGAAATACACTCCTCAGGAAATTTCCGCAATCATTCTTCAGAAATTAAAGGCCGATGCCGAGGCTTATCTCGGTCAAACAGTTACCGAGGCTGTTATCACAGTTCCCGCTTACTTCACCGATGCACAGCGTCAGGCAACCAAGGATGCAGGTAAAATTGCAGGTCTTGAGGTTAAGCGTATCATCAACGAGCCCACCGCAGCAGCACTTGCCTACAGCATTGACAAGGAAAACGACCAAAAGGTTATGGTTTATGACCTTGGTGGCGGCACCTTCGACGTTTCCATCATTGAAATGGGAGACGGCGTTCAGGAGGTTTTGGCAACTGCAGGTAACAACCGCCTTGGCGGTGATGACTTTGACGCACGCGTTATGAAATATATCACCGATACCTTTAAGGCAGAGCAGGGCATTGATATCACAGGCGATAAAATGGCAATGCAGAGAATAAAGGAAGCAGCCGAAAAGGCAAAAATTGATCTTTCGGGAATGTCCTCAACCGACATTAACCTGCCCTTTATTACCGCTGATTCCAACGGTCCCAAGCACTTTGAAACCACTCTAACCCGTGCAAAGTTCAACGAACTTACTGCCGATTTGGTTGAGGCGACAATGGGCCCCGTTCGTCAGGCACTTTCCGATTCAGGTCTTAAAACAGGCGACATTAACAAGGTTCTTATGGTTGGCGGTTCCAGCCGCATTCCTGCAGTTCAGGAAGCAGTTAAGAACTTTATCGGCACCGAGCCCTTTAAGGGCATTAACCCTGATGAATGCGTAGCTATCGGCGCCGCAATTCAGGGCGGTGTTCTCGGAGGCGATGTTAAGGGACTTTTACTCCTTGATGTTACACCTCTGTCCCTTGGTATTGAAACAATGGGCGGCATTTCCACCAAGGTTATTGACCGCAACACCACCATTCCCGCAAAGAAGAGCCAGATTTTCTCCACCGCTGCTGACGGTCAGACCTCTGTTGAGGTACACGTTTTGCAGGGTGAACGTGAATTTGCAAAGGATAACAAAACTCTCGGTGTGTTCCACCTTGACGGCATTGCACCCGCACCCCGCGGAATTCCTCAGATTGAGGTAACCTTTGACATTGATGCCAACGGTATTGTTCACGTTTCTGCTAAGGATTTAGGCACAGGTAAAGAGCAGTCTATCACCATCACCTCTAACACAAACATGTCTAAAGAGGACATTGACAAGGCTGTTAAAGAGGCCGAGCAGTTTGCGGCTGAGGATAAAAAGCGTCGCGAAGACATTGATATGCGTAACGCCGCTGATCAAATGATTTATCAAACCGAAAAGACCGTTAACGAGTTTGGCGATAAGCTTTCTGATGATGAAAAGAAGAACATCAACGATGCCAAGGAAGCACTTAAAGAGGCTTTAAAGGGCGACAATGCTGAGGAAATCAAGGCTAAACAGGAAGAACTTCAAAAGCAGGTTTATGCTGTTTCTGAAAAGGTTTACAAGGCTGCAGCCGAGGCTCAGCAGGCAGCACAAAACGCTGCAAACGGCGAAAACGGTGCACAAAACGATTCTAATGTTTACGATGCCGATTTCACCGATGTTGACGAGAATAAATAATTTTTAAATTTTAACGGGTGCGTTTTAAAAACGCACCCAAAACACTTGACTTCAGGGGAAGGAAGAAACATCTTGGCAGATAAAAAGGATTATTATGAGGTCTTGGGCGTGGAAAAGGGCGTTAGTGATGACGAACTAAAAAAAGCCTACCGCAAGGCCGCAAAAAAATATCATCCCGATTTACACCCCGGTGATGCCGCGGCAGAACAAAGTTTCAAAGAGGTAAACGAAGCCTATGAGGTGCTTTCCGATAAGGAAAAACGCGCTCGTTATGACCAGTTCGGTCACGCAGGTGTCGACCCCAACTTTAACCCCAACGCCTATGGCGGCGGCTTCGGTGGAGGCTTTGGTGGTTTTGGCGGTTTTGATGATTTGGGCGACATTCTCGGCAGTATGTTCGGCGGTGGCTTTGGCGGCGGTCGCCGTTCTAATCCTAACGCTCCAAGGCGAGGCGGAGATGTTCAGGTCACCGTTAATCTTTCCTTTGAGGAGGCAGCAAAAGGCTGCCAAAGGGAAATTAATGTTCAAAAAATCGAAACCTGCGATGAGTGCGGTGGAAGCGGTGCCAAAAAGGGAACAAGCAGAAAAACCTGCCCCCACTGTAAGGGAACAGGTAAGGTTACTGCTGTTCAAAACAGCTTTATGGGCCAGGTGAGAACGGTTCAGCCCTGTCCTAATTGTAGGGGTGCCGGCACAATCATTGAAGACCCCTGTCCCAAATGTAACGGCAAGGGAAGAATTCGCCACACCGTTAAAAAGACTATCAATATTCCCGCAGGCATTGATGACGGTGAATATTTTAGCCTCCCCGGCGGTGGTGATGCAGGTGTTAACGGCGGTCCTGCAGGTGATTTGCACATTATTGCATCGGTTAGACCCCACCCGATTTTCGAGAGAAATGGCTATGATGTTTATTGCGAGGTGCCCATCACCTTCACTCAGGCGGCTCTGGGTGCCGAAATCACCGTTCCTACCCTTGACGGCAAGGTTAAATTCAACATTCACGAGGGCACTCAGCCAGGTGATGAGTTTAAGTTCCGCGGCAAGGGAATTCAGCGTTTTGGCGGTAGTGGCAGAGGCGACCAATATGTTCGCATAAGTGTTGAAATCCCCAAAGACCTGACTAAGGAGCAAAAGCAAAAACTTCGTGACTTTGAAAAAACCGTTTCGGAGAAAAATTATAAAAAACAAGAAACATTTTTCGAAAAAATCAAGAGGATTTTTGATTAAAAAATGCTGTGAACGTTAATTTCTTCATCCTCCTCCATTTGGTGGAGCAGGGTTAAAATCGTTTCGGCATCTCTTAGCAAAACGGGAAAGTTTTGAGCCTTTATGTTGGCGGCAAGACTTGCAATTTCTAAGCTTATTTCATCAATTTTTTCGTGATTTATAAAAGGGGAGAGCAGAGTTTCCCGTTTTTCCCATTCGTAAACCAGTGCGTCGGCAATTTTTTCTGCCTGCGCACTGTCTTTTTTTTCAAGATATTCTTTGCACTGGTTCACCATTGCCCGCACACCGTTTACCTGCTGGGAAACAAGAAAATGAACACCTATGCAAAGCACGGTTATCACTAAAATTAAAGCTATTGCGGTTATAAGCCGTTTCAAGATTTTTTCTCCTTACAAATAATGTTCATTTGACCGTCCTTGCTCATTGTCATAAGAAAAACATCGCTTTCTTTCTTGTTTTTAGATTTTAGAATTTTCCTTATATCATCGGTTGTTTTGTTAATTGAAGAAACAGCATCGGAAATTATTTTTCCATCGGAAATAACGGGAATTTGCAGTTGGCTTTCCTGGGCCTTAAGGCTTAAATCCGAAACGGTTGCAGGCTGAAAGTCGCTTTTCAGCAGCACATTTAGGTCACCGTTTACCTCAAGCACCGCAAATGCCACCGTGCTTATGTCAAAGACATTTTGTCCCCGCAGCAGTTCAACAAGATCAAGCACCGTCATACGCAGTTTTTTCATTGTTTGCTGGTCAATTTCTCCGTGTTCTATAACAATGGCGGATTTTCCGTTCATAAGCTTTCTTATGGAATAGCTTTTCATTGTTATGAATGATATAAGGATTTCAAGAATAACCAAAACAAAAACGGCAATTATTCCGTTTATAAGCGGCTGTGAAGGGTCCTGCAGAGGAAGAGCCGCAATTTCCGATATAAGCAGGGTGACAACAAGCTCATTAGGCTGCATATCACCAATTTGCCGTTTGCCCATAATTCTTATTCCTATGGTTATAAAAATGTAAAGAATCACTGTTCTTATGACCGTTATAATCATAACTTAATCACCAAGATTAGTGTTGCAAAAAGAAAAAGGATTATACCGAATTTTAGGTATAATCCTTTTTGTTATTCTAAATTATCAATGTTGTAGGAAAGCGTCATAAGCCTGTCGCCAAAATGAACGTTTTCAACTGCAATGCCTTTGTGCTTCATTGCAAGGTCATAATGGGAAAAATTAAGAAATCCCTTAACACCCAGCTTTATAAGCTGTTCGGTAACGGCACCTGCGGCATCCTTAGGAATGCAAAGGATTGCGGCGGTGGGCAGGTTTTCACGGCAAAATTCATCAAGGGAAGAAATGTGGCGAATTGGCATATTGCGAAGAATTTGACCGACCAGCGCTTCGCGCTTATCAAACGCACCAATTAACTGAAAACCCTTGCTTTCAAAATTAACATGCAGTGCAACGGCACGCCCCAAATTGCCTACACCGATTAAAATAGCACGCTTTGGTGTGTCAAGACCCAAAATGCGACCGATTTCACCCTGCAAAAGTTCAATGTTATAACCATAGCCCTGTTGACCGAAACCACCGAAGCAGTTTAAATCTTGCCTTATCTGGCTTGCAGTCAGCCCCATTTTATTGGAAAGCTCCTTTGAGGAAATTCGTGTCATCCCTTCACTTTTAAGTTCACCTAAAAAGCGGTAGTAACGAGGCAAACGCTTAATTACCGAATTTGATATATTGCGCGAATACAAAATTTCGCCCCCTAAATATAAATACAATAGTATTATCCACCAAAACAAATTTTTTGTCAACAAAAAAATTTTTAAAAATTTTAAAAAAACTATTGACAAACGGTGAAAATAATGTATAATAAAAACAGTAATCATTACTACTTTTGAAAGGAAGTGACACATGGCTAACTTTTCTAAACAAAGGGAAGCGATTTTAGGGGTTTTAAACGGCACCAAAACACATCCCGATGCCGCCTGGGTTTACAGTGAAACACGAAAGCTCATTCCAAATATTTCTCTGGGAACGGTTTATCGAAACCTGGCAAAACTTCAGGAAAGCGGCGAGATAGTAAGCCTTGGTGTTTACGGCGGGGTAGAACGGTTTGATGCCGATGTTAAAGAGCATCTGCATTTTTACTGTAAAAACTGCCAAAAGATTTTGGATATAAGCGATAAGCAGATTTTGCCAATTAAAAAAATCTCAAAGCTGCTTGATGCTGAAATCGATGGCGTTACCTGCGTGTTCGAGGGTAAATGTAATGATTGTGTAAATTCATCAAAAAGCAATTAAAATTAAATTGGAGGAAAACAAAAATGAAAAAATGGGTTTGTTCTGTATGTGGTTATGTTCATGAGGGAGACACTCCTCCCGCAAATTGCCCCCAGTGCCGCGTTCCTGCTGAAAAGTTCAATGAGCAGTCGGGCGAGAAAACCTGGGCTGCTGAGCACGTTGTAGGCGTTGCAAAGGGCGTAGATGAAAGAATCATTGAAGGCCTTCGCGCTAACTTTGAGGGCGAGTGCTGCGAGGTTGGCATGTACCTTGCAATGGCACGCGTTGCTCACAGAGAAGGCTATCCCGAAATCGGTCTTTACTGGGAAAAGGCAGCTTACGAGGAGGCAGAGCACGCTTCCAAGTTTGCAGAGCTTCTTGGTGAGGTTGTAACCGATTCCACAAAGAAAAATCTTGAACTTCGTGTAGATGCCGAAAACGGTGCAACCGCAGGCAAAACCGAGCTTGCAAAGCTTGCCAAGGAACTGGGTCTTGATGCTATCCATGACACCGTTCATGAAATGGCTCGCGATGAGGCTCGCCACGGTAAAGCATTCGAAGGCTTACTTGCAAGATATTTTAAATAAAAAGTACATTTTGCAGGGGAGCCTTCGGGCTTCCCTGTATTTTTTTAAAAAGGAGAAAATTTTTATGGATAAAAAAGTTATAGAACTTCTTAACGACCAAATTAACAAGGAATTTTACAGCGCCTATCTTTATCTTGATATTGCCAATTTTTTCAATGACCTTGATTTAGATGGCTTTGCAAATTGGTACAACATTCAGGCTCAGGAGGAAAGGGACCACGCACTTTTATTCCTCCGTTACTTACAAAGCAACGGTATTAAGGTAGAACTTAAGGCCATTGATAAGCCCGATAAGGCTTTTGTTAACCCAATTGACCCCCTTTATGCCGGTGCCGAGCACGAGCGTTATGTTACCGATTTAATTCATAATATCTATGATGCCGCTTATTCGGTTAAGGATTTCAGAACAATGCAATTTTTGGATTGGTTTGTTAAAGAGCAGGGCGAGGAAGAAGAAAATGCCGATAAGCTTATAGCCAAGTTTAAACTTTTCGGTGATGACCCCAAAAGCCTTTATCTTTTAGACCAAGAGCTTGCCGCCCGCGTTTACACAGCACCGTCACTGA
This sequence comes from Clostridia bacterium, assembly GCA_017463345.1. Taxonomy (GTDB): domain Bacteria; phylum Bacillota; class Clostridia; order Oscillospirales; family Acutalibacteraceae; genus SIG587. Next base: position 27,851 of record JAFTPI010000045.1, on the reverse strand, counting down.
CAATTTAACCTAAAGAGAGGGGCATAAGTGCCCCTCTCTTTTTGTATACTAAAACAGGAGGTATGTATTATGAAAAGATTTTTTGCACTTTTCCTTTCACTGATTTTTGTTTTAACACTTTGTGCCTGCTCAGGCTCCACTGTAACCCCTGAAATCACACAGGAGCAGGCGTTGGAAATTGCTCTCCAAACGGCAGGTGTTAATGCATCAGAGATTTCAGGCCTTCAAAATGTTTTGGATACTGAAGACGGCAGGCTGGTTTATGAAATTGATTTCAGAGTGGGTATCACGGAATATTCTTTCGATGTCAATGCCAAAACGGGCGAGATAATCGATGCCGATAGGGATATAACCGATTAAATTAAAAGGTGGTTAAGGAATCTTCCTTAGCCGTCTTTTTTATTTGCCTTTTTAGAGTAAGTGTAGTATAATATAAAATTGGTGTTATATATGATAAGAAATGCAAAAGCAACTGAACTCCTAGAAATCCTTAAGGTTTATGATGCCGCACGGGATTTTATGCGTAAAAACGGCAATCCTACACAGTGGGCAAACGGTTATCCGAGTGAAGCCGTTTTAACCGAGGATATTGAGAAAAACCGACTTTTTGTTTTAGAGGAAAATGGAAAGATTATCGGTGTTTTTATGTTTACCCTTGATGAGGAGCCCACCTATAAAATTATTGAAAATGGCGCTTGGCTGGATAGTTCGCTTTACGGCACAATCCACCGTGTTGCAAGTAGCGGTGCCCGCGGCGGTGTTTTAAACGAGGTTATTACTTTTTGCGAGGATGAAATAAGGCACCTTAGAATTGACACGCATAAAGATAACACCGTTATGCAAAATTTGCTTTTAAAAAACGGGTTTTCCTATTGCGGTATTATTTATCTTGAAAGCGGAGATGAACGCCTAGCTTATGAAAAAACTGATAAAAGGGGAATATAAATGTCAGGAACCCTGCTTTTAATTTTTGAAATCATCGGCACCATTTCCTTTGCCGTTTCGGGCGCAATGACCGCCATAAGTAAAAAGATGGATATTTTTGGCGTTATCATTCTTGCCACTCTGACCGCTGTGGGCGGTGGTGCCATAAGAGATTTGGTGCTTGGCATAAATCCGCCTGTCACCTTCACAAGCCCTGTTTACACTATGGTGGCGGCAATCACCGCAATAATAATTTTCATCCCTCAGGTCCAACGGTTTTTACATAGGAAAAAAGCAATTTACGATTATGTGCTTCTTGTGATGGATTCTTTAGGCCTTGCGGTATTCACTGTAATAGGAATTCAAACCGCTGTTGCAAACACAAGCGGATTTAATGTTTTTCTCCTTTTGTTCGTGGGTGTTATAACAGGTATTGGCGGCGGAGTGCTTCGTGATATTATGGCGGGCAACATACCCTACATTTTTGTTAAGCATTTTTACGCCTCGGCATCCCTTATAGGGGCTGCGGTGTGCACTGTGTTGTGGAATTTAATCGGTCAGGAATGGGCTATGATTTGCGGAAGTGCTGCAGTGTTTATTTTGAGAATTTTAGCGGCACATTACCACTGGACATTACCTCACCCAAAGGAAGTTTAAAAGTTTAATGCTGAAAGGAACAAAGCTTAAATGAAAATTGTAGTTTCAGGCTGCGGAAAAATCGGTTTTGAGATAATAAAAAATCTTGTTAGCGAAGGTCACGATGTTATTGCGGTTGATAATAACTCTGTCGCTATTGAGGAAATTACCAACGTTTGCGATGTTATGGGTGTCACGGGCAACTCGGCTGACTGTGAAACCCTTGCTGAGGCAGGCATTAGCGACGCGCAACTTTTTGTGGCAGTTACAGGTTCAGACGAAATGAATATGCTCAGCTGCTATATTGCAAAAAAAATGGGTGCAGAGCACACTATTGCCAGAATAAGAAACCCTGAATATAACGACAATAGTTTAAGCTTTATGCGTCAACAGTTGGGGCTTTCCATTTCTATAAATCCTGAACTTTTAACCGCAAAGGAAATTTTTAATGTTCTTAAATTTCCATCGGCCGTTAAGGTTGAAAACTTTTCAAAAAGAAACATTGAACTTGTTGAAATAAAACTTTCAATGGATAGTGAGCTTGACGGTGTAACTGTGTCTAAAATGCGTGATAAATATAAGGCTGAGTACCTCGTTTGTGCCGTTACGCGTGGGGAAGAGTCTTTTATTCCCGATGGTAACTTCACATTAAAGGCAGGGGATAAAATCGGTATTATTGCCGCTCCCAACGAAATTCAAAAGCTTTTAAAAATGTTGGGCGTTTTGCGCAAACAGGCAAGCAGTGTTATGATTCTTGGTGCCAGCAAAACGGCTTATTATCTTGCAAAAATGCTGTTGTCGGCAGGTATTGATGTTAAAATCATTGAGAAAAATGCCGCTCGCTGTGAAGAGGTGAGCACGGAACTTGGGGACAAGGCCGTTATTATTCACGGTGACGGTGCCGAACAGGAATTGCTTTTAGAGGAGGGCATTCGCTCAGTTGATTCCTTTGTTGCCCTCACGGGAATGGATGAAGAAAACATAATCGTTTCTTTGTTTGCCGCCACTCAGGGTGTTCAAAAGGTTATAACCAAAATTAACCGTGAGGAAATGTGCGTTTTGGCCAATAAACTGGGCCTTGACAGCATTATTGTTCCAAAATCGGTTAATGCTGATATTCTGGTGCGTTATGCAAGGGCACTTGAAAATTCAATGGGCAGCAACGTGGAAACCCTTTATAAAATTTTAGATGGCAAGGCAGAGGCACTTGAATTCAATGTGCGTTCCGATTTTACTCAGGTGGATATCCCATTAAAGAATATGCGCTTTAAGTCCAACATTCTTATTGCGGGTATAATGCGTGGCAGGAAAACAATTATCCCTTCAGGTGACGAGGTTATTAAGCTTAACGATAGGGTTATCATTGTTGCTGCACATCAGCGTCTTAACGACCTGTCGGATATTATTAAGTAGGGGAACGGCTTATGAATCGCAGAATGGTTTTTTATATGCTGGGCAAAATTATTTTTATTGAAGCTTTGCTTTTAACATTGCCCTTTGCAGTATCCCTTATTTATAAAGAAAGTTGTGCTTGGGCATTTTTAATCACCATTGGAATTGCTCTGGCCGTTGGACTGATTTTAACTGTTTTAAGCAAACCCTCAACGCGGTTGATTTATGCCAAGGAGGGCTTTGTGTTGGTTGCCCTTGCTTGGATTTTAATGTCACTTATCGGTGCATTGCCGTTCACGATAAGTCGTGAAATTCCTAATTATATTAATGCTGTTTTTGAAACGGTGAGCGGTTTTACCACAACAGGCGCTTCAATATTAACCGATATTGAATCTCTCAGCCATGGCATACTTTTTTGGCGCAGCTTCACCCACTGGGTTGGCGGAATGGGAGTTCTTGTTTTTGTTATGGCGCTCGTTCCCTCCCTTTGTGACCGTTCAATTCACATTTTAAGGGCGGAGGTGCCCGGTCCTGTTGTAGGTAAGCTTGTTCCTAAAATCAAGCAAACCGCAAAAATTCTTTATCTCATATATATTGCTTTAACACTTGTTCAGGTGATTTTACTGTGGTGTGGTGAGATGAATCTTTTTGAAAGTCTGATTCACTCTTTTGGAACGGCAGGCACGGGTGGTTTCTCCAGCAAGGCAGATAGCATTGCCGGATACAGCGCTTATTCGCAATGGGTCATAACAATTTTTATGCTTATTTTCGGTTTGAATTTTAACATTTACTTTTTTATCCTTATAAAAAGAGTTAAGTCGGTGTTAAAAAACGAAGAAATGTGGGTGTATTTTGCTTTTGTTGCAGTCAGCATTTCAATTGTAACCGCAAATACAGTGCCCCTCTATGAAACCTTTGCCGAGGCTTTGCGCCATTCCGCATTTCAGGTGGCCTCAATAATAAGCACTACGGGATATGCAACGGCCGACTACACCGTGTGGCCGCAGGTTGTAAAAACATTACTGATAATTTTAATGATTATCGGCTCCTGTGCAGGTTCAACGGCAGGCGGCTTAAAGGTTTCCCGTGTGATTTTGCTTTTTAAACAAATTAAAAGAGAACTGCTCCATATGCTTCACCCAAGGTCAGTTTCCACGGTTAAAATGGATGGAAAAAAGGTTGACATTGCCACACTTCACAGCGTTTGTGTTTATTTTGCAGTTTATATGGTAGTGCTGTTTTTGGTATTTTTATTGTTATCTTTAGAAACCTCGTTTTCTTTTGAAAGCAATTTATCGGCAACAATAGCCTGCTTTAACAATATCGGACCGGGTCTTGATGCAGTAGGACCGGTGGGCAGTTATGCGGCATATTCACCATTTTCTAAAATTTTGCTTTCTTTCGCAATGCTTTTTGGTCGTCTTGAAATTTACCCACTGCTTTTTGCTCTTACTCCATCAACCTGGACAAAGAAAATAAGATAAAATAAACCCCCGAACGAAGCGTTCGGGGGTTGTTTTTTTATTATTCAGTTTTATTATTGATAACTGCAATGGAAAGCTCAGTCAGCTGCTTTTCATCAACAGGGGAGGGGGCTCCGCTCATAAGCTCGGAGGAGTTTGAAACCTTGGGGAATGCAATAACATCACGGAGTGAATCACAGCCGCACATAATCATTGCAATTCGGTCAAGACCGATTCCCATACCACCGTGGGGCGGTGCGCCGAAATGATAAGCATCAACAAGGAAGCCGAACTTTTCCTCAATTTCCTTATCGGTAAGGCCCAAAGCGGTAAACATTTTCTTTTGAAGCTCGGGGTCGCTGATTCTGATGGAACCGCTGGAAAGCTCAACACCGTTTAAAACTAGGTCATAAGCCTTTGCATAAACCTTTTCGGGTGCTGTGTCTAAAAACTCAATGCACTCATCAAGGGGAGAGGTAAAGGGGTGGTGCATTGCATCATAGTTTCCTCTTTCCTCGTTATATTCAAAGAAGGGGAATTCGGTAATCCAAAGGAAATTAAAGGTGTCGGGAATAATGTCAAGTTTTTTAGCAACATTAAGGCGGAGTGCGCCGAGAACGGGCAGTGTTACCTTTGCCTTGTCGGCAATGATGAGGATAACGTCGCCCTGACTGGCACCCATACGCTCTAAAATAGCGTTCATTTCGTTTTCGCTCATAAATTTAGCAAAAGAGCAGTTGGGTGTTTCCTCGGCCCAGCGAATGAATGCAAGGCCCTTTGCGCCGATTCCACGGGCAGTTTCGGTTAACTTGTCAATTTCTTTTCTTGTAAGAGTCGAAGCGCTGTTTTTTGCATTTATGGCTCTAACCGTGCCGCCGTTTTTAACGGTGTCGGCAAAAACGGCGAAGCCGCAATTTTCAACCAAATCCGAAATGTCGGTAATCTTCATTTCAAAACGGGTATCGGGCTTATCCGAGCCGTAGGAATTCATTGCTTCGGTGTAGGTAAGGCGGGGAAGCGGGGTAGGAATGTCCACATTTAAAACATCCTTAAACAGGCGCTTAACAAAGCCTTCACCCAACGCTAAAATATCCTCAATGTCAACAAAGGACATTTCAAGGTCAATTTGTGTAAATTCAGGCTGACGGTCGGCACGCAGGTCCTCATCTCTATAGCAACGGGCAATCTGCATATAGCGGTCAAAGCCTGAAAGCATTAAAAGCTGCTTGTACATTTGCGGAGATTGGGGAAGGGCAAAGAAACTGCCGCCGTGAACGCGGGAGGGAACGAGATAGTCTCTGGCACCTTCGGGTGTGGATTTAATAAGGGTGGGTGTTTCAATTTCGATAAAACCGTTTTCATCGAAATAATCCCTTGTCACCTTTGCAATGCGGTGACGGGTTAAAATATTATTTTGTAAATTGGAACGCCTTAAATCAAGATAACGGTATTTAAGGCGGAGTTCTTCATTTGCATTTGAATCGGTTAAAATTTCAAAGGGTGGGGTAACACTTTGGCCTAGAACCTTTAAGGTGTCAACGGCAATTTCAATTTCACCTGTAGGAATTTCATTGTTAATGGAGGAACGAACTCTAACAGTTCCTTTTGCCATTAAAACAAATTCACTGCGAATTTCAAAGGCTCTCTTAAAAATTTCGGGAGCAGTGTCCTGGTCAAAGGCAAGCTGAACAATGCCTGTGCGATCCCTTAAATCAATGAAAATAAGGGAGCCTAAATCTCTTTGGCGCTGTACCCAACCCGCAACCGTTACGGTCTTACCTGCGTCCTCACGGCGAAGTGTTCCGCAATAAACACTGCGGCGAAGCTCGCCCATTTTATCAAGTTTCATTTTAATTCTCCTTTATAAAATCGAGTCTTCAAGGGCGCCGAGTGCGCTGTTCTTAAGTGCTTCGTAAAGCATTTCGGTCAGCTTATCAAGGTCAACCTCTTTAGTTTCGGAATTTGACATATCTTTAAGGACTGCCTTATTTGTGCTTAACTCATCATCGCCTAAAACCACCAGGAATTTTGCGCCGATTTTGTTGGCGAAACGCATTTGCGCCTTAAGACCGCGCCCACTGATTTCACTTTGAGCACAAAATCCTTCGGCACGAAGTTTTGCACAAAGCTCACTTGCCTTAACTGCAGCGGCGCTTCCCACCACGGAAATAAACAAATCGCAGGTTTTCGGCTCAGGCAGGGTAACACCCTCGCTCTCTAAAACAAGCATTAAGCGTTCAATGCCCATTCCAAAGCCTAAGGCAGGAACAGCAGGACCGCCCATTTGGGAAACAAGGCCATCATAACGGCCACCGCCGCAAACAGTGCCCTGAGCACCGATGCTGTTTGAAACAAACTCAAAAACAGTTCTTGTGTAATAATCAAGACCTCTTACAATGTGGGGATTAACACAATATTTAATTCCCATTGCATTAAGGTGTGCTTTTACACCATCAAAATGATTTGCACAGTCATCGCAAAGAAAGTCAATCATAACAGGGGCGTTATTTGCAATTTCACTGCAAACGGGAGATTTGCAGTCTAAAATACGCATAGGATTGCGGTCAAGTCTATCCTTGCAGGTTTCGCAAAGATTATCCTTTTGTGCTTCGAAAAATTCCTTTAAAGCTGCGTGATATTTTTTGCGGCATTCGGGACAGCCGATGGAGTTAATCTCCAGAGAAAGCTTTGAAACACCGAGTCCATTTAAAACGCTTTTTGCAAGGGAAATAACCTCGGCATCGGCGGCAGGCTCACCTGCGCCAAAGCATTCAACACCAAACTGGTGGAACTCACGAAGTCGGCCTGCTTGGGGCTTTTCATAGCGGTAGCAACCACCTATGTAGCAAACCTTTAAAGGCAGAGCACCGTTCACAAGACCCTTTTCAATGGCACTTCTTACAACGCCTGCGGTAAGTTCGGGACGAAGTGTTATTGAACGACCGCCCTTGTCATCAAAGGTGTACATTTCCTTTTGAACAACATCGGTGGTGTCACCAACACTGCGATTAAAAACCTCGGTGTGCTCAAAAACGGGCACACGGATTTCCTTAAAGCCGTAAAGCCGAGAGGTTTCAAGCATAAATTTTTCAACCTCTTGCCATTTATAACTGTCATCGGGCAGAATATCGCAGGTGCCCTTAACGGCACGGTTGATTTCAGCCATAAATTTCACTCCCTATTCATAACACTGTCCGACTCCTCTTAAAAATCAGAGTCGGACCGAGTATATTCTAAAATTAGTTATTGCGTAAAATATCGCGCCAATCAAGGTCGCCGCGTTCAAGACCGTGAATTAAAACCTCAGCGGTGGCAATGTTGGTGGCAACAGGAATGTTGTGAACATCGCAAAGGTGCAGCAGCACCTGAACGTCAGGGTCGTTGGGGCGGGGATTTAAGGGGTCACGGAAAAGAAGAAGCAGGTCAATTTCGCCACAGGCAATGCGGGATGCAATTTGCTGTGTGCCGCCCTGTGCGCCTGCAAGGAAGCGGGCAATTTCAAGGCCTGTTGCTTCAGACACGGTTTTTCCCGTTGTGCCTGTTGCAAGCAGGTTGTGACGGCTTAAAATACCGCAGTAAGCAATACAAAACTGAACCATAAGTTCTTTTTTCGCGTCGTGTGCTATGAGTGCAATGTTCATTTTGGTTTCCTTTCGCTTGAATTTTGCTAGATTTTTTTTGGTTTTGGCAGGCGCACCTTTTCACCGTCTAAACGCCTTGAAATGCGTTTGAGGGCTTTAAAGGCACGACCTTTATTTACAGGACGGCCAACTGCAACCGCACAGGCTAAATGTTCACAGAAAGGAACAATGCCTGCAAGCTGAATCCCCGTCTTGTCAATGGAATCATCGATGTTTTTATAAACACCGTTTCTCACAAGTTTAAAATTAAACTTGTTTAAAATCATTCTAATATTATCCGAAAACTCTGCAATTCTTTCTCCAACGCCTGCTGCGTCACGAATGCAAACAACATCGGGGTTAACAACGATTAAGTGCATCGTGTCTTTTGGCAGTGCCGCGGCAAGGGAAAAATCAACGCCTGCAGGGAAATCGAAAATAACAATGTCATATTGGTCTGCCACCTCTTTTGCGAAAGCGGCAAAGGAAAAGATATCAATTTTATTTGTGTCGGTTGGGGCAGCCAAAAGGTGGAAGGTTTTGAATTTTTTATCCTTCACCGTACAAACACTGTCTTCAAGAGGCTTTCCCAGTAAAACATCGCTTAAATCAAAGACCAATTCTTCGCTTACACCCAGCATTAAATCAAGGCAACGAAGACCTGCGTCCATATCAACAAGCAAAACGCTTTTGCTTGGCGCAAATGCACAGGCAAGTCCTGAACTGAATGAGGATTTTCCCACGCCACCCTTACCTGAGGTGACAGCAAAAACCTTACCCATTGATGTTTTACCCCCTTAATATATAACTAACTCAATAATATAGTAAATTTTAACATAACGAGCCGAAAAGTCAAGAACTAATCTAACACCTCGTAGGCATTCTCAAAGGTTTCATCGGTCTCATCTGCAAAGAAATAAGCATCCATAATTGTTTTAACAATGCTGGCAGCGGCATAGCTTGTTTGACCGTGTTCAAGAACAACGGCAATGGCAATTTCAGGATTATCATAAGGCGCAAAAGCAATGAAAACACTGTGGTCGGCGCCCGATGCCGTCTGAGAAGTACCCGTTTTACCGCCGATTTTCAGCGGATAGTTACCAAAAACGCCGCTTCCCGTTCCATCCATAGTAACCGAGAGCATACCGGTTTTAACATCTTCAAGGTTCTTTTCCGACATCTTCACCGTGTTAAGCACCTTACCCGTGTTTTCAAAATAGGTTTCGGACAAATCATAGGAAACGGTTTTTGAAATAAGGGATGCTTGCCGCCTTGTGCCGCCGTTGGCAAGGGTTGCGGTGTAGCTTGCAAGCTGCAATGGTGTAAAAGCATTCATCTGACCGATGGAGGCCTGAAGGGTGTCGCCGCCCATACTGTTACTTGTGGGCTCAACCAAAAGGCCTGATGATTCGGTGATTTCAATGCCCGTTTTAACACCCAAACCGAACTGTTTAAAATAGTCGGTTAATTTCATAATACCAATTCTCTTGCCAAGCTCAAAGAAGTAATAGTTGCAGGAGCGGGAAAGCGCCTTGGTTAAATTGGTGTAGCCGTGCCAGCCCATGCAGTTTGGCTGATAGTCACCGAAAAAGGTGTAGGTGTGGGAACAGAAAATGGTTTCATGGGAGGTTACAAGATTATTTTCAAGTGCGGCAATTGCTACCGCAGGTTTAATGGTGGAGCCAATGGGGTAAATGCCCTGAAATGCGCGGTCGGTAAGAGGCTTTGCAGGGTCACTGGCTAATTTATCATAATCCTTGTGATAGGTTGCCATATCATAGGAAGGATAGTTAGCGGCAACCAAAATTTTGTTTGTGTTAACCTCAACCACAACTGCCGAGCCCGCCACAACGGCAGAGCCTAGAGCATTACTGCTTTGCATACTTTTAATAGTAGTTTTAAGGGAATCCTGAGCGGCACGCTGAATTTTTTTATCAAGGGTCAGCATTACGGTTTTGCCTGCAATCGGTTCCTTGGTGACCGTTGCCGAAATAATGGTGCCCTTGCTGTCAATTTTGTAGGTTATTTCACCGTCGGTGCCCCTTAAATCGCTTTCTGCATAGGCTTCAATCCCGCTTTTGCCAACCTTGTCGTTGTAGGAATAGCCCTTGGCTTTAAGTTCCTGCCATTCCTCGGCATAAATGGGACCAAGCTCGCCGATGATGTTGGGGGCTAAATCAGTTTCAACATATTCTCTAAAGGGTGTAACATCAACCGTAACACCCTGTAAAAGAAAGTTTCTTTCACTAACCGTGCGCATAAGTTCGGCTGAAATATCCTCGGCAAAAATATATGGGTTGGTAACCGAAAAATCGGTGATATCCATTGAATAGCGCACACCCATTATAATGCGTTGCTCATTCCTTGTGTACTGCTCAAGGTCATAACGCTTGACCATTTGAGTAAAACAGTTTTCAGCAGTGGCATAATCGGCAAGCTTAAGGGCCTGAATCAGTGCTTTCTTATCGGCCTCGCTGCCGATGTAGTTAAAGGGCTCGGCCGTGTCAAGAGGAAGCTTGTCTACCCAATTGCCGTTTTTTTCTTTAAACATTTTAACAAGTTGCAAAATTGTGTTGTTAAGGGATGAGCGTGAAACATTTGCGCTGTTAAAAACAACATTGTAGCCGTCACGGTTAATGGCAATTTTTCTGGCGTAGTAATCAAGAATTTCACCGCGTGGAGCTTTTATTTTTGCTACAATGGTGGAAATTCCCGCGCCCTGAGCGGTGTAGGTTGCAGCATTTATAAGTTGAAGTGAACAAATGCGCAAAGTGAAAAGAAGTGCAATAACAAGGCAGATAATCGAAAGGGCGGAAAGCCGAGTTTGTTTTTTTCTTTTAAATGGCATTTTGTTCACCTCCTGAATTTTTTGTTTTAAGATTTATTTTTGTTTGTTGCTGAAAAATTTTGCAATGTAGTAAAAAGGCAGGGCAAAAACTGCCGAATAAATTGCCGATGGAACGGCATAGCGGAAAAGATAAATATGGTGGCCTTCGGTGGCGGTGAATACGAAGAAAAAGAGCCACTTAAGAACAAAGTAGGCAAGTGCCGCACCAAGGCTTAGCAGCAAGGCTGCAGAAATGTTGCGGTTGAAAAAGTAGGTTATAAGCACACCGCAAACGCAAAAGATAAGTCCAAGTGCAAGTGTGTTAAAGCAAAGGGTGTCGGCGGCAACCGAGTCCATGTAAATTCCGTAAGCAAAGGCAAAAATCACACCACGCCACATTCCTGAATAGTAAGAAACGATAATGAGAAAGGGAATGATAATAAGAGGCGATGCTGTGCCGATTTTAATGGAAAACAAGGTGCTGTAGTGAATGACCGCAATGCAAAAAACGGCAAGGACTTGAAGGGCTAAAATAATATTATTGCGATTTTTCTCCTTAACATTAATCATTGGCTGTCACCGTTTCGGAGCCTTGTCCGGGGAAATAGGTGATCGCCATTACGCTGCGAAGAGAAGAAATATCGGCAAATGGGGTAACATTTGCATAGAGAGTACCGGTGTAAGCATCGTTTCCGATTGAGGAAATTTCGCCGATTAAAAGACCGGCAGGGAAAATGCCCTCGCCTGATGTTACAACATAGTCACCAACTGCAATTTTTCCGCTTCGAACAAGCTTGCTCATTTTGCAAAGGCCCTCTTCGGTCAAGGTGATGTCACCGGTGACAACGCCCGAATCCCCCGTGCGGTTGTCAAGAGCGCCCGCTTTAAGGGTGGGGCTTAAAATGGTTGTGACCTTGCTGGTGGTAAGCCCAACCTTTGAAACGTAGCCGACAAGGCCTGCGTCGGTAATAATGGGGTCATATTGCGAAATGTCATTAAGGCTACCTTTGTTTATCACAAAACTGCCAAATGGGTCGTCGGTGTCGCGGGCAATAATCTCGGCAGGTTGAAACTGAAAATCCTTGTTTCTGTCTTTAATATCAAGATAGTTTTCATAAAACTCATTTTGCCTTACAGCCTCATCATATTCCGCCAACTGTTCACGAAGCTTATCAATTTCCTTTTGAAGCTCAGCATTTTCTAAAATAGCCTTTTCATTGTTCTGAAAGCGTTTTCCTGCATCCTCAAAAAATGCAGCAATATCCGCCGTTATACTCTCAAAGGGAGCTGTGATGGCTGAAATAAGACTTGATTGCGGTGTGAGCGCACCGCCTAAAACGGCCGCAATGACAGAAAGCACCACAATGCTTGCAATGCTTATAAGTAAAATTTTAAACTGTCGGCTGCGAAAGAAAAAACGCATATTCCTTTGGCCTACTTTCACGAAATTTTAGCGGAAACGCTTACCTCTGCGGAACTGATAGGTGTCAAAGCCGCCCGAACCATCAAGTCGCTTCTCGGTGCCGATAACAACGCAGTCAAGGGGACTTTGTGCAACCGAAACGGGCATTCCGGTTTCTCTGCTTACAAGCTCGGCAAAGCCGCGAAGCAGCGCACCGCCGCCGGTTAAGGTGATACCGCGCTCAATAATGTCACTTGCAAGCTCAGGAGGTGTTTTTTCAAGGGTTAAGCGTATGTTATCAATAATCTGCATAATGGTGTCGGACATAGCATCACGCACCTCTTCTGAGGTGATGATTACATTTTTGGGAAGTCCGTCAACAAGGTTTCGGCCCTTGATTTCAATGGAGGTTTCACCCTCATAGGGAAGGGCAGAGCCGATTTCAATTTTAATTTGCTCGGCAGTGCGTTCACCAATTAACAGACTGTGTTTTTTACGAATGTAGTTGATAATCGATTCATCAAGGTCATCGCCTGCAATGCGCACCGACTGAGCGGTAACAATGTCGCCAAGGGAGATAACGGCAACCTCACTTGTGCCGCCACCGATGTCAACGACCATATTACCTGCGGCATCCTTAACGGGAAGGCCGGCACCAACAGCTGCTGCCATGGGTTCCTCAACAATGTCAATGTCAACAGCGCCTGCCTGCTTTGCGGCATCCCAAACAGCACGGCTTTCAACCTCGGTTACGCCTGCAGGAACACAGATAACAACACGCACACGGGAGAAAAGCGAGCCGCGCAGTGCCTGGCGGATAAATCTTTTAAGCATTGCCGCAGTAACATCAAAGTCGGCAATAACGCCATCTTTTAGGGGGCGCACGGCAACGATGGAGCCTGGTGTTCGGCCAATCATTTCCTTAGCCTCGGTACCAACGGCACGAACTGCATCGGAACGAATATCGTAGGCAACAACCGAGGGCTCACGCATGATAATGCCCTTTCCTTTAACGCAGATAAGAGTGTTGGCTGTGCCAAGGTCAATGCCTATGTCAGTTGTAAACATAATGAAACTTCTCCTTGCAAAAGAAAATGTTAGGTTTTAAATATAATTATACTATTATACTCTATCATTATAATATATTTTCGCCGCAATGTATAGTGGAAAATTGAAAATTTAGGCAAAAATTTTTAAAATTTCAAGTTAGTTGAAAAGCGACGCAGGTGTTGTTGGTTGTTACATACAAAAAATGGTCAAAAATTAGTGATTTTTGCCAAATTATTAAAGGACAAGTGAAAAAAATTACTATTTTTTAACAAAAATGCCTTGAAAAATAGCTTCGGCTATTATATAATATAGTTGCATAAGTATGTGCTTTTAAGGTGAAAAAATTGTGGTTATATTTTTCGCTTCAAGCTCGTACAGTATATCATCGGTATAAAAACAGGAGATGAGAAGTTTGAAGAAAACAGAATGTGTAGCAATGCTCCTCGCAGGCGGTCAGGGTAGCCGTCTTGGTGTTCTCACCCAGAACATTGCAAAGCCCGCAGTTCCCTATGGCGGAAAGTATAGAATCATTGACTTTCCACTTTCTAACTGTGTTAATTCGGGTATTGACACGGTGGGCATTTTAACCCAGTATCAGCCCCTTGAACTTAATGACTACATCGGTAGCGGCAAGACCTGGGATTTAGACCGCTTAAACGGCGGCGTGCATGTTTTGCCGCCCTATCAGCGCAGCGCAGGTGCCGATTGGTACAAGGGAACTGCCAACGCGATTTATCAAAATATACCCTTCATTGAGCGCTATGACCCTGAATATGTGCTCATTTTATCGGGCGACCATATTTATAAAATGGATTACTCCTTAATGCTCAAACAGCACAAGGAGCAAAATGCTGACTGCACCATTGCCGTTTTAGAGGTATCCTTTGAGGAAGCCTCCCGCTTTGGTATTATGAACACTAATCCCGATGGCACGGTTTATGAATTTGAAGAGAAGCCAAAAGTTCCTAAAAGCAATCTGGCTTCAATGGGAATTTACATTTTCAATTGGGATAAGCTTAGAAAATACCTCACCGAGGATGAGGCAAAAGAAGGCTCCTCAAACGATTTCGGTAAGGATGTTATTCCCGCAATGCTTAATGGCGGCGAAAAGCTTTGCACCTACCGCTTTAACGATTATTGGAAGGATGTTGGAACGGTAGATTCCCTTTGGGATGCTAACCTTGATTTACTAAATCCCAACATTAATCTTAATCTTTCCGACCCCCAGTGGAAGATTTATTCCCGCACCGCTTCACAGCCCCCACAGTTTATCGGCAAGAATGCCAAGGTTGAAAATTCCCTTGTCACCGATGGCTGCGAGGTTTACGGAAAGCTTGATTTCTCAATCCTTTTTGAAAATGTAACGGTTGAAGAGGGCGCAAGTGTTGAATATTCGCTTATAATGCCTGGCAGTGTTATTAAAAAAGGCGCCAAGGTGCGTTACAGCATTATTTCTGAAAATGTTACAGTTTTCGAGAATGCCGAAATCGGCGTTGACCCATCATATAAAAAGCCTGATGAGGAGTGGGGCATCACCGTTGTGGGCGGTGGTCTCACCGTCGGTAACAATGCCGTTATCGGCGCAGGCAAAATGATTCGCGAAAATGTTGAGGAGGGTGAAAAAAGATGAGGAGCAATAACTTTTTAGGCATTGTTTATGCCAATGTTCATGATGATTTTATTCCTCTGCTCACAAAAAAGCGTTCAATGAGCTCTGTGCCCTTCGGCGCGCGCTATCGCCTCATTGACTTTCAGCTTTCAAACCTTGTTAATGCAGGCATCAGCAAGGTTGGTATTATTACAAATAGCAACTACCGTTCTCTTATGGACCATGTTGGCTCAGGTCGCTTTTGGGACCTTGACAGAAAGCGTGGCGGCTTAAAAGTTTTACCGCCCTTCAACACCGCCGAAGCAGGGGTTTACACAAGCCACATTGAGGCCTTAAATGGCACAATGAGCTTTATTAGAGCCTGCAAGGAGGAATATGTTGTTCTTTGCGATGCCGATGTTGTTGGTAACTTTGATTTTGCCAAGGGTATTCGCCAGCATATGAAAACAGGCGCAGACATTACCATGTTTTATGCCCACGGCAAGCTTCCCAAAAACAATAACGACATTGCTGTTTTAACAGTTGGGGAGGACTGCCGAGTTAATGAAATGAACTTTATGGCTCAGGCAGAAAATGTTGCTTACAGCCTTGATATTATGGTGCTTCGCCGTGACCTGCTTATAAAGCTGGTTGAAAAGGCAAATTATGAGGGTCTTACGGGCCTTTGTCGCGATATTTTAATGCCCAACCTTAATGAACTTAAGGTTTATGGCTTTGAGGTTTCAGGCTATGCCCGCGTTATCGACTCAATGAAATCCTATGTTGAGGCTAACATGGCACTGCTTAATGATGATGTCCGCAGAGATGTCTTTAATACAAATCGCCCAATTCTTACCAAAAATCGTGATGATATGCCCACCCGCTATGGTATTAACTCAAATGTTACAAATTCCCTTGTGGCCGATGGCTGTATTATTAAAGGTACTGTTAAAAACTGCATTATCTTCCGTGGCGTTAACATTGAAGAGGGCAGTGTTGTTGAGGATAGCATCTTAATGCAGGATACAAAAATCGGCAAAAACTGCATCGTTAAAAATGTTATAACCGACAAGCGCGTTATGATTTATGATGATAGCATGGTTAAAGGTGAAGAAGTAAAATATAAATTCCTTGAAAAGGAAAGCACCCATTATTAGAAAAGGAAAGATACAATGAAAGTTTTATTTGCAGCAAGTGAGGCACTTCCATTTGCAATGTCGGGCGGTCTTGCCGATGTTGCAGGTGCGCTTCCAAAAGCACTTAGAAAAAGAGTTATCGGTTGCCGCGTTGTGATGCCTCTTTATGAAACTGTGAGCGAGGAGCTTCGCAGTCAAATGCGGTTTATCACCAGCATCACCGTGCCGGTTGCCTGGCGCCGCCAATATTGCGGAATTTTCGAGGCAAAGGTTGGAAGTGTCACCTACTATTTGCTTGATAATCAGTACTATTTCAAGCGCCCCAATTTGTACGGTTATTATGATGATGCCGAGCGCTACGCCTTTTTCTCCCGCGCTGTGCTTGAAATTTTACCATATATTGATTTCAAGCCCGATATCATTCACTGCAACGATTGGCAGACAGGTATGGTGCCCGTTTACCTTAATATGTTCTATAAGTTTGACCCGTTTTATGCCGATATTAAAACCGTGTTTACCATTCACAATATTCAGTATCAGGGTAAATACGGCCACGACCTTTTAGAGGATGTTTTGGGACTGCCTAAAGAAAACAGCGATGTGGTTGACTATGATGGCTGTGTTAACATTATGAAGGGCGCAATTATGTGCTGTGATAAAATAACCACCGTGTCTCCAACCTATTCCAAAGAGATTTTAGACCCCTACTATTCCCACGGTCTCGACTATGTTTTAAAGGATAAGCAGGATAGGCTTACAGGCATTGTAAATGGCATTGATGTTGATGTTTACAACCCCGAAACTGATGCAATGATATTTAAAAATTTCAGTGCTTCGGATATGTCAGGCAAAGCGGTTAACAAGGCAGAACTTCAAAAGGCTTTAAAACTGCCGCAAAGGGCCGATGTTCCCCTTATCGGCATCGTTTCCCGACTTGTTGAACACAAGGGCTTTGACCTTGTTAAGGCGGTTTTTGAGGAATTGCTGCAGGAGGATGTTCAGTTTGCAATTTTAGGCTCAGGAGAATGGACCTACGAAACATTTTTCTATGAAATGTCTAAGAAATATCCTGAAAAGGTTGGATTAAAGCTTGGCTTTGTGCCCGACCTTGCCCATAAAATTTATGCCGGCGCCGACATTTTCTTAATGCCCTCAAAAAGTGAGCCCTGCGGTCTTGCTCAAATGGTGGCGCTTCGCTACGGCACCATTCCCATTGTCCGTGAAACGGGCGGTCTTAACGACACCATTAAGGATAGCGGCGACGGCGTTGGTAACGGATTCACCTTTAAAAATTATAACGCCCATGAAATGAAGGACACCATTCTTCGCGCAGTGGATGGCTATAAAAACAAAGAGGGCTGGGGAATCCTTAAAAACAGGGCTGTTTCCTGCGATAACAGCTGGAATGCCTCGGCAGGCAGCTACATTTCTCTTTATAAGGAATTGCTTGCTAAGTAAAATAATGTGTGTTATAATTTAACACTGTAGGGGAGGGTCTCTGCGCCCTCCCATATTTTATGTTTGGAGATATTGCTATGGAATTTATTAATTACATAAATGCCGTTATCTTAGGTATTATTGAGGGCATCACCGAGTGGCTTCCTATCAGCAGCACGGGTCACCTTATTTTGGCTGAGGAGTTTTTTGGTCTTAAGGACATTTCGCCTGAGTTTACCGAAATGTTTAATGTTGTTGTTCAGCTTGGTGCAATTCTCGCCGTTATCGTGATTTTTTGGAAGAAGCTTTGGCCCTTTGCAATTGGCGAGGGTAAAAAAGTTGTTGCCAAAAAGCAAACCTTTTCTCTTTGGCTTAAGGTTATCATTGCTGTGCTTCCCGCTGCAATAATCGGCCTGCCACTGGACGACTGGATGGATG
This sequence comes from Clostridia bacterium, assembly GCA_017463345.1. Classification (GTDB taxonomy): domain Bacteria; phylum Bacillota; class Clostridia; order Oscillospirales; family Acutalibacteraceae; genus SIG587. The sequence goes on along the minus strand of JAFTPI010000045.1, from coordinate 9,938 downwards.
AGCACCTGCACAACCCCACTGTTGTTGCGGCAACTCTTATAATTTACGGTGTAGCATTTATTGTGGTTGAAAATCTCTTTAAAAATAAAACTCCTAAAATTGAGACAGAAAACGATTTAACCTATAAAACCGCATTTCTAATCGGTTGCTTTCAGGTGCTGTCCTTAATTCCGGGTACTTCTCGCTCAGGCTCTACAATTCTCGGTGGAATTTTGCTCGGCGCCTCAAGAACAGCTGCGGCAGAATTCAGCTTTTTCCTTGCAATTCCTGTAATGCTGGGCGCAAGTCTTTTAAAGGTGCTTAAGTATGTAATGTTCCTTATGGAAAGTGGTTTGGGCTTTAGCGCCGAGCGCTTTTTGGTTTTGGCAATCGGAATGGTGGTCGCCTTCGTTGTTTCGGTACTTGCTATTAAATTCCTTTTGGCTTACATCAAGAAAAAGGATTTCAAGGCCTTCGGCTGGTATAGAATTGTGTTAGGCCTGCTTGTTCTTGCCTATTTTTATATTGTAAAATAAAGGAAAATTTAGTTTATGACAAAGGTTTATATAATTCGCCACTGTGAAACAATGGGAAATCATTTAAAGGTTTTTCAGGGCAGCAACGATTTTGAGATTTCTCCTGTTGGGGAAAAGCAAATTGCCGCCCTCGGAGAGCGCTTTAAGGATATACATATTGATGCGGTTTATTCCTCACCCTTTTCTAGGGCAAAGAAAACTGCCGCCGCAATTGCTGCCCCCAAAGGCCTTCAAATCACTGAAAATGAGGGTCTTCGGGAGATAAGCGGCGGCATTATTGAGGGCAAAACTCTAAAAGAGATTTTTGAAAATCACAAGGAATTAGAGGATGCCTGGAATCTTTCACCTCAGAATTTTCACGCCGAAAAAGGTGAGAGCATGCGCAGCGTTTATGGTAGAGTGTCAGCTGCATTTATGGAAATTGTTAAAGAAAACAAGGATAAAACCATTGCCGTTGTTTCCCACGGTGCCGCAATAAGAAACCTTTTTTGCTTTTTAATTTATGGAGATATTGAAAAACTTATAGAGGTTGACTGGTGTGATAACACCGCAGTAAACCTTGTGGAATTTGATGATAATTTTAAAGCGGAAATTAAATTTTTAAACAGCACCGAGCACCTAAGTGAGGAACTGCTGCCAAGCGGCAGTCGCATTACTGCTTGGACCAAGGAGAGCAAATAATGAGGGTTATTTCGGTTGATTTAGGTCTTGCCAGAACAGGTATTGCGGCAGGGGACACCGACTTTTTCCTTGCCTCACCCGTAACCGTTATAAATGAATATAACGAGGAAAAGCTGATTGACAAAATTTGCCAAACAGCAAAGGCAGAAAATGCCGAAAAAATCGTTGTGGGACTACCTCGCAATATGGATGGCAGCGAGGGCGAAAGGGCACTTAAGTGTCGGGAAATCGCCCAAAAAATCGGAGAAAAAAGCGGCATTCCCATTGTTATGCAGGATGAACGGTGTACCACCGTCAGCGCCCATAATGCGCTTAGTGCCAACAACATTCGCGGCAAAAAGCGCAAGGGAATCGTTGATGCTGTCGCAGCCACAATAATTTTAGAGGATTATTTCAGGTCAATAAGATAATGCAAAAAGGCTTGCTGTGGCAAGCCTTTTTTAATATCCCGCTTCGGTCATTTTTTCGGCAATGGTTTTAAAAACGGGGGCGCAGTCCTCACCGCCCGAAACCGAGTCCTCGGCCAAAATCACAACGGTGTATTTTGGGCTCTCCAGTGGGAAAAAGCCGCAAAACCAGGCCTGGGAAATAAGCTCGCCTTTTTTATTTTTCCAGCCTGTTTCAGCAGTGGCGGTTTTGCCTGCGGCTGTGGTGTTTTCGGGTTTTGCCTTTGTTCCTGTGCCATTTTCTATAACGCCGTTTAAATAATTTTTTATTTTTTCGGCGCATTCCTTGCTCATTGCTTTTGTTGGTGCGGCGGGCTTTTCCTCGCTAATTTTTCCGTTTTTCATTGTGCCCTTAATTAGGGTGGGGGTGTAATATTTTCCCTCATTCGCAATGGCATTATATAAATTAAGCAGGGTAAGGGGAGAGGCAAGAAGCTCCCCTTGACCAATTGCAAGGTTGGCAAGTGCACTGTTTGATGCCTTAAGTGTTTTAAGCGGCGTTATACTTTCGTTATAGGTGCTCATTTTATTGCAAAGGGTAATGCTGCTTCCAAAGCCGAAAACGGTTGCCGTTTTATAAAGGCTTTCGGCACCTGTTAAAATGCCAAGCCTGTAAAAAAACGTATTACAGGAAAGGGCAAGTGCGCTGTCTAAACTCACCTTACCGTGACCGCTTAGCTTGTGACAGTTAAAGGTGTGACCATCAATGGTAACATTGCCAAGGCAGGTGTGTGAAAAGACAGCAGCAACGCCGTTTGTCATTGCCGAAATGCCTGCGCAGGGCTTAAAAACCGAGCCGATGTTGTAGGAGCAAAAAATTCGGTTTAAAAGGGGAGAATCGGGGCTTTCGGTGGCTGCTTCAATGTTGTGTGGGCTAAAGCTCGGCAGACTTACTGCCGCCAAAATTTCTCCTGTTTTTGCCTCACAAACAATGGCACACCCTTTTTTAATGGTTTTTGTGGCAGATTCTAAAATCCTTTGAATGTTTATGTCCAGGGTGGAAATCACACCGGTGTTTAACACATTGCTTGTGTTTTCCAAAACACCTTCAATGCCCCTTAAAACATTGGAGTGACCATCTTTGGCATAGGAAACGGTTATTTTGCCATCTAAATTCAGCAGGTCATCAAAGGAACTTTGAAGCCCTGTTACCCCATGCCCTGATGCATCGCAGTAGCCCACAAGGTGAACGGCATTTTGCTCTGCCGCCAAATTTTCGGGCACCTTAAAGCATATAATTCCATCACAGGTTACCTCCTCAGGCAGGGTTATTAAAAAGGGCTTGTCCTCCTTTATTTTCTCGGCGACATTTAATATTTCTTCATCGTTTAACACGCCTCGAAGCACTGCAAGGGTTCGTGGTGTTGGAAGCACCGCCGCCATAGTCTTTTCTCCTGCATTGGTTATGGGGTGCATGTTGCGGTCAAAAATTGTTCCTCTAAGGTTCCCTGCATCAATAATGTAGTGGTGCCCTTCACTTGCGGCTACCTTGTATTTTGGGGATAAGATAATAGTAAAAATCCGCAGAAAGCAGACAAAAAGCAGTAGCACTATAATAAAAAAGCAAAAGGCAGTTCGTCTTTCAAAAGAAAATCTTACAGTTTTTTTCAAACTAAAAACCTCCCCGCTTATTTTGCGAAGAGGTTTTTATTTTTATTCACTTTTCATTCTGAGTAGTGAGCCTTTTTTCAAGGGTCGGTCAAAGGGGATAAGCACCTTCATCATAGGATGAGGGGCAACCTCAATGCGTTCCTTCTTATCGTTGAACATTTGGCTCACCGTGAAGGTGAAGGGGGCGCAGTGTGGCTCTAAACAGTCAAATTCCTGACCCACTGCAAATTTATTTTTCATAATAACCGAAAGCATTCCGTCACTGTAATCATCAACAATAGCGGCAACGGTGTAATCCCTAACATAGCCTGCGCTTTTATAGGTTTGCTCATTTTTAGGAGTGCCAAAATAAAAACCTGTTGAATAGTTTCGGTGGCTTATTTTATTTAGCTCCTCGTTAACCCAAAGGGGAACCTGCCAATTAAGGGGGTTGGCTTTAAGAGAGTCAAGAGCCCCACGGTAGGCATTGGTTGTAACGGCAACATAATAGTGGGATTTAGCTCTACCCTCAATTTTAATGCTGTCAACACCGGCGGCGGTCATTTTGTCAAGGTAGGGTGCCATACATAAATCGTTGGCATTTAAAATGTAGGTACCCTTGTCGGTTTCGGTAATATCGTAATATTCTCCGGGGCGCTTTTCCTCCATAAGGGAATAGCTCCACCTGCAGGACTGTGCACAGTCACCACGGTTGGCATCACGCCCTGTCATATAGCTCGAAAGCAGGCACCTTGCCGAAAAAGAAACACACATTGCACCGTGGGCAAAGGCTTCAATTTCAAGCTGCCTTGGGGTTTTTGCCCTTATCTCGCTAATTTCATCAAGGGATAATTCTCTGGCCACCACAATGCGCTGTGCGCCAAAATCGTGAAAGGCGCGGGCGGTTTCGTAATTCACAATGCCCGACTGCACCGAAACGTGCAAATCACATTTGGGCGCATGCTTTTTAACAAGCCCCATTGTGCCAAGGTCAGCCGCAATTATGGCATCGGCACCAAGGTCGTTAATAAGTTCTAAAAAGGCGGGAAGCCGTGGCATTTCGGCATTGTGGGGAAGGGTGTTGCAGGTTATGTGCACCTTAACGCCGTGGTCGTGAGCGTATTTAATACCTTCTCTTAAATCACCCTCGCCAAAATTGGTGGCGGCGGTGCGCATTCCAAATTCCTCGCCTGCAAGGTAAACCGCATCGGCGCCGAAATCAACGGCTGCCTTAAGTCGCGTTAAATCTCCCGCAGGGCAAAGGAGCTCGGGAATTTTAAAATTATCAGTCAAAGTACTCATAAATCCAAAGTCCTTGTTTTTGCAAACTGTTAATGGTGTTATCCTGCTCGGCAGAGGTCTTGTGGAAATAGAACTTGCCGTTTTTATCGGTTACGAAATAGAAGTAACCGTCCTTATTAGCAGGGTAAAGCGCGGCGTTAATGGCGCTGATACTTGGGGAGCAAAGGGGTCCGGGGGGAAGCCCCTTGATTTTGTATGTATCATATCTGCCGTCATCATTTCTAAAGGAACCGCCATAGTAGCAGGTGGGGGAGGAGCCGAGGGTAGGAAATTCATTACTGTTAAGGCGGTTATAAAAAACAGCCGCAACATTTGACATTTCACCGTTTGCCTGACCCGATTCCATTTGAATAATAGAAGCCATTGTTAGAATTTCGTTAATGGTGTATCCCATTTCATCGGCGCGCTTCATCATTTTATCTGTGATGCGTTTTTCGGTTTCCTCAACCATTTTTTGCACTGCAAGCTTGGCGCAAGCTTTGGAGTCATAAGAGTAAAAATCATAGGTTTCGGGGAACAAATAGCCCTCAAGTTCATAATAGGTTTTACCAACATTAACGCTCTTTAAAAGCTCAGAGTCGAGCTCATAATCATTTAAAGCATCAATAAAATCGGCACGCTGGCACACTCCTGCCTTTTCCAGCAGAGTTGCAATGCCCGGAACGGTCACCTTTTCACCGTTAACATTCTTGGTGTAGTCGTTAATTCCTGTGCCTTCGGGAATGGTCACTGTAACGGTTTCGGCCTTTGCACCTTCATTAAGAAGCATTTGTGCCAAATCCTCATAGGCACAATCATCATTGTTAAAGGTATAAAGGCCATACTTATATTGACCGTCATAGCCTTTAAGTTTTGTATAAATTCTAAAAACAAGCGCCGAGTTAATGGCATTGGCATCTTTAAGCTGCTGTGCAATTTCTGTGGTGGAGGCGCCGGGCTTCACATCAATGACACAGGTTTGTCCACGGCCGATACCAAGGCCCAAATATTCAGCGCCAACAAGGAAAACCGAGCCTGCAAGAAGGGTGGAAATGAGTATGATGGAAACAACCCAAATTACCGATTTAACGGTGTTTTTGGCCTTCTTTTTGCGTTTTTTAGTTGCTTCTTGAGGCGGCTCATAGGACACCTCGCTGATATTAAAACCCTCGCCGATTACAAAATCGTCGGAAAAAGCCTTTTGGCTTTCGTTCTCGTTTTCAATGGGTCTATTATTTTCGCTCACAAATAACCCTCCTTACTCTTTAATCATAATTGCTTTTTTATTTTTGCGGCTTTCACTATCACTGCCAGTAATGGCGGTAAGCAGTTCAAAAGCAAAGTCAAAGGCGGCACCTGCACCGCAGGCGGTGATAATGTTACCATCCCTTACAACCTGTGTTTTTTTAGTGTTTGCACCGTACAGTTGTTCCTCAAAACCTATGTAGCAGGTAGCTTCCTTATTTTTTAAAAGCCCCATGTGACCGAGAATTGAGGGAGCGGCGCAAATGGCGCCGATTATAACAGAATTGTCATTTGCCCAGTTTATAAACTCCTTAACCTTTTCACTTTTTTCAAGATTTAAGGTGCCCGGCATTCCACCGGGTAGAATAACCGCCTGGCAGGTTTCATCCGGCATAATTTCGCAGGCCAAAACATCAGCCACCACAGGAACACCGTGAGAGCTTGTAACAACCTGTCCTGTAACACCAACGGTTGCAACCTCCAGTTCCCCTCGGCGCAAAATATCAATAGGAACAATTGCCTCGGTTTCTTCAAAACCTTCGGCAAGAAAAACATAAACCATTTAAAAAACCTCGCAATTTAAAAAACAGATAAAACCTCTTTTAAAACATCCTCGGCAATGTCCTCAATGCTTCTGGGCTCGCCATTTTCAGCGCAGGGGATAATGGTCCATCCCGAATGCTTTGCTGTGAAAACAGCGGCTTCACGGCAACGGGCAAGATACTCCTTGTCCTTTTCGTGAATATCCTTTTTGTTGTCATCACCAAGGTATCTGCCGGTCAAAAGCTTTTGCGAAACCTCAATGGGCATATCGAGAAAAATCACCTTATCGGGTGCGGGAATACCAATTTTGTTATATTCAAAATCATAAAGCCAATTTAAAAAGGTTTCCCATTGTTCTTTTGGAAGCTTTGAGGTTTGGTGAACGGCATTTGAGGTAACATAGCGCCCTGCAACAACCGTGCCGCCGCCACTGTAAAAGTTGCCCCAGTCAGATTTAAAGGAGGCAAAGCGGTCAACGGCATAAAATGTTGATGCAGCGTAGGCATTAACATCGTTTGGCTTTGTGCCGAAATCGCCGTTTAAGTACATTTTTATGAGCGCACTTGAATCACTGTCATAGGCAGGGAAGGAAACGGTGCGACAGTCAATGCCATTTTTTTTGAGGTTTTCGGGCAGCAGCTCGAGCTGTGTCGATTTTCCGCTTCCGTCAAGACCTTCAATTACAATTAGCTTTCCCATATTGCTTATTTTTTCTCCTTGAGTGTGCTGATAAGCTCTAAAACCTCTTTGCGCTTGCCACAGGTCATTTTACCCTCAGGGCAGGGGCCGTTAACACAGGAGGGACCTGCGTTTTTAAAGAGGTTCGGTGCAACCTCAAAAACAAGAGCCAGCATTTGGTTGGCAACCTCTCTGATTTCCCACTGTGCGCGGTTGCAGCAACGGTGGTGGAAGAAGTTCATAAGGCTTCTTGCGTTCATGGTCATAATCATTTTGGTTTCACAGGCATTGGGCAAAACAAAGCGGGCATCTTCAATTGCTTTTTTCTCAGCGGCACGGGTTGCAGCCTTTTCATCCATACCGTCGGCAATCATTTGTGCCTTGTGCTTCGCACTTAAAATATCGGCAAGGGCGTTATACTTTTTAAGGTCATCTGCCATTGCCTCATTAAAAATTTTAAGTGCTTCGGGCTCGGCGGCAATTTCAGGCGGGGTAACAAACTGAAAATCGTGCTCGGCAACATAACGCTGACTTTGAACCGAGAAAGATGCCATTCTATGCCTTGTTATTTGGGCAAGCAGTGCACGGGAGACACCCTCAATACCAAAGGTAAAGGAGGCATGCTCAATGGGGCTTTCGTGACCGATTTCGGCAAGCATTTCAACAAAGGAAGCGGTTTTTTCATCGGTAAGACCGCTTCTAACATCATCAATGCTTGCAGGTGAATAGCAAAGCTTTGCCGCACTGGCAACGGTACGTTCGGGGTCGGGAGTATGTGCTAAGAGTGTTACTTTAGGCATAATGATTCTCCTAAAAAATATATATTTATTTTATTATACCAAATAACCTTATATCTGGCAATTAAAATTTTAATAAAAATTTTTTAAAAATTATCGAAAAAGGGCTTTTTTAGTCGGACAAAATGTGGTACAATATAAGAAAGCATATCTTTGGGAGGAAAATTATGGCAAGCATTGATTTCACACACACACCTTACGGCGAGCTGGCAATCATCTCCATGCGCGGCTGTGAGGACATTTCATCTAAGGTTGATTATTATCTCACCCAGTGGCGTGATGCGGCAGAGGGACAATCCTATGTTGTAAACGCAAACTGTCCCCGTTTCGGCACAGGTGAGGCAAAGGGTGTTTTAAACCACAGCGCACGCGGTCTTGATGCTTACATCATCTGCGACTGCTTCAACTATTCGGTTGAATACAAAATGTATGGTAGAAGTGTTCCTATGAGTCCTGATGACCATTTTCAGGATTTAAAGCGTGTTATTGCAGCGCTGGGCGGCAAGGCAAGAAGAATCACCGTTATCATGCCCATGCTTTATGAGGGCAGACAGCACAGAAGGACAACCAGAGAATCTCTTGACTGTGCAATGGCACTCCAGGAACTCGTAGCAATGGGTGTTAAGAACATTATCACCTTTGATGCTCACGACCCCCGCGTTCAAAACGCAATTCCCCTTGATGGTTTTGATAATGTTCAGGCAACTTACCAAATGATTAAGGCTTTACTTAAGAACTACAGCGACATTGAGCTTGACCCTGCTAAAACAATGATTGTTTCTCCTGATGAAGGCGGTATGGGCAGATGTATTTACTATTCTTCCGTTTTAGGCCTGCCCCTTGGTATGTTCTACAAGCGCCGCAACTATTCAATCATCGTTAACGGCAAAAACCCCATTGAGGCTCACGAATTCCTCGGTGACGATGTTAAAGGTAAGGATTTAATCCTTGTTGACGATATGATTTCTTCGGGTGAGTCAATGCTGGACATTGCCGCAAGACTTAAGGATAAAGGTGCAAAGCGCATCTTCATTTTCTCCACCTTCGGTCTTTTCGTTGAAGGCTTTGAGAAATTCGATGAGTACCATAAAAACGGTTACATTGATAAGATTTTCACCACAAACTTAATCTACAATCCTCCTGAGCTTTTAGAAAAAGAGTGGTATTGCAATGTTAATATGGCAAAGTACATCGCTCTGCTCATTGACACCCTTAACTGCGACAACTCCATCAGCAACCTTCTTAACCCCATTGATAGAATTAAGAACATTGTTGCAAAATACAAAGAGAGTAAATAAGAAAAAACAAAAACTCCCACTGCGAAAACAGTGGGAGTTTTGTTTTTTTATAATGATTATAAATCTTTTTCGTGAAGAATAACGCCATCAGTTTTAAGTTTATCTTGGAGCGCTTTAATATCAAGGCTGCTAAAGTCATCACTCATTGCGGCGGCGGTACCTGCCGCCTGGCCTGTAACGGCACAGCAGGGGATAACCCTCATAACATCCCAAAGGCTCTCGGAAACCGAGGTGCATCTGCCTGCAACTATAAGGTTTTTAATATCCTTTGAATAAAGTGTTCTAAAGGGAACCTCGTAAACAGGGCCGCGCTTGCGCCAGTCGGAAACCATACCTATAGAATCCTCAAAATAGGTATGCTGTTCATTAGTGCCAAGAACATATTCGCCAACAATTTTCCTGGTCATTCTTATTTGCGGAATGGTGGCAATTGTTGTTGGAACAATATTTGGGTCTTCCTTGCGCTTTTTCTTAATGTCATTAAGGGTTGAAGCGTGGGAGGCAATGGTCATTTTAGAAAGCTCGGCTCCGTCAAGACCTGTAAAACGCTCGTTAATAAGGGGCGTGATTTTATTATCCGCGGTTTGCTCCTCATCGGGGATATCGCAGCAACCAAGGGGGTTAAGCTGATAACCATCTTTGCCGTAGGAATAATACCAGGCGGCAAGAATATTGCCCTGCTTAAATGTAGCGGTGGGGGCGCAGGCAAAATTCGCAATATCGCAGTCACCTGTGGCATCCACAACGCTGGTCGCCTTAATTGCCTGTCTGCCTGATTTATTTTCAATAATAACGGCATTAATCTTGTCGCTTTCAAGGTGTATGCCAACGGCATATGTGCCATACAAAATGTTAACGCCTGCT
>JAFTPI010000077.1 GCA_017463345.1 Clostridia bacterium | reverse complement strand
TTGTCGGAGTCAGCGTTGCTTCGGATAGGGTTTACAGGCTCTTTTAGTCTCCTAAAAGAGCGGTGAGCTCTTACCTCGCCTTTCCACCCTTACCTTGAAAAATTCAAGGCGGTATATCTCTGTTGCACTTTCCCTAAGGTCACCCTCGGCGGCCGTTAGCCGCTATCCTGCCCTGTGAAGCTCGGACTTTCCTCAGATGTTGCCATCCGCGGCCGTTCAGTCAACTCGCAAGGGTATTTTAACATAGAATTGCCTTTGTGTCAAAAGTAATTTCGCTGAATAAAATGTTAATGAATTACTTTTTTGGAGGCACTTTATGGATTTTTCACTTTTTCCCAAATTTTTCCTTGCCGCAAATTCCTGTGAGGGCTTTGTGTCAAGGTTTGAGGATTGCTATGATATAAATGAGGATATATCAGCCTACATAATTAAAGGGGGCGCAGGCTGCGGCAAATCAACACTTATGAAATATTCCGCCACAAAATGCCGCGACAAAGGCTTTTTGCCCGAGCTGCTCCTTTGTAGTTCTGACCCCGATAGTTTGGATGGCGTTTTTTTAAAGGATAAATTTGTTATGCTTGATGGCACCCTGCCCCACCCGGTTGAGCCGAAGCTTACAGGGGTAAGTGAGACCCTCCTTGACACAGGAAGATTTTTAAACACCGACCTTTTAAAGAAAAACGCCGAGGAAATAAGATACATTAATGCCAAAAACAAGGCCGAGCACAAAACCGCCACCCGCTATATTAAGGCGGCGGGGGAAATGCTTAAAGACAGCTTTTCTCTCCAACAAAAATATTTAAAACGCAAAAAGGCGCTCAGCTTTGCAGATTCCCTTTGCAAAGCGAATCTGCCCAAAAAACAAAACAAAAATGGTAAAACAGCCTACCGCTTTTTAAGCGGAATCACCCCAAAAGGGGTCATTTTCCTGTCCTCAACGATTCAGCAGGTAAGTGACAAACAGATTATCATAAGCGATAAACAGGGCGCCGCCGCAAATTTAATATTAACCCGTGTTTTAGAACAGGCAGCAAGCAACGGTTACGATGTTATCGCCGTACCCTCCGCCTTTTTCCCGCTATCGAGAACCGAACATATTATTATCCCCGAACTGCGCCTTGCCTTTTGCACAGAGAACGATTACATTCACATTAAAAGCGATGCCCGCCGAATTCACGCCCGCCGTTTTGAGGAAAAAGGCTTTTCCACCCACCGCGCAAGGCTTAACTTTAATAAAAAGGCGGCAAAAGAACTGCTCCTTTGCGCCTCAGAAACACTGCAAAAAGCAAAACAAAGCCATGATGACCTTGAAGCATTTTATATTAAGGCAATGGACTTTGATGAATATAACAAATACGCCGCAAAAATAGTTGGGAAATTGTTATAAAAGAAAAAGCAACCTTCAAAAAGGTTGCTTTTGTTTTTAGTTGTATTCCGACTACCGTCGGAGTATTATTATTGCCTTGCAATAGTGGTATGAAAGCCTGCAGCTTTCGTGATATTTTATTCGCCCTTTAAACTCGCGCAGCGAATATCACTTGGGGCAAAGCCCAAATATCACTGTGAAGCAATATCACTCGCCAAAGGCGAATGAAACTAGCCAAGTGTTAAAACACTTGGCTTAACTCCCGCCTTGCCGTAAACGGTTAATTGATAACCTGCGTTAACACAGGTGGGTGCCTTTAGTGCGGTTTCGCGCTCCCTTCTTCCGAACTCGGCACCGCCGCGGGAGGTCTGCAAACCCGCCGCACGAAATCAGGCTCCCTAAAAATAGCTTGTAGGGTTATAATAGACCGCGGTCCGCGAACAAGGCAGGATTTTAAAATTTATTGCTCATCAATCTCGAATTTGTCGGCCAAACGGTCAACAAAGGCATCGGCGATGGTATCATACTCATCGTCATCCTCAATCTCGCTGAAAAACTCCTCGCCGTTTTCCTCTTCTACCTTAACAATTACAAGCTCGCCTGAATCATCAAGCAGCTTTTGCGGGTCATCAAAAACAGGAAGCAGAGCAAGATAGCGACCAAGGTCACACTCAATGGCGTCCAGCACCTCAAAGGTGTATTCCTTACCCTCATCATCGGATAAAGTAACAATATCGGGATTATATTCTTCGCTCATTTATTTTTACCTCCGCATAAAGCAATTATTCTACCTTTATTTTATCCGTTTTTAAGGGATTAGTCAACGGGTAAAATCATTTTTCATAAACCCATTGAAAAATTTTTAATTTATGGTAAAATATTGTTGTAAAAAACATTTTAAAGGAGAAAAGCAAAATGAAACCCGTTTTAGTTGAAATTTCTGCACGCCACGTGCATGTTAGCCGTGAGGACCTTGACACCCTCTTTGGCAAGGGCCATGAATTAACCCCTAAAAAGGACCTTTCCCAGCCCGGTCAGTTCGCTTGTGAAGAGCGCGTTACCGTTGTAGGTACCAAAAAAGAGCTTCCCGGCGTTTCCATTCTCGGTCCCTGCCGCAAAGCAACTCAGGTTGAACTTTCTTTAACCGATGCACGTTCCATCGGCGTTAAGGCTCCTGTTAGAGAGTCCGGTGACATTGAAGGCAGCGGCACCTGCAAGCTGGTTGGCCCCTGCGGTGAGGTTGAAATCCCCTGCGGTGTTATTGCCGCAAAGCGTCACATCCACATGACTAAAGCTGATGCCGAGAAATATGGCATCACCGATTCCCAGATTGTTAAGGTTAAAATCCCTACCGAGGGCAGAGCTCTTATTTTTGATGATGTTGTAGCCAGAGTAAGCGATTCCTATGCTCTTGCAATGCATCTTGACACCGATGAAGCCAACGCTGCAGGCATCCCCGGCAGCTGCACAGGAGATATTCTTGACTAATAAAAGTTTAGGTTTATACCTACATATTCCTTTTTGCGAGGC
>JAFTPI010000076.1 GCA_017463345.1 Clostridia bacterium | reverse complement strand
ACAAAATGCATTCCCATTTTAGCGGCGCCCACCATTAGGGAATTGCCCATATTATAACGAGCATCACCCATATAGACCAGTTTTTTAGCCTTCAAAGAGCCAAAATGCTCTTTAATGGTTAAAAAGTCGGCAAGAATTTGGGTGGGGTGGAACTCATTTGTAAGGCCGTTATAAACTGGCACACCTGCATAGTCGGACAGTTCTTTTACGATTTCCTGACCGAAGCCGCGGTACTCAATAGCGTCAAACATTCTACCCAGCACACGGGCGGTGTCCTTAATGCTTTCCTTTTTGCCGATTTGGGAGGAGGCAGGGTCTAAATACACAGGGTGCATTCCAAGGTCGTTTGCCGCAACCTCAAAGGCACAGCGGGTTCTCGTACTTGTCTTTTCGAAAACCAAAGCAATGCTTTTTCCCTCACAAAGTCTGTGGGGAATGCCCGCCTTTTTCTTTTTCTTTAAATCGGCGGCTAGGTCTATTAAATATTCAATTTCATCGGGGGTAAAATCAAGAAGTTTTAAGAAACTTTTTCCTTTTAAATTCATAAGGTTAGTTCTCCTTTGCACAAACGGTTTTGATAACATCTATTGCCTTTTTTAAGACTTCATCATCAATGTTAAGTGCGGGAAGCAGGCGAAGTTTGTCTTTTGCCGATAGAGGCAAAACGCCGTTTTCCATACATTCTTTTATGACATCGGCAACGGGGCGGGTGGTTTTAATGCCAAGCATAAGACCCATGCCCGAGACATTTTCAATGCCCTTTGCACCATTTAATTCATTAAAGATATATTCACTTTTTTCCTTTACCTGCTTTAAAAGTTCGGGGGTTAAACGGTTTATAATGTTAAGTGCACCTGCGGCGCACACGGGGTTGCCGCCAAAGGTGGAGCCGTGGTCGGAATAGGTAAAAACATCCTTTACCTTTTCGCCGAGCAATGTTGCGCCAATGGGGAGGCCACCGCCAAGACCCTTTGCGGTTGAAATGATATCGGGCAAAACACAGAAATTCATATAGGCGTAAAGCTCGCCTGTTCTACCGTTGCCTGTTTGAACCTCGTCAACAATCAAAAGGCAGTCGTTTTCATCACAAATGCGGCGGGCGGCCTTAATATAATCTGCATCAAGGGGCAAAACACCGCCCTCACCCTGAATGCACTCTATCATAACGGCGGCGGTTTTATTAACTTTAACTGCTTTTTCTAAAGCGGCAATATCGTTGGCATCTACGTGAACAAAGCCCTCGGTTAAGGGGGTAAACTGACTGTGGAAAACATCCTGTCCCGTTGCGGCCAAAGTGGTCAGCGTTCTGCCGTGGAAGGAGTTTTTAAGGGTTATAATTGTGTAATAATCTTTACCCTTTGTGTTTTGTGCATATTTCCTCGCCACCTTAATTGCGCACTCATTTGCCTCGGCACCCGAATTGCTAAAAAACACCTTTTTAAAGCCTGTTTTCTCGCACAGTGTTTGAGCCAAGAGAGCGCAGGGGTCGGTGTAATAAAGGTTGGACATATGCTGTAAAGAGGTTAACTGCTTTGTTACGGCGGCTATCCACTCCTCATCGGCAATGCCAAGGGCGGTAACTCCTATACCTGAGCCCATATCGATATATTCCTTGCCGTTTTCATCATAAACAAGGCTGCCTTTGCCCTTTACAATGTTAAGGGGGAAGCGCTTGTAGGTGGAGGCAACGAAGGTATTGTCAATTTCAAAAATATTATTCATTTATTTTTCACTCACCATTGTACCGGCGCCCTCGTCGGTTAAAATTTCCATAAGAATTGAGTGGGGAACACGGCCGTCCATAATGATAACCTTTTTAACGCCGTGGGAGATTGCCTCAATGCAGCAGTCAACCTTGGGTATCATTCCACCTGAAACAATGCCGTCCTTCTTAAGCTGCTCGGCTTCCTTAATTGTAACGCTGGGGATAAGGGTGCTGGGGTCGTCCTTATCCTTTAAAATGCCTGCAATATCGGTCATCATTATAAGGCGCTTGGCACCAAGGGCACCTGCCACAAAGGCGGCGGCGGTGTCGCCGTTAATGTTATAAACATTGCCCTCTTTATCGCAACCGATGGTGGAAATAACAGGGATATAGCCCTTTTCCAAAAGGTCGTTAACAGGAGCAATGTTAACATTGGTGATTTTACCTACAAAGCCCAGTCGCTCGTCTTTCATTTGCGCTTCAATAAGCATTCCGTCCATACCCGAAATGCCCATTGCCTTGCCGCCCTTTGATTCGAGAAGATTAACAAGGGTTTTGTTAACCTTTCCGGCCAAAACCATCTGAACAATGTCAACGGTTTCCTTATCGGTAACTCTGAGGCCATCAACAAACTTGGCCTGTTTTCCGAGTCTGGCCATTGTTTCGGTTATTTCGGGACCGCCGCCGTGAACGAGAACAACCTTAACGCCAATAAGCCACAAAAGAACAATATCCTCCATAACCTGGCGTTTAAGTTCCTCGTTAATCATTGCGTTGCCGCCGTATTTAATAACAACGATTTCGCCGTTGTATCTTTTAATGTAGGGCAGGGCCTGGGTTAAAACCTCGGCACGTTCGTGGTTTGAAAAATTGTTTTCAGTCATAATAAAACTCCGTTTTAGGTGCGATAGTCACCGTTAATTTTAACATAATCATAAGTAAGGTCACAGCCCCAGGCGGTGGAGCAGAAATCACCCATATTAAGATTTACAAGGATTTCAATTTCGCTCTCCAGCAAAATTTCTTTTGCCTTTTCCTCGCTGAACTCTATGCCGCTTCCCATTTTGCAAACGGCAATTTCGCCCTTTGCCGATTTAAAGGAAACATCAATTTTGTTAATGTCGACCGCAGCGCCCGAATAACCGATAGCGCAAAGAACTCTGCCCCAGTTGGCATCGGCGCCGAACATTGCCGCCTTTAAAAGGGAGGAGCAAATAACGCTCTTTGCAACTGTCTTTGCAGTTTCTTTATCAGCGGCACCGCTTACCTTGCATTCCAGCAGTTTTGTGGCGCCCTCGCCATCCCCTGCAATCATTCGGCAAAGGTGAACGGTCACGGTGTTAAGCGCCTTCATAAAGATGTCAAAATCCTCACCCTCGGCGGTGATTTCTTCGTTTTCTGCTTTACCGTTTGCAAGAATAACCACCATATCGTTTGTGGAGGTGTCACCATCAATGCTAATCATATTAAAGGTGTCTGCAATGTCGCCCGAAAGGGCCTTTTGCAGCATAGCTTTTGAAATTTTAACATCACTTGTTAAAAACACAAGCATTGTTGCCATGTTGGGGTGAATCATACCGCTTCCCTTGGCAATTCCGCCAAGGCGGCAGGTTTTATCGCCGATTTTAAACTCAACGGCAATTTCCTTATGTACCGTGTCGGTGGTCATAATCGCCTGAGCGGCGGATAAACCGTTATCACAGGATAGCCCTTTCACAAGTTCAGGCATACCATTTTTTATAGGTTCTAAATCAAGGGGTTGACCGATAACGCCGGTTGAAGCCACTACAACATCGTCAGCCTTAACACCCACTGCCTTTTCAACAAGGCGGCTCATTTCCTCGGCAATCTCACAACCGTTTGCATTACAGGTGTTGGCGTTTCCGCTGTTGCAGATAACCGCCCTTGCTATGCCGTTTTCAATGTGCTTTTTAGTAACCAAAAGGGGTGCGCCCTTAACAAGATTTGTTGTGTAAACTGCGGCGGCTGTGGCAGGGGTGTCGCTAACGATAAGAGCCAAATCCTTTTTAGACTGATTTTTTCTTATTCCGCAATGAATTCCGTTTGCCATAAAGCCCTTGGCGGCACACACGCCGCCCTTAATAATGTTCATTTTTCCTATTCCTCCACAAGACCTGTGTTTTGTTTCGCACCCAGCAGAATGTTCATATTCTGAATGGCGGCGCCCGAAGCGCCTTTGCCTAAATTATCATAAATTGCGGTGAGGATAATTCTCTCCTCGTTTCCCGAAAGGGTGAGCAGCATATCATCGCGGCCGCTATATTTGGCAGCGGATAAGAAACCGCCGTCATCGGCGTTATCTGCAAAGTGGACAAGACCGCTTTTATAATAATTTTTGTAAATGTTTTTAATATCGCAAATGTCGCCCTTAATATCCTTTTTAAAAAGGGGAACACACACCTGCATACCACTGTAAAAAGGGGCAACAATGGGGCAAAAAGCAGGGGCAGTGGTAACGCCAGAAATTTTAACCATTTCCTTTAGGTGCTTGTGCTCTTGGCTTAACCCATATTGCCTCGGTGCATTTAAAAGCACGGGGCGATTTTCCGCCTCATATTCGGCAATCATTTTCTTGCCGCCACCCGAATAGCCTGTAAGGGACCAGCAGGAAAGGGCGGTGTCGTTTTTTAAAAAGCCCTCATCAACAAGGGGCTTTACAAGGGCTATAAAGCCGCTTGCGTGACAACCTGGGTTTGCAATGCGTTTTGAATTTTTGATTTTTTCAAAATAACCCTTAAGCTCGCTAAAACCATAAGCCCAAGCCTCGTTTGTTCGGTGGGCGGTTGATGTGTCAATAATTGCGGTGTGGTTGTTTTCCACAAGGCTCACCGCCTCAATTGCCGCGGCATCGGGCAGGCATAAAAAGGCAATATCGGCGCTGTTCAGCGCTTCCTTTCTTGCCGCCGTATCCTTTCTCAGCTCATCACTTAAGGTAATAAGCTCAATATCGTTTCTGTTTTTTAAACGGTCGTGAATGCGAAGGCCTGTGGTGCCTGCACTGCCATCAATAAAAACCTTTGTCATTACTTTATTTTTTCCTTTACTGCCTCAATTTGTTCCTCGACCGATTTAACCGAGGTGCCGCCCTTGGAAATGCGCTTTGCAACACAGGCTTCAAGGGAAATTTCACTGTACAAATCCTCTTCGAACAAATTGCTGTGTTTTTTATATTCCGCTAGGGTCAGTGTTTCAAGGATTTTATTTTCCTTTATACACTGCGCCACAATTTCACCCGAAATTTTATAGGCTGTTCTAAAGGGCAGGCCCTTTTTAACGAGATAGTCGGCAAGGTCGGTGGCGTTGATAAAGCCCTTGCCTGCCGCTGCTTTCATATTATCCTCGCAAACGGTAAGGGTTGAAATCATACCAGTGAGAACCTTAAGGCACATTTTAACCGTGTCGCAGGTGTCGAAAATGCCCTCTTTATCCTCCTGCATATCCTTGTTGTAGGCAAGGGGCAGACCCTTTAAAACCGTTAAAATGGACATCAAATTACCGTAAACCCTGCCCGTTTTACCGCGAACAAGCTCTGCCATATCGGGATTTTTCTTTTGGGGCATAATTGAGGAGCCTGTTGTGTAGGCATCGGATAACTCAATAAACTTAAATTCCCAGCTTGACCACAAAATGATTTCCTCGCTGAAGCGGGACAGGTGCATCATTAAAATGGAAAGAGCAGAGCCCAGTTCAGCAACAAAATCTCTATCCGAAACACCGTCAAGAGAGTTTAAACAAATGCCGTCAAAGCCCAGTTTTTCGGCCTCGAAATATCTATCGGTGTCATAGGTGGTGCCGGCAAGGGCACAACAGCCTATGGGGCTTATGTTCATTCTTTTCCTTGTGTCAGAGAGCCTGTCCAAATCGCGGAGCAGCATAAAGGCATAGGCCATTAAATGGTGACCAAAGGTTATAGGCTGCGCCCTTTGAAGATGGGTGTAGCCCGGCATAATGACGCCCTTGTTCTTTTCTGCCTGATTAACAACAGCGGCAATAAGCTTTTTAACAAGGCAGCTTATTTCATCGGTTTCTTCCCTTAAATACATTCTTATGTCAAGGGCAACCTGATCGTTTCTGCTCCTTGCGGTGTGCAGTTTTTTACCCACATCACCAAGGCGGGAGGTAAGTTCCTGTTCAATGAACATATGAATGTCCTCACAGGTTAAATCAATTTTTAAATCGCCGCTTATCAGGTCATTTAAAATGGCTTCAAGGCCGACAATGAGTGTGTCGGCCTCGTCATTTGAAATTATACCTTTTGCGGCAAGCATTGCGGCGTGCGCCATACTGCCCTGAATATCCTGGCTTGCCATTCGGCTGTCAAAATGGATGGATGAATTAAAATCGTCAGCGATTTTTTCGGTTACGCCGTCAGTTCTGCCGGCCCACATTTTAGCCATTTTAAAATGTTCCTCTCGGTAATAATTTTATTTTTTGTT
>JAFTPI010000018.1 GCA_017463345.1 Clostridia bacterium | reverse complement strand
TAATTCTTATACTAATGCCAAGTTTTCTTAAAAAGGTTTTAACAACAGCCATATTATAAGCCATCGGACCCGAAACTAAGGGTAGTTTTTTAAACAGCTTCATATCATCGGCAACCATTGCATCCATTCCAACCGAGCACTGGTTTATGGAATAAAAATCGTTGGCCTTTATTAAATCAAGGTAAATATCACTACCTTCAAGCTGGTTATCAAGATTTAAAAATTCATCCTTACCGCCGAAAAACTTTAAAAAGTCGTTAGCAGAGCCGCAGGGCAAAACGCCAAGAGTTACATTATCGAAGCCTACAATGCCGTTAACCGTTTCAAAACAGGTTCCCTCTCCTCCGCAGGCAAAAATGCAAACCTCATCGCCTGACATTGCCTCATTCTTTGCGGCAATCTCGGCATCACCTGCGTGCTTGGTGATGATGATTTTATAATCCTCTTCCCTTTTTTCAAAGGCTTTTTTTATCATAGGAGGCAGGCTTTCGGGGCCCTTTCCCTTACCTGCTGTGGGGTTAATTATAAAAATATACCTCATTTTAAAATTTCTCCTTGTTTTTAAAATACAAAAACGCCTGACATTTTATCATTCCGTTATAAAGCTTGCGCCGCTTATCAGCTGTGTCGCCAAAGAACTTTTCAAATTCATCGTGGGGACTTATGATACAGTATTTTTGACCACTACCCCTTGTAAAGCGCTGCCCCATTGTTTTATAAAGGGCCTCAGCCGCCTGAACATCTAAAAGGCGCTCACCATAAGGCGGGTTGGTTATAATCTGACACCTTCCCTCAGGGGGTGTAAAATCCTTAATGTCCCTGACAGTTGCCTTAACATAATTTTTAACCCCTGCCTTTGCAGCATTGGCAAGTGTGAGTTCAACACAGCTTTTATCAATATCAAAGCCTGTGGCAGTGAATTCAATGTTGTGCAAAATATTATCCTGCGCCCTCATTCTTTCTTGTTGCCACGCGGTCTGAGGAATTGCCGAAAAACGCTCTGCCGCAAAAAATCTTCTAAGTCCCGGGGCAATTTTTGCCGCCATCATAGCACCCTCTATAAGAATGGTGCCCGAGCCGCAAAAGGGGTCTAAAAGGGCTGTATCGGGGAAAATTCGCGCCGTATCACAAAGGGCGGCAGCAAGGGTCTCCTTTAAAGGGGCATCATTAGAACTGCGCCTATAGCCCCTTTTATGAAGCCCCTCACCCGAGGTATCAATCATCAAGGTTACCTTATCTTTAAGAATAGAAAACTTGATTTTATATTCAGGACCTGTTTCATTAAACCAGGAAATCCCATATTTAGACTTAAGTCTTTCAACAACTGCCTTTTTAATGATGGACTGGCAGTCGGGAATGCTGTGAAGGGCAGAATTTATGCTGTAGCCCGTCACGGGAAAGGCATCCTCTTTGCCGATATAATTTTCCCACTGTAGCGCCTTAACGCTGTCAAAAAGGGTGGTAAAATCGGTGGCGGTGAATTCGCCCATATTTATTAAAATTCGCTCTGAAAAGCGGGAATTTATGTTTGCACGGGCAAGAATGTTGGCATCGCCCTCAAAAAGCACCCTGCCGTTTTCTGCGGTAACATTTTCGCAGCCCATTCTTCTAAGTTCATCTGCCGCAATGCCCTCAATACCGAAAATGCAGGGGGCAACCATTTTAATTTTTTCCATTTGTTTTAAATCCTTTTTGTTTTGTGTCGGGTTACATGGCAACCAATGTTAACAGCCACAGGAAGCCCTGCAATGTGGGTGGATGCCGTTTCAATATTAACGGCAAGAGCGGTGGTGCTTCCACCAAAGCCCTGGGGGCCAATGCCAAGTTGGTTTATTTTTTCTAAAAGCTCGGTTTCAAGCGCTCCATAATAAGGGTCTGCGTTTCGCTTTTGAACATCCCTTAAAAGGGCCTTTTTTGAAAGGAGTGCGCACTGCTCAAAATCGCCACCAATGCCAACACCCACAACAATGGGCGGGCAGGGGTTGCCAGATGCTTTTTTTACACAGTCAAGAACGCTGTCTATAACACCTTGCCTACCATCAAAGGGGGTGAGCATATAAATTTTGCTCATATTCTCGCTGCCGAAGCCCTTTGGCGCAACGGTTATTTCCACATTCTCGCCATCAACAATCTCCAAGTGGATAACTGCGGGGGTGTTATCGTTTGTGTTCACACGGTTAAGTGGGTCTAAAACCACCGATTTTCGAAGAAGACCCTTTTCATAGCCTATTTTAACACCCTCGTTAACGGCATCATTTAAGCTGCCGCCCACAAAATGCACATCCTGACCGATTTTAAGAAAAACCACCGCCATGCCTGTGTCCTGGCAAACGGGAATATCATAATCCTTGGCAAGGGCGCAGTTTTTGCAAATGTCCTTCAAAATTTCTTTAGCCAAAAGATTTTTCTCACTGCCTTGCGCTTTTTCAATTGTGCTGACAATATCGCTCGGCAGGCTTTTATTTGCCTCAATGCAAAGCTCTGCCACGGTGTCACGCACAAGGCTCACATTTATCTCCTTCATTTTTTCCATCCTTTTTTAAAAAAAGCACCGCTTCATAAACTGCGATTTATGACGCGGCGCCGCTAATATCAGTTTTAAAATTTATCTTACACCCGCACCGCGCTTTGTGCGCTTAACCTCGGGGTTCTTGCGTTTTAAATCGGAAAATTTTTCATCGCTTGTCTGCTTGAATTTATTCATCATATCCTCAAAGGAGGCAGGCTCGCTTTTTTTTGGTGTCCAGGTGTAAGAAGGGTCGATGGTGTTTTTGGCCTCTGAGCGGTTTTCTCTGCGGAATTCTCCCCTGCCCTGGCGCTTTTGAGGCTCCATTGCCTTTTTAATGCTCAGGCTGATCTTACCGTTGTCGGCAATGGTGAGAATTTTCATCTTAACGGTGTCGCCCTCTTTAACGTGCTGGCGAATGTCGCTGACATAGGTTTGTGCCACCTCGGAAATATGTACCATTCCCGTTTTACCATCTAAAAACTCAACGAAAACGCCGAAATTGGTGATGCCTGTGATTTTGCCTTCGACTAACTGTCCTACCTCAAGTTGCATAAAGTGAATACTTCCTCCTCAAATGTCTAATACACCCGTTCAGTTTCCGGATATATCAATGAAAACCTGCTCGTTAGCATAGACATAACCAAGGCGTTCTCTCGCGGCTTTTTCCACAATTTGTTCTTCATCGCCGGCTTCAAGCAGGGTTCTAAGTTCGCTGATTTGCGCCTGCTTTTCATCCCTTTGTTCGCTAAGCATTTGTGATGTTGCCAAACTGTTAACAAGTTCTCCCCATAAAGTGCAAAGAGAAAAAATCATATATCCGCAAACAGCAAGCACAACAAAGCGAAGCACTAAACTTTTGTTTTTTTGTTTGCCTGCCATTTATACTTCTTCCCTTCACAATATTACTACTTGTAAGTATACAACACTTTTGTCCCTTGTTTCAAGCCTTTTTTAATCTTTTTTCCCTTTTATTTTTAAAAAATTTCTTTATTTGGGTATTTTTGCGCCCACAAAAATTTTTTATTCTTCTTTTAAGGGCTATAATTGCCCTCAAAACGGCCGTTAATCCCTTTAGGGAAAAACGGGAAATGCTGAAAAACACCGCCGAAAAGCCCAGTAAAATTCCAAAAATAAAATATCCCCTAATAACCCCCTCAGTAAGGCTTAAAAGGAAGCAAAAGGTAACAACGGCGCAAACGGCGAAGAAAAGAATATCCGAAACAAAAACCCAAAGAAAGGTGAAGGTGTGCACCCGCCTTGCCGCCCTAAACAGGTCGTAAAAAAGACAAAAAAAGCCGCCCAAGGCAAGGCTTATGAAAAAGCTTACGGTTTGCTCGGCAACATCAATTTCCCACATTATTTAAAAAGCCTCGAAAAAAATCCGCCGCCGGCACTGTCATTTGTGTAAACAAGGGCGAAAACATTACCAAGCACCGCCGCCTGACCGCTTTGAACGCTGAATTCAGAAATGTTCAGTCCCTCGCCTCTAATACTTAATGTTCCTAGGTTGGTTTTTAAAATTACGGAATTATCATCAAAATTATCAACACTTATAACACCTGTAAGCGTTAGTTTCTTTCGGTCCTCTAAAATCAGGTTGTGAGCCTTATCGTAATTTTCAGACAAAAAAATCACCCCATACCAAATATATTGGCTTGGGGTAATTTTTATTCAATTATTCTGCACAGGTTGGAGGCGTCTTCCTTTTTAATCACATCGCAAACCTGCAAAATTTCAAATTTAACCGTTCTTGTGCCAAAAGTGATTTCCACCACATCGCCAACCTTAACATCATAGGAAGCGCGGGCAACCTTGCCGTTAACCGTGACACGCCCTGCATCGCAGGCCTCATTTGCAACGGTGCGGCGCTTAATAACCCTTGACACCTTTAAAAATTTATCTAATCTCATAAACTAAAATTCCTGTCATAAAAAACTCAAAGCCGCCCAAATTGGACGGCCTTAAATTCTTTGGTTTCTTATTTTGCAACCTTATCTTTAAGAGCTGCGCCTGCTTTGAAAGCGGGGATTTTGGTAGCTGCAATTTTGATGGTCTCTTTAGTTCTGGGGTTGATACCGGTTCTTGCTTCACGAGCGCGAACTTCGAAAGTACCAAAGCCAATAAGCTGAACCTTTTCGCCCTTAACGAGAGCTTCTTCAACGGATGCTAAAACTGCTGCGAGAGCCTTGTCAGCGTCCTTCTTGGAAAGACCGGATTTTTCTGCAATTGCTGCAACTAATTCTGTTTTGTTCATTTTCGAGTTACCTCCGTTTATTTTGTTGACGACACCCTATCGTCAGTCCATGCGATTAAATAAATCGTACATAATATATTTACCATAATTTATCACAAAAATCAATATCTTTTTGTTATTTTTTACAAAAAGGCGAAATTTTGAGCAAATTTTAATGAGTTTTTTACAAATATTAGTGTATTATATGAAGCTTTTCAAGAATTTTACTTATCTTTTCACCCTTCGGGAAGGCGAGAACATCCTCTTTTTCAATTCCGCGAAGCGCAATAAGCACCACAAAATAAATCACTGCAGCCACTAAAACAGCTAAAATTGTTGACAATTTTGAGCCCTTTAAAAGAGTGCTGACACCAAGGGCAGCCACTCCGCAGCAAAGGGCAGCAGCCAAGGGTTTAACAAAGCTTTGCAACATTCGAGGCATAATTTTTGTAAACCTGACAAGGCAAACAAAGTTTGCCAGCGCAATATACAAATAACAGCAAAGGGTTCCTATTGCCGAGCCTAAAATGTTGATTTCGGGATTTCCCACAAGGAGGAAATTAACCACAATTTTAATGACAGCGCCAATGGCAATGTTAATAACCGGCACGGCCTGTTTTCCTATTGCCTGAAGCATATTTGTAAGGGGCATTGCAAGACCCGAGAAAACAGCCGCAACACCGAAAACGGTGAGCATTGGTCCACCCACCAAAACAGCTTCCTGCGTACCGTAAATAAGGTTCATCACAGGGCCGCCCAAAAAGGCAAGGCCAAGACCTGCGGGCAGGGCGATAAGGCTTGTGAGCTTAACTATGCTGCTCATATTCTTTTTAACCTCACCCATATCCCTGTTTGTCCATGAGGTTGCAAGCACAGGCAGTGCGCTAACCCCCATAACCGAGGTAATTGTAGGCACAAGGTTAAAAAGGGTAAATGCCTGACCGCGAACTCCGTAAAGGAAGTTTGCAACATCGGCATCGGTGACAATATCACTGCCGATAAGGGAAGAATAAATTGCTCTGACACCCTCGGCATCCTCAGCAATAAGGCCCTTAACCATTGTTACATCCACAAGGGAGGCCACATTCTGTGCCAAAGAACCAAGAGCAATTGGAATGGCAATGGTTACAAGAAGTTTAAGGGTTGATTTTCCTGAAATGGCTTCGGGTGAATCGGCATACTCCTCACTTGTAACAAGGCCGTTATCCCTTTTAAACTTAATCACAAGGTAAAGTGCGCCAAGGGCGGTGCCAACGGTTATACCGAGCATTGCGCCTGCCGCAGCAAGAGATGCGGTTTCGGGGGAAAGATCGCCCCTAAGTTTTATAACTGCCCAGGCAAAGCCGAGACCGAGAATTAACTTTCCAAGGGCTTCAATAATGTTGGAAACGGCGGTGGGGGTCATATTTCGCATACCCTCATAGTAACCGCGGTAAACCGACATTACACAGCAAAAAAGAATTGACGGGGCAATTACAAGAATTGAGGGAAGAGTTCTGCCGTCCCCCGTAATTTTAAAGAAAACAACGGTGGCAATTGCCATAATAACAAATCCAACAGCACCCGTTACAAGAAAGGCAATGCGGGAAATACGCAGGGTTTGTTTTACATCGTTAAACCTTTTTTTGGCAACATTTTCCGCAACCATTCTTGAAATTGCAATGGGAAGACCCGCCATTGCAAGAGAATAAATCGGCAAAAACAAATCGTAAGCCGAGGAAAAATAACCAAAGCCAAGTGTGCCGATAAGGGAACTTAGGGGGATTTTGAACACTGCGCCGATAACCTTAACAAGCATTGTGGCAATAACCAAAATTGCGGCGCCATATTCAAAGCTTTGGTGTTTTCTTTTCTTTTGTTCCATAAAAAATTACAGTCCTTTTAAAACTTTAAGGGTGGCAAGTGACATTGACACATCGCTTACCGAAATAGTTTCACGATAAATATCAGAGGCACTGTCCCCTGCATCATCGGAAATTTGGCGGAGGGAAACGAAGGGAATTCCCGCCATTTTGCAAACATCACATACGGCGGCAGTTTCCATATCACAGGCAATAGCGCCGTAATCATCACGGAGTTTATCACGAAGGGCCGAATTGCTTACAAAGCAGTCACCCGTAGCAAAAACGCCTTCGAAAATCCCTGCAAAATGTTTTTTAAATTCGCCCAGCAAAAATTCATCGGCATTTAAAACGGGGTCGCAGTTTCTCTTTTTTTGGCAGGGCTCATAACCAATGGGGGTTAAATCAAAATCGTGCTCAAAAAAACCTGTGCCAAGAACTAGCTCGCCTTTTTTTACCCTTGAAATTGCCCCTGAAAAGCCGAAGTTAAAAACTGCCTCACAGCCCTCGTTTGCAAGCAAAACTGCCCCTGCGGCAGCAGCAACCTTGCCAATGCCTGTGAGCACAGAGAACACCTCAATACCGTTTTCAAGGGTGAAGCTGTGACAAAGCATACCGAGGCGCTTTTCCTCTTTTGGGGAATATTCCGCCGCAGTTTTTATAAGCGGGAAATACTCCACATCATCGGCAACCAGAATTCCTACTTTTTTATAAGCACTCATATTATTCCCCTTGGGTTTCCTCATAAATCAGTTTTTCACCGCAATAATTACAGAAAACCGAGGTTTTTTCAATTGCCATAGAGCATTTGGGGCAAATGCGCTTGTTTTTAAGCTGAGCAAGCTCCTTTTTTGCCTCCTCAATCTCTGCGATTTTTGTGGTGATATCGGCAGCAGCAGCCTTTAACTCCTCGTTTTCGGTGCCATTAGCCTCAATTGCCTTATAGGCTGCCTTACCAAGGGCGTTATAGGCCTTTTCAAGGCGGTTTTCCATTGTAGCAATTTCAAAGCGCTGTTTACCGGCGCTTACCACCTCACCCGTTTTTTTGCGGGTTACATCAAAAACCTCTTTTGCCTTGTCGAAAATTTCGTTGTCAAAAATGTTATCCATTAAAAACACTCCTTCTGTGTTTAATTTTATCATAATAATTGATTTCTTTCAAGTCACCCGCCATGTTGCTCATAAAACTCGGCTATTCCCTTTTTCCTCGCCGCCAATTCATCGTAACGAGAAATATATTCATAGGGGTACTTGAAGTTGAAAATTCGGGAAATTTCGGGGCCATTTGGACTTTTAAGCTTGGTTACAGCCGAAGCACCAACGCCTAAAATCGTGTGGGTTTCATCCATAATATAAACATTATAAAGGCTTTCATAGCCCTTTTTGGCATAGCCCACATTTTCAAGATTACCAACCGTTTTGCTCTGCCGATACATATAATATGGCAAAATCCCATTTTCGGTTAAGGCTTTCCTTGCATA
>JAFTPI010000075.1 GCA_017463345.1 Clostridia bacterium | reverse complement strand
TGCCAGCCCAGCACTTCCTTTGCCTTTTCTGGGTTAGCATAAACCGCATCAAGGTCACCCGGGCGGCGGGGAGCAATAACAAAGGGAATGGTAACGCCCGATGCCTTTTCGAAGGCATTTTTAAGCTCTAAAACGCTAACCCCGTTGCCCGTGCCAAGGTTAAATGCCTCGCAGCCAAGGTTACTAAGCACCCAATTTATGGCGCAAACATGACCCTTTGCAAGGTCAACAACATGAATATAATCACGAACACCTGTGCCATCCACTGTGTTATAATCATCACCGAAAACGTTTAATTTTTCTAGCTTTCCAACCGCAACCTGAGAAATATAGGGCATTAAGTTGTTGGGAATGCCCTTGGGGTCCTCACCAATGGTGCCGCTTTTGTGGGCACCGATGGGGTTAAAATAGCGAAGCAGGGCAATGGACCAGGTGTTATCTGCCACGAAAAGGTCGCGGAGCATTTCCTCAATAAACAGTTTTGTTCTGCCGTAAGGGTTAATGGCGCCAAGTGGGCTGTGCTCTTTTATAGGCATATCCTTAGAGGTGCCGTAAACGGTGGCAGAGGAGGAAAAGACAATTTTCTTAACCCCGAATTCGGCCATAACCTCTAGTAATCTCAGGGTGGAGATAAGGTTATTGTCATAGTAAAGCACAGGCTTTGCCACGCTTTCGCCAACCGCCTTAAGGCCTGCAAAGTGAATGACCGCCTCAATTTTTTCTCTAGAAAAAATTTCTCTAAGGGCGGCTTCATCTCTTACATCCTTTTCGTAAAAGGTGATTTTTTTGCCTGTGATTTTTTCAACGCGGGAAAGGGCCTCGGCGCTGCTGTTATCAAGATTGTCAATAACAACAACATCCTTTCCTGCGTTTAAAAGCTCAACGCAGGTGTGTGAGCCAATGTAGCCTGCGCCGCCTGTAACTAAAATTGCCATAATAAATTCCTCCAAAGCATACTAATTTAATTTACTAATATTTATTTTAACATATATAAGTAATTTTTCAAGGTTTACAAAATAATTTTGTTGTGTTAGAATATAAGATACAAAATGTGAAAGGAGAAATCAAAATGGGTTATTTCATAAATCCTGCCGCGCTTATGCCCTTTTTTGCCGTGCCCTGCTCTCTTGCAGACAAGCACCTTAAACTGGCATCATCTGATGCGGTGCGCGTTCTCCTTTTTGTTTTGCGCAATCCTGAAAGGGAAATCTCCCCCGAAACCATTGCCGAATTTTTCAAAATGGATGTTTTCGATGTTTGCGACTGCCTTGATTATTGGGTGAGCGCAGGGGTCATCGGCAGTGAACAGAAAAAAGAGGCTGTAAGGGAAGAAAAAGCGGTCAAGACCGTTCGCGCCAAGGCTGTTAAGCCCACAAGGGCGGAAATTGCCCGCCGCGGTGCAGAAAGTGAGAAGGTGCGCTTCCTTTTAAGCGAGGCGCAAATGAAGTTTGCTCGCCCACTTAGTGAAAACGAAAGCGCAACACTTTTATGGCTGCTTGATGATGCAGGGGTTGATGTTTCCCTCATTTTAATGGCGGCGCAGTACAGCGCCCAAAAGGGAAAATGCAGCATTAGAGAAATTGAAAAAACCTGCCTTGATTGGGCAGATAATTCGGTTACAACT
The DNA here is from genome assembly GCA_017463345.1 of Clostridia bacterium. Lineage (GTDB taxonomy): Bacteria > Bacillota > Clostridia > Oscillospirales > Acutalibacteraceae > SIG587. Next base: position 2,492 of record JAFTPI010000075.1, on the reverse strand, counting down.
ATTGCCGAGGCGGAGGAGCGAATTGCCCTTTTAAACCGCCAGGAAACGGCTTGGCGAATGCTCACTGCCGTTTGCGGCATTGAAAAGCGCAACCCCAGCACCAAGGAAAGGGAAGCCTGCGATTTGTTTGTAAATGACTGGGGCTTTTCCCGTGAAATGATTAAGGCTGCCTTTGATGTTTGTGTTGATGCAACGGGTAAATTTTCCCTGCCTTACATGAAAAAGGTGCTTTCAAAATGGCACAAAGAGGGTTACAAAACGGTTGAAGAAACCAAAACTGGTGTTGTACCCAAAAAGAGCGGCATGAGTGATGATATGGTAGCGTTTTTAGCGAAGCTTAATTCGGAGGACTAATTTAAATGTCAGTTAATAAATATTACATAGCCGCCCTTGATAATTTAAAGGCAAAGAGGAAGGCTTCTCTTGCCCTTTTCGAGGCGCAAAAGGAAAGGGTTTATGAAGAAAACCCAAGGCTCAGTGAAATTGACCTTGAGATTTCAAGAAACGGCGCAGGTCTTGCCCTGGCTGCCCTTAGCGGAAACAAGGCAAAAATGGAAGAAATAAGAAGCGTTGCGGATAAACTGTCAGCGGAAAAGCAGGAAATCTTTAAAAAGGCAAACCTTTTTGAACCTGTCCCCGAATGCCCTGTTTGCAAGGATGAGGGTAAAGTTGGCGGCAAGTTTTGCGAGTGTGTTAAATTTCGCGCCCGCGCTTTAATGTCAGAGGAGCTGGGCAGTGAAATGCCGCTGAAAGACAGCACCTTTGAAAGCTTTTCCCTTGATTTTTATTCCGATAAAACCGAAAACGGGGTTACTCCTAAAAAACGAATGACCCAGATTTTTAAATCCTGTGTGGAATTTGCAAATGATTTCGGCAAAGAGCCAAAAAATCTTTTGTTTTTAGGAGAGGCAGGTCTTGGTAAAACTCACTTATCCCTTGCTATTGTAAATGAGGTGATGTCAAAGGGTTACGAGGCGGTTTATTCTCCTGCAGGCACCCTTTTTGACCGCATTGAAAAGGAACATTTCGCTTATAGCGGCAGTGAGGATTTCCTTGACACCGTGCTAAACTGTGACCTTCTTGTTATTGACGATTTAGGCACCGAGTTTTCAACACAGTTTACCCAGAGCACGGTTTATAACATTATAAACACCCGAATTTTAAAGGGTAAATCCACAATCCTCAGCACAAATCTAACCATTGAGGAGATAAAAAACGTATACAATCCCCGTATTTGTTCGCGCCTTGTGGGGCATTATGATGTTAAACAGTTTGCAGGCGATGACATTCGCCTGAAAAAAGCGTTACTTAAATAACAAAACACCCTGTCTAAAAAGACAGGGTGTTTTACATTTTATTAGTCACGCTTGTTAAAATATTTATACCCCATGTCTTTAATATAGGTGTATTTATCGGTAATACTACAACCGATGGAAAGCAAATAATCATTACGAAGTTCAGTTATTTTATAACCGATAAAAGCACCTGCCAACAAATGTGAAAATGCCAAAAAACTTTTCGTTTGCCGACAACCTTTTCGCTTTTTCGACAAGGTGTGTGTGATAATATGTAGAAAAAGGAGGAAACCAAAATGGAACAAAATGTGTTTAAAGCTGTGGCACTTAACAATAATGTAAGCGAGGAGGATGTAAGAAACGAAATTGTCGAGGCGCTGAAATTGGCCGAGGGTGTGGGCTTTGATAAGGAAATGAGCCTTGAGGAAATTGTGGCTTTTCTGGCCAAAGAGGTTATAGAGGCAATGGAGGCTTGAAAAAAGCAAAAAAAGCAAGTATAATGTAAAAAGAAAACGAAAGGCAAGGGGAGGGTAAAGCGTTGGATAAAATAATGGTGGCCTTAAGCGGCGGTGTCGATTCCTCTGCCGTAGCGGCGATTTTAAAGGAACAAGACTTAGAAATTCTCGGCGCAACCCTCAGGCTTTATGATAAAAAGGGAGAAATCTCTACCGATATTGCCGATGCCAAAAGCGTTTGCGAACAGCTTAAAATCCCTCACTATGTTTTCGATTTGCGGGAGGAGTTTAAAAACAGCGTTATTAAGGAATTCATTAGCGATTATCTAAACGGTCTCACCCCAAATCCCTGCACGGTTTGCAACAAGCAAATTAAGTTTGGCAAAATGATGGAACTTATGGAAAGCGTTAATGCAGTAAAAATTGCAACGGGGCATTATGCTCGGCTGACCTATGATAGCGCCACGGGCAGAACGCTCCTTTTAAAGGCAAAGGACCAAACCAAAGACCAGACTTATATGCTTTATTCCCTCTCTCAGGAGCAGCTGAGTCGTGCAGTTTTCCCTCTGGGTGACCTTACCAAGGCTGAGGCCAGGGAGGTTGCCGAAAGACACGGCCTTAAAACCTGCCGAAAGTCCGACAGTCAGGACATTTGCTTTGTGCCTGATGGGGATTATGCCGCGTTTATAGAATCCGCCCTTGGCGCTCCCGCAAAAAGGGGAAATTACCTAAATACTCAAGG
>JAFTPI010000017.1 GCA_017463345.1 Clostridia bacterium | reverse complement strand
AATGCATAATTTAGCGGTTTTAACGGGTATTTATGCAAAATTCTTGCATATAAAAATAATGTCGATAAATTTTTAAAGAAAATTTCAAAAAAGGGCTTGCAAAATGCTTATATATAATGTATAATAATTTAGCACTCGAAAGAAAAAACAAAATATCGCGGGGTAGAGCAGCTGGTAGCTCGTCGGGCTCATAACCCGGAGGTCGCAGGTTCAAGTCCTGTCCCCGCAACCAAAAATCCTCATTCGTAAGAATGGGGATTTTACTTTTTCACTCTTCACTTTTCACTATTCTCTACGCTTCTATACAGAGGATTTTTGGAAGTAATAAGTAATAGTGAATAGTGAAGAAGTATTGTGCAAGGCTTCGCCTTGCGTTTTTCACTTTTTAGAGTATAATAAAATAAGAGGTGATTTCGATGAAAGAAAGTCCTTTAATGATAAAATCTAAAACGTTTGCACTTGATGTAATAAAAGTATGTAAAGAGTTGAGAAATGTAAAATGCGAAAGTGCACTTATTAACCAATTTTTACGTTCGGGGACAAGTATCGGCGCAAATATCCGAGAAGCATTTTATGCTCACGGGAAGGCTGATTTTGTAGCAAAACTGCAAATTGCTTTAAAAGAATGTTCCGAAAGCGAGTATTGGATTGAACTGCTTTTGGAAAGCGGATATTATAACGATAAATCCCTGCTTGATAACTGTACTGAGGTCAAACGGATTCTGATTTCTTCCATCAACACCGCCAAGGAGAACGTGAAATGAAAATCATTAAAACAATCGACTTAGTGCTTTTGATTGTTATTAGTGCAATCGGTATTGTTTGGGAAATATATCCGTCTATCATTCCTGATTGGTTGTTTAATATGGTATGGATTGTGGGACCTATTGCGTTAATTATTTTTGGCGTTGTTTTATATTTGGAAAAGAAGCAAAGCAAAAAGTAATACGAGGATATCGAAATCAGCGCAACTTATAGAAATGAAACAGTCACCGCAAGAGGGCAAGGCAGGATCAAGTCCTGTCCCCGCACCAAAAAAATGCAGTCGCTGAAAGTGTCTGCTATTTTTTTGGAACGATGTGTTACCTTCGGCAAGTAAAATAGAACACATTACTTTACTTTGTTCTAATTTTGTGGTATAATATAATAAACAAATATTAAAGGAGATGTTTTTATGGGATTTATTATTGCAGCTTTGCTTTTGGTTCTTATCATTTCGTGCCTTCGCGTTGTTCCTCAGGCAACCGAATTTGTTATTGAGCGACTTGGTAAATATCAAACTACTTGGGGTGCAGGTCTTCATTTCCTTATCCCTGTTATCGACCGTGTTGCCAAAAAGGTAACCTTAAAGGAACAGGTGCTTGATTCACCACCTCAACCCGTTATCACCAAGGATAATGTTACAATGCAAATTGACACCGTGGTTTATTTCAAGGTGTTTGATGCAATGCTTTTCACTTATGGTGCGGTTAATCCCATAAGTGCTCTTTCAAACCTTACTGCCACCACACTTCGTAACATTGTTGGTGAGCTTGAACTTGATGACACCTTAACCTCCCGTGACACCATCAACGGAAAAATGACCGAAATTCTTGATTCGGCAACCGACCAGTGGGGAATTAAGGTTAACCGTGTTGAGCTTAAAAACATTATTCCTCCTTCTGAAATTCAAAACGCAATGGAAAAGCAGATGAAGGCAGAGCGTGACAGACGTGAAACTTTGCTTGAGGCCGAAGGTCACAAGGCTGCAGTTATTACCCGTGCTGAGGGTGATAAGCAGGCTATGATTTTGGCCGCCGAAGGTGAAAGAGATGCCCGCATTGCAAGAGCCGAGGGTGAAGCCAAGGCTATTTTACTTGCAAAACAGGCCGAGGCCGATGGTCTTGCCGCTCTTAAAGCGGCAGGCGCTGATGCAGCTGTTTTGGAGCTTAAAAAATATGAAGCGCTGATTTCAATGTCAAACGGCACCGCTTCGAAAATTATCGTTCCCACCGATGCGGTTGATATGACCAAGGCAAATGTTGTGTTTTCCGAAACAACGGGACTTGGCGATAACACACCCGCCGCTGATAAGCCCAAAAAGGCAAAAAAGCAGGACCCCTGCTGTGATTAAAATTAAATCACCTGAAGTTTTAAAACTTCGGGTGATTTCTATTTTATAAAATTTTAGGAAAAATTTATGAAAGCCTCTTGACAAAATTCGCCAAAACGAATATTATAATATTCGTAATGACGAATAAAGTAAGTGCGTTATAACGAACAATATTTAGCTTTTCGAGGTGCAGTATGGAATATTTAAAAATTTCCCAAATTGCCGAGGCTTGGGGTATTTCAGCAAGAAGAATTCAGGTTTTATGTTCAAAGGGAAAAATTGAGGGCGCAGTTCGATTTGGCAGAGATTGGATGATTCCTAAAAATGCCACTCGCCCTATTGACGGACGTACAAAAATCGGTCGCTTGGAGGAAGCCGAGCGGTTAAGCGCGCCAATGCCCTTGCCGAGGAAGACGCCGTTTCTTTATATGAGTGACCTTTACAGTACTCCCGGAACTGCTGATGAATGTGTTGAGAAGCTTTTTGATAATCACGAGGCACAGGTGCTTTTTGAAGCGGAAATTGCCTATTCAAGGGGAGAAATTGATAAGGTTTATGAAAGTGCAAATTACCTTTTAAATAAGCATTCAGGCTTTTACGCCGTTATTTCCGCGGGAATGCTTTTGGCCCTTTGCGCCATTTGGCGAGGCGACCTTATGATGTGGCGAAAGGCAAAAAGACACATTGTTGAAGCGCCTATTAAAAACGATAATGACCGTGATATAGCCCTTTTTTCTATTACTGCTGTTGACAGTATTCTTTATGATGTTACATCATTTCCCGATTGGTTTAAAATAGGGAACTTTGAACCCCTTCATAGGGACTCTCTGCCTGCCGCAAAGGTTTATTATGCGAAGTATCTTTATGCCGCAGGTTTTGCCGTTGCCACAAAGCAAATGGAGATGCAGGGTGTAAAGGGATTATCCCTTTTAACAATGATTCCTTACACCTTAGAGCCTATGATTTCCCAGGCTATGGCTGATAAATCCATTATAGCGGAAATGTATATTCGAATGACCTGCGCCGCCGTTTATCACGCGGCAGGCAATGACACTCAGGCAACAAGACACATTGACCGAGCTATTAAGCTTGCCTTACCTGATAAGCTTTACGGCTTTTTGGCAGAATATTGCCGAACGGTTGGCGCACTTTTAGAGCAGCGTCTTTGCGCTGTTGATGCTAAGGCGTGGCAAGAGGTTAAATTACTCTATAAAACCTATAATGCAGGTTGGTCGAAGCTGAGCGGCAGTGTGCGTGGTAAAACTCTTATCACCACTCTATCACCGCGAGAAAGAGAAGTGGCAAAACTGGCTTCTTTCGGAATGCAAAACAGTGAGATTGCTGAAAAACTTCATATTTCGCTTTCAGGTGTTAAACAAGCAATTCGTGTTGTGTCGGAAAAAACGGGTGTGGGCCGTGATGAATTTGCTGCGTTTTTATAACCTTAAATTGCAAAAAAGGATATATTAACTTTAAAAAAAATGACCTAAAAATTTGTTTTTTGGTAGTACCGAAATTTTTAAAAGATTGCTATACTTTCATTGTAATCAAAGAAAGTTGGCAATCTTTTTGTTTTGCCAAAGCGGAAAGGAGTCAAAATGTTAGGTACCCTCTTTTCACAGGATACCAACTTGGCGGATTCGATTTTTGAGGGAGCTCTTTATAAAGTTTTAAATATAGAGGGCAATACGTTTGAAATAAGATATGGCTACTACGCGGAAATTGAAAAAAACAATCCCACAGTGGAGCCTATGCCAATTTATCCTGATTTTACCGAAAAACCGCAATACACTAAAGAAGGATTTGCTTTTGTGACGAAAATGCAGGATGCATGTGGGTATTATAAAGGTAAACCCTCAGACTTCAGAGAATGTGCGGAATGTGAGTTCTTTAAAAACGGCGAAGACCTGATTGGAATTTGCACCTGCATAAAAAATAAGAAAAACGAATAAAGAAAAGCACGAACACATTTATATATTATTGGAGGAAAGAAAAATGAAAAAATTCAGCTTTAAGAAATTGCTCAGTTTCATCCTTTGCTTCTGCCTTGTGATTACCTATGTACCTCTCACAGCTGCAGCAGCTCAGGTCAAAAACGGTTATTATAACCGTGTGGCCGATAACGGCACACTTGATTTATGGAAGGAATATTTCCCCTTGGAAGCAACACAGGGCAAACCGCTCACCACCGCTAACGCAGGTGGCGTTTGGACCGATAAATCGGTTTTCGTTGAAGTGCCTTCATCCTTCCCAAGCACCGTTAAAATGTTGGACGACACAAAAAACTTCCTTACAACCCTTTCCACCATTGCGGCTAATAAAGAGGTTGTAGGTTATTCCACCGTTCCAACCGATACCGTGTTTGTGCTTGACCTTTCAAATTCTATGTCATCAGATGATGTTGATGATCTTGTTGATGCCACCAACGAAGCCATCAACAGACTTCAGGGCATAAACAACAACAACCGTGTTGGCGTTGTGCTTTATTCAGGCGCTAGTAATAATAGAACCTATGATAACGCGGTTGCATCTCTTATGCCCATTGACCGTTATACCACCACAAATGTCGACGGCGAATTTATCCAGTACACAGGTGGCACAGTTCGTCTTGCACGAAGTGGGAATCGTCTTCAAGTAAGCGGTACAAAAGCAACCATTGAGAGTGAGTCAAAGGAGCACTCCGGTGCTACCTACATTCAGGCAGGCCTTTGGGAGGCCTATAAAATGTTTGAGGCAGTGCCCGAAGATGAAATTCAAATCGGCGACAACAACTGGCAGGAAGACGAGTACCGGATGCCCATTATCGTTTTAATGTCTGACGGGGCACCCACACTCGGAACCAGCTATTTTGCAGATGTTGAAAATTCCATATACGGAACCGGCAACTCTAATGCAACAAAAGCCAATGTGGGTGACGGAAATGACACCAACATCACTGTAGGGCAGGGCTTCTTGGTTCAGCTCACCGCTTCTTATATTAAAAACCACATTGAAAACAAATATAAGGTGCACACCGAAAAGGGAACCGGTCGCAGCCTTTTCTACTCCCTAGGCTTCAATTTAAATTCAATTCAAAACACAACTGCAAGAAACATTGCTACCTCTGTTTTAAATCCTAATTCTACCACCGTTACCGACAGTTTGTGGAACACCTATAACTCACTCACCTCTATAAGAAACACAATGGAGGTTGAGGTTGAGGGAAGAAGCGGCGGTAATACCGATGTTGTTATAGAAAAGAATTCCTATGCCACCTCGAAAAATTATGTTGATGAATATTTCTCGGCTTCGGGCACAGGTCTTACCGATGCCTTTAACGATATTGTTGAAGAGATAATTCTTCAGTCCCGCTACTATCCCACCCACCTTGAGGGCGGCAGCCCCGATTTCTCGGGTTATATTGAATTTACCGATATCCTCGGCGATTACATGGAGGTTAAGCACATAAACGGTATCCTCCTTGGCGATGTTCTTTTTGACGGTCATATGATGGCTTCAAAGCTTGCTGACACCTCTGCAGAGGGTCTTGGCACACCCGAAAATCCCACCGCCCTGGGCGATGAGTTCATTCGCGCAGTTAAAACAAGACTTAACATTGCCGACACTGCCGCCGCGCAGAACTTGGTAGCCGCCGCTTACGAGGCACAGCAGCTCTGCTATGAGGAAGATAGGTTTGGCAATGTTGAAAAATGGTCAAATTACATCGGTTGGTATGCCGATGCCAGCGAAACCTTTATTAAGCATTGGGGCGAAGCCTCGGGCGAAACCGTTCCCGCCAACGCTGTTTACAAAATTAAATCCTATGGCTTCTTAGGCGAAACCACAGGCAGCATTAAAAATTCTGATATGATGTATATGTCGGTTCAGGTTAAAACCGATATCGCAACAGGCCGTCAGACTGTTTCTTGGAAGGTTCCTGCCTCCCTTGTTCCGATGATAACCTATTTAGTAACCCTCACGGGAACAAGCATTGACCACGCTGATGATGTTAACATTGATGTTGAGGATAAAACCGTAGCCCCCATTCGCCTTATTTATGAAACGGGTCTGCGTTTCGACCTTAACGAGTTTAACATCACCCGTATCACAGGTGAGGAGCACGTTGCTACAGACGGTCACACAAGATTCTTCTACAACAACTTCTTTGATAATCTTGATGCCGCTTCCCACAATGAGCACATCACCACCCTTGCTGAGTTTACTCCAAACAAGGAAAACGAAAGATTCTACTACACCTTTAATTCCGCCGTTCATAAAAAGGTTGGAGAAGGCTATGAAATAGTTCCCGAAAATGAGCCTCTTAATGTTAACGGTGAATATTACCACCGCCGTTATATCTTCACATCTGCATCTGCGGAACCCGTGTTCTTCTATGAAAGAATGTCATCTGCCTCAATTCAGGCGGCAATTGATGAGGGCTTCCATGATGATTTTGAATCTCTCGAGCATCAAACAGTTGGCGCATGGGTTGTTCCCGTGGGAACGCCTGCTCGCGAACTTGATGAATATGACAAGGATAAAACCGAAAACCTTACCGGTTCAGCCGAAAAGGTGTTCCACCCCTATGTTTCCGACCAAAATGACATTGTTTATGTTGATACAAACCTTGGCAACAACGGTCTTTTAAGGGTTACCCCTGCAACAGGTATTAAAATCTCCAAGACTATTGATGTTTTTGAGGACGGAACCTCTGATACCTTTAAATTCCGCATTAGAGCAAGTCAAAGCGGCAACTTTGACAGTTGGATAACTGCTCTTGATGAAACTCCTTCGGGAGATGCAACCACAGCAAGTCTTGTAAACGGTGTTTACGAGTTCGAAATGAAGAAGGACCAAACCTTCTGGATTGCAGGTCTTGCAGCCGGCACAACCTACACCGTTGAAGAAATTTCTGATAACGATGATTACAAAATTAAATCTGTCCATGTTAACGGCAGGTCAACTGGCACAACCGCTCTCGGCACTGTAACACAGTATTTCATTGATGATGTTGATTTTGTTAACACCCCCGTGGGTGAGGGCAACCTGACCATTGAAAAACTGGTTGTTGACCAAAGAATGAACACAGTCAATGTAAGCGATTCCTTAGAGTTCACAGCCGAAGTGACCCTTACCGATACAAACGGCAACCCAGTTTCAGGCACATTTGATTCTTCAAGAGGAGCAATCACCGTTAACTCGGCAGGCAAATTCACCGTTAAGCTTACCGATGGCGCCGCCATCACGGTGAGAGGAATTCCCGAAGAAACAAGATACACCGTTACCGAGCCTGCAGGCACCATCCCCGAAGGCTTTGAACTGAATGCAAATGCCAGCACCCTTGGCGGTGTTATCAGCGTAGATAATGCAAGAGCAACGATTGTTAACACCTATGCTCCCGTTGGCACCGATGGCAGCGATGTTCAGGTTCAGGTTACAAAGGAAATTTCGGGCAACCGCACCACTTGGCAAAACGGCGAAAGCTACACTTTCAATCTTGAACTTATTGGCACTTCGGGCAACACCCTTGTTGCTTCAAAGACAATCAGCCACGCTGACAGCGAGAAAAAGGCACTGTTCAGCCTTGCAGGCGAGGATTATGATGCCGCAGGCACCTATGTTTACCGTATCGCCGAGGTTCGCGGCAATCAGGGCGGCGTTTCCTATGACACTGCTGAAAGAAGATTCACCGTCACAGTTGCCGATTCCGATATGGATGGTGACCTTGAAATAACCCGCGTAAGCAACACAATTAACACCACAGTCAGCGGCAGCTGGACAGTGAGCGCAAACTTTAATAACGTTTACGCCCCCACAGGCTCTGCAACGGCAACCATTGACATTCAAAAAGCAATAAACGATAACCACTCACTGGTAGGCTTCCAGTTTGCTCTTTACGATGCAAATCCTTTTGATAGCGCTGGAGCCGATGAACTTATCCGTTCAGGTGTTACGGGCGCCGATGGTAAGGCTTCCATCACCCTTACCTATGCTGCAAACCGAGCAACAATGCAGGGGGCAGTTTATGAGTATTATCTTGCTGAGGTAGAGGGCGACAACCCCAACATCACCTACACCGATAAGGTTTACACTGTAAGGGTTACCGTAACCGACAACGGCGACGGCACCATTAAGGCTGAAAGCAAGGTTTATGACGGAAATAACGAAGTAACAGGCGTTGTTCCTTTCACCAATGTTTACACCCCCTCCAGTGCCGATTACCTGACCTTCTCAGGCACGAAGGTTATTTCCACCAACAACCGCGTTACCAACGCAGGCGAATTTAGGTTTAAGCTTGAATCACAAAATGGCCCCTTGCCCGCAAACACCACAGTTTCCAACGCGGCAAACGGCAGCTTCATATTCCCCTCCATTATGTTTGATACCGCAGGTGAGTTTGATTATGTCATCACCGAGGTTGACACAGGTATTGGCGGTTTCACTTACGATACCGCGCGTTACGAAATAACTGTTAAGGTCACCGATTCGGCGGCTGTTCTTACCGCCGAAATCATAAGCTTTAAAAAGGTAACCGATTCGAATGAAACCGATGCAAGAGAAATTGTTTTCGATAACAAATATTCCGCGACACCTGCTACAGTTGCTGTAAACGGAACAAAGCTGTTAACAGGCAAGACAATGGAAGCAAACGAGTTTGAGTTTATCCTTAGTGCAGCAACTACCGGCGCACCGACTCCTGCTTACAGCACCGCCCAAAATGATGCCAAAGGTAAGTTCACTTTCGGCGATATTACCTTCACTACAGCGGGCACCTTCGTTTATAACATTGTTGAAACCGAAGGCAGTGACAGCCACTACACCTATGATAAATCGGTTTATACCTTAACCGTTACGGTTACCGATAATTCCGAAGGCACGCTTTCTGCAAGCTATGCTCTTACAAAGAACGGCGCGGATTCTTCCGAAATCGTGTTCAGCAATATTTACACCCCCGACCCCATTGTTTATGACATTTATGATGAGTTCGGCGGAACCAAGGTTTTAGACGGCAGAACACTTAAAGAGGGCGAGTTCGAATTCCGCCTTATTAACGCAATAACAGGTCAGCAAATCGGCGAAACCGTTAAAAACGATGCTAACGGCGAATTCAGATTCCCCAAAATAACTATTAACGAGGTTGGTACCTACCACTATAAAATCACCGAGGTTATCGGCGATGAAAAGGGTATTACCTATGACACCAACCAGTTCCACGTTGTTCTCGGCGTTCAGCAGGAAACAAACGGCAGGTTCACACTCGTTCGCGAGGAGCTCCACGTTGCCACAATTGAAACTGAGGATGTTGGCGGAGTTCCCACTGAGGTAACCAAGTACACCGATATCACAGGAAACGGCACCGTTGAGTTTAAAAACAGCTATGCTGCCGATGCCACCAAGATTAACATCAGCGGCAACAAGATGCTGTCAGGCAGAGCCCTCAAGGCCGAAGAGTTCTCCTTTAACCTATATAATGTTGAAGAGGATGCTGCCAGCGGTTCCTATGTCAAGGGCGAGCTTGTTGACACCGCAAAGAACACTGCCGACGGCACCTTTACCTTCGATGCACTTGAAATTAAGACAGCAGGCACCTATCGCTTCTTTGTAACCGAGGATGCCACCAATCCCGTGGCAAATGTGACCTATGACAATACCGTTTATATGGTTGTTGTAACCGTCACCGATAATTTTGACGGCACACTTAGCGCAGAATATGCCTATCAAACTGCCGCAGGCACATCGGAAACCCTCACCTTCCTTAACACCTACACTCCTCCTGCACCTTCTGAGGTTCCCAAAACAGGGGATGACAGCAACGTTTGGATGTGGATAGCGCTTGCCTTTGTAAGCACTTTGGGAATTTTCGCAACGAAATTCTTTAGACCCGTGGAAGAAAAAGAGGAAAAATAATTAAAAAACAATAGCGGAAAGGACCGCTCAAGCGGTCCTTTTTTCTTGCACAAATCTTTTATTAGTGGTATAATGCTAATATCATTTTAGAGGAGTTATTTATGTTCAGAGAATTAACCCGAAAAAATAAGGAAATTCCGCTTTTAGAGTGCATTGAAATTCTTAAAAATGAAAAAAGAGGCGTTTTGTCGGTGCTGGGGGACGGCGGCTACCCTTACGGAATGCCGATGAATCATTTTTATTGTGAGGAAGATAATAAGCTTTATTTTCATTGTGGAAAAACGGGTCACAGACTTGATGCTCTTAAAAACTGTGATAAGGTCTCCTTTTGTGTTTTTGGTGAGGGAGAAAAAATAGAAAACGATTGGGCGCTTAATTTTAAAAGCGTTATTGTCTTCGGCAGAATGGAAATTGTTGATGATATGCAAAAGATTATCAACATAACAATCGGGCTTTCACACAAGTTTACAGTTGATGAGGATTATATTAAAAGGGAAATTGAAACTTTTGGCAAGGAAACCCTGCTTCTTGCCTTAACTCCTGAGCATATCTGCGGAAAAAAGATTAAAGAATCATAAAAAGGGGACAAATCACAGCAACGGTTGCCCCATTCTTTAAAAACACACACGAACTGCGGGCTTTGGCCGCGGAATTGTGCGAAACGATGATTTCATTAACGGGGGTTTTTGTCCCGAGATTTTTAAATAATATTAAAGCAGCCGATTTAAATAATTTCGGGTGCTTTTTAATAAAAACGGATTAGTTCCATAAAATACTATAGAAATTTTATCTTACAGTTTTTGGAGGAAAAGCAGTGAAAATAGCATTTTTTGACACAAAGCCTTATGATAAGGCTTCATTTGAAGCCCACGGCAAGGAAAAGGGCATAACCTTTAAATTCTTCGAAACCAAACTTAATGAGGACACTGTGGATTTGGCACAGGGCTATGACGGTGTTTGTGTTTTTGTTAACGACACGGTGAACAGCGAGGTAATTGACCGACTTTATGAAATGGGAATTAAAATTGTTGCCCTTCGCTGTGCAGGTTTTAACAATGTGGATGTAAAACACGCTCTTGGCAAACTCCATGTTTTCCGTGTTCCCGCCTATTCGCCCTATGCCGTTGCCGAGCACACAATGGCACTGCTTCTTACCTCCATTCGCCGAATTCATAAGGCTTATATCAGGTCCCGCGATTTTAACTTCAGCCTTTCGGGCCTTACGGGCTTTGATCTGCACGGCAAAACTGTGGGTGTTATCGGAACGGGTAAAATCGGCAAAGTTTTTGTTGATATCTGCCGTGGCTTTGGAATGAAGGTGTTAGCCTATGATAAATTCCCCGATAAGAGGCTTGATAACGGCGACACCGTGCGCTATGTCAGCCTTGATGAGCTTTTTAAGGAAAGCGATATTATTTCCCTCCATTGCCCTTTAACCGAGGACACCTATCATATCATTGATGAAAATGTCATTGAAAAATGCAAAAGGGGAGTGGTGATTCTCAACACCTCCCGCGGCGCTTTGGTGGATGCCGAGGCACTTCTTCAGGGTATTAAGTCGAGAAAGGTGGGAGCCGCCTGCCTTGATGTTTATGAGGAGGAATCCGACCTTTTCTTTGAGGACAATTCGGGACACATTATGGAGGATGATACTCTGGCTCGCCTTATTTCAATGCCCAATGTGCTGGTTACCTCTCATCAAGCGTTTTTAACCGAGGAGGCCCTTAATAACATTGCCGAAACCACCTGCCAAAACATCAGCGACTTCTTTGAAAAGGGAAAATGCGAAAATGAACTGTGCTTCAGAAAAAACGAAGTGCAGGATTGTAAGGACGGCAAGTGCTTTTAGTGTCATTTTAAATAGAAAATATGAATATATAAAAACAGTAAAACCAAAAAAGGGTGAGTGATATGGCGTTTAAAAAGGCCTTTTCGCTGCTTTTATCGGCGGTTATACTGTTTTTATTTTGCAGCTGTGAAAAGCTGCCCGCCAAAGAGAATGAAAGCGGCAATAAAAAAAGCGGTGTTTACACTGTACAAAATAATGAAAATATAAAAGCAATGTGGCTTTCCCAGTTTGATTTAAAGCCGATTTATTTAGGCGACGGCAAACAGCGTCCAAAAGCCGATTTTGAAACAAAGATAACCACCGTTTTAAAAAATGTTAAGGATTTGGGGTTTAACACCGTTTTTGTTCAGGTGCGCCCCTATGCCGACAGTTTTTATCCCTCAACACTTTATCCTGCCTCATTCTATGTAACGGGGGATTATGGCGTAAACTTTTCCTATGACCCTTTTGGCATTATTGTGGCAAAGGCGCACTCCTTAAACCTTTCGGTTCACGCCTGGATAAACCCTATGCGAGGAGTGGGTGAGGATGAAATAAAAAAGGTACCCAATGTCTATAAAATTAAGCAGTGGTATAACCAGCAAAGCGACCGCCTTGTAAATGTAGAGGGCAGACTTTATCTAAATCCCGCTTACAGCGATGTAAGACAGCTGATTATTGATGGTGCCGCCGAAATTTTGCGGATTTATAAAATTGACGGGCTTCATATGGATGATTATTTTTATCCCACAGTGTCGGCGGATTTTGATAAAATGATTTATGAAAATTATCTGAAAAACGGTGGAAAATTAAGCCTTGCCGATTTCAGAAGGGAAAATCTGAACCTTCTCGTAAAGGGGCTTTTTACCGCAGTTAAAACGCAAAATAGAGAGCTTCTTTTCGGCATTAGTCCTGCTGGAAACATTCAAAAGGTTTACAGTGAGCATTTTGCCGATGTTTACACCTGGTGCAAAAAGGACGGCTATATAGATTATATTTGTCCTCAGGTTTATTTCGGTTTAGAGCACGAATTTTACCCGTTTGATGCTGTGTGCAGGCAGTGGCAGGATATAATAAAGAACGAAAACACAAAACTGTTAATCGGAATGACCCTCGGCAAGGCAAAAGCAAAGGATGACCCCTATGCAGGAAGCGGAAGAAAGGAATGGAGCCAAAGCACCGACATTTTAAAGCGGTGTTTAGAGGAAACCAAAAAGCTAACCTCTTGCGCAGGTGTTTCCTTTTTCTCCTATCAGTATTTTTATTTGCCCTTAGAGAACACACCTGACCCCGACGCAAAGGCGGAAACAGATAATCTTATACCGCTTTTAAAGGAAATTAAGTGGAAATAAAAAAGACCTCGGCATCGCCGAGGTCTTTTTAAAATATTAAAGCTTTGAAAATCCGTGGCTATTTATAAGCGCGTCAATTTTCTCGCCCTTTTTGCAAAGGGGGCAATCGTGTGAGGGGCAGGAGAAATAGCCCTCTAAATCGTGGGGGTTGAAAACCGAGTTAACGGGGTAGCCTTCACACTCATTTTTGGTTGCGAAAATTGAAGCAACACCAACAACATCGCCGCCGTAATATTTAATTGCATCAATAGCGGCGCTGGCAGTGTAGCCGGAGGACACCGAAACGGCAAGAACGAGAACGTGCTTGCCCTTAATCATAGGAACAATGTTATCTCTAAAGAAAAGTTGTGAGCCGTTTGTTGTTTCGGGGGTTACAACATAAATGGTTTGGTGGGCATTAATGTTTCTAAAAGAATTTTTAGTTAATTCATTTGCAAGGCAGGTGCCGATAACCTCGGTGCCGTCAAGACACAAAAGGGTATCAACAATTCTTGTGCTGTAATTATAGGTGTTGCAAAGTTCTTCGGCAACAGCCTGAGCCTCAGAAAGACGGGACTTCTGAGCGGCAACATCAATGTAATAATTGCTGTGGGCGTGGTTGGTTGCAAAGTGACCCTTAGCAACGCGGAGGAAAAGGTTGTTTCTTTTGGTTTTAATTTTGATAATGTTGGAAGTTGGCATAATATCCCTCCTAGGTTTCTTATGTTATTATTTTACACTAAATTTACCATTATTACAAGAAAAAATATTATGGGTGGTTATTTTTATTATTTTGTGATAAAATAAATTAAAACTTTTAAATGAAGGCGTTTTCTTATGGTTATTGATTTTCACACACACGTTTTTCCCGATTTTTTGGCTCCTCGCGCCATTGCATCCTTGGTTGAGGCCTGCGGCGGAGCATACCCACCCCAAACCGATGGCACAAAGAGCGGGCTAATAGATAGTATGGACAAAAGCGGCGTCCAAATTTCGGTTTTGCAGCCTGTTATAACAAAGCAAAGCCAGTTTAACACCCTTAATAACTTTTCTAAAGGTTTAGAGAGCGAGAGGATTGTCCCATTTGGCGGGCTTTTCCCTCATACCGATGATTATAAAAGGGATATTGATTACATTGTATCTTTAGGTCTTAAAGGAATTAAACTTCACCCTGAGTATCAGCAGTTTTTTATAAACGATGAAAGAATGCTAAAAATTTATGATTATGCCTTAAACAAAGGTTTAATTCTCCTTTTCCACGCAGGCTTCGACCCTGCCTTTAAGCCACCCTATCACAGTAATCCCAAAGCCTTTGCCGAAATTTACAAAGCCCTTGGCGGCGGTGTTATTGTTGCGGCACATTTGGGAGGTCAAAAGCAGTGGGATGAGGTCGAAACATATCTTGCCGGCACAGGGGTTTACCTTGACACTTCAATGGGCTTTAAATATTACGGAAAAGAACAATTTGAGCGCATTGTTAAAAAGCACGGCGCCCATAAAATCCTTTTCGGCTCAGACAGCCCATGGGGCAATGTGGGCGACGATATAGCAGCACTTGAAAAATGTGATTTAACGAAAGAGGAAAAGGAGTTAATTCTCTTTAAAAATGCTGGGAGAATTCTTAAAATTTAAAAAAATAAAGCCTCACTTTTAAAGAAATGAGGCTTTTTTGTACAACGAGAAAAGCACCGCTGTGAATTTTCACAGCGGTGCTTTTCATTTTGTTAATTATTCAGCGGAGAATTGGTCTTTGCCAACACCGCACAGGGGGCAGGTGAAATCCTCAGGTAAATCCTCGAACTTAACGCCTGCTTCAATGCCGTTATCGGCATCGCCCAGTTCCTCATCGTAAACATATCCGCAAACTTCGCAAATATATTTCATTTCGTTTTTCCTCCTTTAAAATTAATGCTTATGACTAATAAGTCCTATTGCTTTTGAAACCTCCATAATAACGAGGGGAACAAGCACAAGACCTAAAGCTATAACGTAGTTAACGGGTGTTAAATAGGTCAGACCAAAAATGGTGTTGATGCCGGGAACAAAGAGCACAACAGCGGTGAGCGCAAAGGAGGTAAGAGCTGCTTTGTTAAGTGCACCGTTTGTAAAGAAGCCGATTTTAAAGAGGGAGCGTTCACTTCTCATATTAAAGGACTGAACAATCTGGCACATTGAAAGAACGATAAATGCCATTGTTTCACCCTGTGCCAAAAGTGCGCTGTCTTCCGGCAGGTGAGCAAGTTCGCTGAATGAGCAGCCGCAACCAATCCAGAAGGCCGCAATGGATAATACGGCAAACATAACACCTTGTAAAACAATTCTAAGGCCAAAGCCGTGGGCAAAAATGCTTTCATCCTTAGGCTTGGGCTTTTGATTCATAACATCGCTTTCAACGGCCTCCATACCAAGGGCGATTGCCGGCAGAGAGTCGGTTACAAGGTTAATCCAGAGAAGCTGCATTGAAAGCAGGGGAGATTTGTGCCAGAGGAGCATTGAAACAAACACGGTGATAACCTCACCAATGTTAGTGCCAAGGAGGTAGCCCACAACCTTTTTAATGTTGGCGTAAATTCCACGACCCTCTTTAACAGCATCAACAATGGTTGCAAAGTTATCATCGGTTAGTGTCATATCAGCGGCACCCTTTGCAACATCGGTACCTGTGATACCCATTGCACAGCCGATATCAGCGGCCTTAAGAGCGGGGGCATCGTTAACGCCGTCGCCGGTCATTGAAACGATTTGACCGCGTCTTTGCCATGCTTTAACAATTCTAATTTTATTTTCGGGTGAAACGCGGGCATAAACCGAGATATCGCCGATAACCTTATCAAATTCGGTGTCGGTCATTGCATCAAGCTCGGCGCCTGTGATAGCGCGGTCGCCCTCCTCTAAAATGCCAAGCTCGCGAGCAATGGCAGAGGCGGTTACAACGTGGTCGCCTGTAATCATAACAGGCTTAATGCCTGCCTTACGGCAAACTGCAACGGCATCCTTTGCTTCGGGTCGGGGCGGGTCAATCATACCAACAAGGCCGAGGAAGGTAAGGCCGTTTTCAAGCTCCTCAGAGGTGGGAACCTCGGGAACGGTGTCAATTTCTTTAAAGCCAACGGCCAAAACACGCAGTGCGTTTTCACTCATTGTTTCGGTCATTTCTTTGGCTTTTTTCAGGTCGCCCTTTACACAACGGGTTTCCATAACATCAAAGGCGCCCTTAACGATAACAATGTTTTTACCGTTAATCTCGTTAACGGTGGTCATAAGCTTTCTATCAGAATCAAAAGGAATTTCGGCAAGTCTTGGGGACTGTGCGTTAAGAGCATCCTTAGTAAGACCATTTTTGTGAGCCGCAAAAACAATGGCGGTTTCGGTGGGGTCACCGATGTGCTTTTCAGCACCATCCTCAAAAACAACCGAGCCATCACAGCAAAGGGTTGCAAGGGAGAGTAGATTCTTGATTTTATCGCTTACATTTTCGGTAATATCCTCGCTGTCGGCTTCGCCATCGGCATAGGCCTTAACAAGGGTCATTCTGTTTTGGGTAAGGGTTCCTGTTTTATCCGAGCAAATGATGGAAGCGCTACCCAGCGTTTCAACGGCAGGCAGTCTTCTTATTAGCGCATTGCGCTTTGCCATTCGCTGAACACCAATGGAAAGAACAATGGTAACAATAACAGGAAGTCCCTCGGGAATTGCGGAAACAGCAAGGGAAACGGCAATCATAAAGATATCAATAGGGGAGGTGCCGTTAACAATACCAAGCACAAAGATAATAGCACAGGCGGCAAGAGCCATAATGCCGAGATACTTACCAAGCTGTGCAAGCTTTTTCTGCAGGGGTGTTTCGCCATCCTCTTCATCGTCAAGAAGGTTAGCAATTTTACCCATTTCGGTGTCCATACCCGTGGCAACAACAATGGCGGTTGCGGTACCATAGGTAACGGAACAGCCTGAAAATACCATATTAGAGCGGTCACCTAAGGGTGCGCCTTCCTTAACGGGCTCCAAGGCATCCTTTTCAGAGGGCACCGATTCACCAGTTAATGCAGATTCCTCACTTTTAAGGCTGGCACTTTTAATAAGTCTGGCATCGGCAGGGATAAAGTCACCGGCTTCCAGCTTAATAATGTCACCTGGAACAAGGTCGGCGGCATCAATAATCTTTTCCTCGCCATCTCTTATAACCCTTGCGTGAGGTGCCGAAAGACTTTTAAGTGCATCAAGCGCCTTTTCAGCCTTGCTTTCCTGCATAACACCCATAACCGCATTGACAATAACAATGAGGAGAATTAGGGCAGGCTCAAAAAACTCTTTTGGGTTTTGCTCAACACAAGCAATGGTGAAGGAAACGATTGCTGCCGCAATAAGAATAAGAATCATAACATCCTTAAACTGCTCTAAGAAACGGACGAGCATTGTTTTCTTTTTCTTTTCCTTTAGCTTGTTGAGTCCGTGAATGCGGCGCTGAGCTTCAACCTGTGCGGCTGAAAGACCAACGGCCTCGTCGCTATCAAAGCTTTTGATAACGCTCTTTAGGTCATCACTGTAAAATGCCATTTGAAAAATTCCTTTCTCTTAAAAAATAAATCCCAAGCATAGTTTTAACTATACCTGGGAATTAAATACAAACAAATTATTTTATGAGTTTTTGGTTCCCATGCATAGCAATTTATAATACACATGAGTCTCGCAATAATGATAAGCCAAGGGTAACCCTGAGTGTTGACTTAATCTACGCCGCAAAGCGTTTGCTACTCCCTCATACAACAACCACATTTTACCATATGCAAACACAGCTTGTCAAGTGAACAAAGCATTAAGTTTTTATGAATTTATATTGTATATTTTAATGAATATTCCTCAAATTTCTCCTTAAAGTAGGGGCTTTCCTTTTTAATGTGCTTAAGGGATTCGTGAATGTTCATATTGTTGTCGTGGGCATCAATAACGCACACAGCAATATTAGAGCAGTGGTCGGAGGTTCTTTCAAGGTTGGTTAAAAGGTCTGACCAGATAAAGCCTGCTTCAACCGAGCACTCTCCCTTTTTAAGGCGGTCAATATGGGTGTCGCGAAGTTTAACATTAATTGTGTCAATAACCTGCTCAAGGGGTTCAACCTTGTTTGCACTTTCTAAATTGTCGTTAACAAAGGCATCAAGGGCAAGGTGAAGAATTTCCGAAACAGCATTGCAGAGAATGTTAAGCTCTTTTTTGCCTTCATCTGTGAGCTCAATATCCTTTTCTTTAAGCTCCTGTGCCGATTCAAGAAGGTTAACGCTATGGTCGGAAATGCGTTCGAAATCACCAATAACCTTTAAAAGTTTTGAAACGCTTGCGCTGTCGCGGTCGCTGATTTGGTGGCGACTGAGTTTGGCAAGATAGGTGCCAAGAACATCCTCAAAGTGGTCGGTTTCCTTTTCGGCGGCCTTTATATTTGCGGCAATATCATCGTTATACATATAAAGAGATACTATTGCATCCTCAAAGGATTTAACCGAAAGGTTTGCCATTGTGTGGGCCAAATGACTGCACTCGCCAAGAGCGATGGAGGGGGTGGCAAGCAAACGGTCATCAAGTTCAACATTTTGTTCTGCTTTTTTGTCGTCGGGCACAAGTTTGTAGGCGATTTTTTCAAGAACGGAGGAAAGGGGAAGAAGCAGCGCCGTGCAGAGAATGTTGAAAATTGAGTGGGTAACGGCAATGCCAAGGTGCGAGGCCGCTGTATCGAAAAATGCGGGCTTTAGGGTGTAGTAAATAAGTGAATAAATTGAAAGCCAAAATACAGTTCCTATAACGTTAAAGGAAAGGTGAATCATAGCGGCTCTTTTAGCATTTTTATTTGTGCCGAAGGAGGAAAGCAGCGCCGTGATGCAGGTGCCGATGTTCTGACCCATTATGATGGGAATTGCGGCGCCGAAGGAAACCTGTCCCGTTGCCGAAAGGGCCTGCAAAATGCCAACCGAGGCCGAGCTTGACTGAATGACTGCTGTGAGCACTGCACCTGCAAGCACGCCTAAAACGGGGTTTTTGAACATTATGAAAAGATTTTGGAAGGCGGGAATGTCGGAAAGGCCCGAAACCGCCTTGGACATAGCATCCATACCGAACATAAGTGTGGCAAAGCCCAAAAGAATAGTGCCCGTGTCCTTTTTCTTGTCCGATTTGCTGAACATTAAAAATGCCGTGCCGATAAGGGCCAAAACGGGCGTGAAGGAAGTGGGCTTTAAAAGGGAAACGAAAAGATTTTTGCTTGAAATTCCGCCAAGGCTCAAAATCCAAGAGGTGACGGTGGTTCCAATGTTGGCGCCCATAATAACACCAATGGATTGCTTAAGTGTCATAATTCCCGAGTTGACAAAGCCAACCACCATAACCGTTGTGGCAGAGGAGCTCTGGATAACCGCGGTAACACCAAGGCCGGTTAAAAAGCCTTTGATTTTGCTGTTGGTGAGCCTTCCTAGCAGTTTTTGCAGGCTGCCGCCTGCTCGCCTTTCAAGGCCGTCGCCCATAACATTCATACCAAAAAGGAACAGGCAAAGGCCGCCAATAAGCGATAAAACATCAAAAATTGTCATAATTTTTTCTCCTTGTCTTTTGATTTCACAAGCTTATTATATAAAAAAAGCGGCAAAGATTGGGTAAAGATGCCGCTTTTTTCCATTTTTTTATTCATTTTCACTGTTCATTCGGTAGCCCACGCCAAGCTCATTGGTAATATAGCTTTGCTTGCCCGGCTTTGCGCCGAATTTTTTTCGAATATTGGCCATGTTAACCTGTAGCTTTTTGGTGCTACCTTCATCGGGATAACCCCAAACAGCCTTTATAATTGCGGAATAGGTTACCATTTTGCCCGAATGCTCGGATAAAAACGCAACAATATTATATTCCGTTTGGGTTAACTTTATTTCCTCCTTGCCTATGAAAATTTGCCGTGCATCATAGTCAATGGTCAAATCAAAGAGCCTAAATTTGCCACCGGGCAAACGGCCCCGCTCACTTGCAAAGCGGCTTGTTCGCAGTACGCTTCGCACCCTTGCCAAAAGCTCTGCTGTGCCGAAGGGCTTTGTTATGTAATCATTGGCGCCGCAGTCAAGGGCGGCAACCTTGTCATATTCCTCACTTCTGGCTGAGAGCACAATAATCGGTGTGGTGTCGGATAGCCGCACCTGCTTTAAAAAGACCATACCGTCGGCATCAGGAAGCCCTAAATCAAGAATAATAAGGTCGGGTCGGTGGGAGGCAAACATTGTAACGGCATTTTTGCAGCAATCGGCGGTTATAACCGAGTAGCCGTTTGATTCCAGCATTGTGCAAACAAGGTGGCGAATGTTGTTTTCATCCTCAACAAGCAAGATTTTATATTTATTGTTATTCATCCCTATTTTCCTCCGTGTTAAGAACGAAGCGGAACACAGCGCCGCCGTTTCTTAAATTTTCGGCACTTATGTTGCCGTCGTGGGCTCTTATAATGGTGGCACAAACCGAAAGGCCTATTCCTGTGTTGCGCTTTTTACCGTCGGCAATTTCATTTTCAAATTCATAAAAGCCTTTAAAAATTTGGGGCAGTCGCTTTTCGTCAATGCCACAGCCGTTATCCTGAATTTCAAAAACGGCATTCTTACCGAGAATAAAAACCTTCAGCGAAAGGCGGTCCATTCCCTTTGCGTGCTGAACGGCGTTTTCCAAAATGTTAATGATAACCTGCTTTATAAGCATCGCATCCATGGGACTGACAACAATATCATCGGGAATATCAATGGAAACCTCAATTTTGGGGTAACGCTTATTAAAGGATAGAATAACCGAATCGACAAGCTCTTCTAAAACGGTGGGAACCTTTATGATTTTAACCATACCGCTGTCAATGCGGGTGACAGACAGCAGATTTTCCACCATTCTAACAAGCCAATCTGAATCCTCTTTAATGCCTTTGAGGATTAATCGCTTTTGCTGTTCGCTTAAATTTTCCGAATTTTCAAGTAGGGTTGAGCTTGATGCATAAATTGTTGTCAGTGGAGTTCTTAAATCGTGAGAAACGGCGCGAAGCAGATTAGAGCGCATTCGCTCCTTTTCAATTTCGGTTTCCACATTTTTTTGCTGCTTTGTTTTAAAGGTGAAGGTAAGGGTTAAAAGGCAAAAAAGGGCGGCGCAAAAAAAGAAAATGATCATTAGGTGCTCTTTCGAAATTCCCAAAAGGCTTAAAACAAAAAGAAAGCAGAGTAAAACCGCAAGGAAAATTGCGGTGATTATAATGTTTCTTAAAACGTTCTTATCCTTGCCCATAAAAATCTCCTAAATGTCTTTTTCTTTATTTTACCAAATTGAGAAAAAATTGCAATAAAAAAGGATTCGGAGCGTTCATTTAACTATCCCTTAATTTTTAAAGCAGGATAAATTAGGTGATAAAAGCAGAATTTCCCGCCGTAAGCGCGGCTCGCTATATATTGACATTTTTCGTTAAAAAAAGTATAATGAAAAGTACTGAAAACACAAAAAAGGAG
>JAFTPI010000016.1 GCA_017463345.1 Clostridia bacterium | reverse complement strand
ATAAAATTATATCATATATTTTACAATATTTCTACCACTTTTTTCAATTTTTTTAATTTTTTAGTATTTTATACAAAATGGTGTAAAATCAATGCTGTCGCAGGACACCAATTTAAGCATTATGCCATCATATTCGTTAACAACACCTGCTTTGCCTGCGCCGTGAACGTGACCGTAATAAACTTTTTTAATATCATATTTTTTTAAAACCGAAAAAATTTCCTCACAAACCTGGCCTGCAAACACAGGTGGATAGTGTAAAAACACAAGCGGCTCAAGCCCTGTTTTAATGGCCTCTTTAATTGACATTTCAAGCCTGCCCGCCTCACGGAGCAGAACCTTTTTATCTTCGCCACCGTCAAAAAACCAGCCGCGTGTTCCGCAAACGGCAAAGTTTTCAGCGACAATGCAGTTGTTGAAGACAAAATCGATTTTGGAAAAATCGTTTTCCGCTAAAAATTCACGCATTTTCTTGGCAGTTCCCCACCATAAATCGTGGTTACCCTTTAAGAGAATTTTTTTACCGGGCAGGTCGTTTAAAAACTGAAAATCTGCCTTGGCCTCTTCTATTTTAAGCCCCCAAGACAAGTCGCCGGGTAAAATAACGGTGTCATTTTCCTTAACGATTCTGCACCAATTTTTTTTAATTTTTTCCTCATGATTTTCCCAGCCGCGAAAAATATCCATAGGTTTATCGGCACTAAAGGACAAATGCAAATCGGAAATTGAAAAAATGCTCAAATTTTTTCACTTCTCTTTCAAAAAAACAGTTTTTTAGGGCATACTAATTTTGGTCACTCAGACCGAAGAAAGGACTGAAAAAAATGTCAGACTGTTGCTCAAAAAAAGAGGTAATAAGCGGTATTAAATGCCAGGTTAAAAACTGCACCTACCACACCGAAAGCGACCACTGCAAGGCAGGCGCAATTGAGGTTGGCTACTGCAATTCCTGCGAGAAGGGCGAAACCGCTTGCACAACTTTTAAGGCAAAATAAAAATCCTTTTTTAAGAAAATACCCGACTTTAAAAATCGGGTATTTTTTCTTTAAATTTTAAGATAATTGAGAACAAAATCCTCGATTTTGTCCTTTTCGCAAATATCAGTGAATCTAACCTTTGCATCCTTTAAAGCGAGCAGGGGTTCAGGGATTTTAACACCGGTTTTTGCACTGAGCAAATCCACCGCATCAAACTCCTTTTCGGGAGCCTTTTCTTGGAAGGCAGAAAGCACACTTGCACAGAATTTGTAAGGGCTCGCGGTTGAAGCAATAACCGTTTGGGTGTTATCCCCCGTCTCCTTAACATAACTGTTATAAACATTCACAGCAACGGCTGTGTGGGTGTCGCAAAGGTAACCAAATTTTTCCCAGGTTTCCTTGATTGTTTTTAAGGTGCTTTCATCATCACAGCAACCGCCATAGAAAAGTTCATTAAAGCGTGCTTTAACTTTATCGCTTACGGTGTACATACCCTTTTGTGCTAAATCACTTTGCATTTTTGCAACGAAGGCATCATCGTGATCGGAAAGCTCATAAAGCATTCTTTCAAGGTTGCTGGAAATAAGTATATCCATTGAGGGAGAAACGGTTGTGTAGAAATCACGGTTTTTATTGTAGGTTCCCGTTTTAAGAAAATCGGTGAGAACATTGTTTGCGTTTGAAGCGCAAATAAGCTTTTTAACGGGAACGCCCATCTTTTTAGCATAATAAGCCGCCAAGATATTACCAAAATTACCCGTCGGAACAACAATGTTAAAGCCGTTTGTCCTTACACTTTCATCCTTTTTTAGCAGGTCGCAGTAAGCACTTACATAATAAATAATTTGCGGTGCAAGGCGACCCCAGTTAATTGAGTTTGCCGAAGAAAACTGCATTCCGTTTTTCTCCAAAAGCTTTGCAGTTTCACAGTCGGTAAAAATCTTTTTAACGGCACTCTGAGCATCATCAAAATTGCCCTTAATTGCGCAAACGCTGACATTTTCGCCCTTTTGTGTACACATTTGATGCTTTTGCATGGGGCTTACGCCATCGCTTGGATAGAAAACAACGATTTTGGTGCCCTCAACATCGCAAAAGCCCTCGAGGGCTGCCTTGCCGGTGTCACCCGAGGTTGCAACAAGGATAACAGTTTCCTTTGCCTTTGATACCTTCTTTGCCGAAGTGGTAAGCAGGTAAGGCAAAATTTGAAGTGCTAAATCCTTAAAAGCGCAGGTGGGGCCGTGCCACAGTTCTAAAATGTGGGTGCCATCTTTAAGTGTATAAAGCGGTGCGGGGACATCATTTTCAAAGGTGCCGCTGTAGGCGCCCTTTGCGCAGTATTCAATTTCCTGTTCAGTAAAATCGGTAAGAAATTTTTTGAAAATAAAAACTGCTCTTTCGATATAATTCATACCCATAAGGGCATTAAAATCATTTTCACTTAAGGTCGGCACCGTTTCAGGCACAAACAAGCCGCCGTCAGGTGCAATGCCTGTTGCAATCGCACTGGCAGCCGAAACCTTAAGGGTATTATCTCTTGTACTGTTATAATTCATTTTTTTGGGAACCTCCCGAATATTTCATATACCATATAATTTTATTAAAAAATATACCATTTGTCAAATGTTTCGAAAGAAATTGGCGGCATTTTCATAAAAAAATAGGTTTAGGTGACGCTCACTTACACCTTTTTCCAAAAGATACGCCCTTAAAAGCGGAATATGCGATATATCTAGGAGTTCATCACTCATTTGGGCGCCATCGAAATCAGAGCCGAATGCAATGTGGTTTTCAAGCCCTAAGCTTAGCATATAACAAAGATTATCATAAACACTTTGGAAGGAATTTTTGCCTGAAAATTCGGGATAAGGACATATGCCAACAATGCCGCCCTTTTGAGCAATTTTAATAAGCGCCTCATCACTTAAATTTCTTTTATGGTTAAAAACGCTTTTTGAGCAACTATGGGTAGCAATGGGATAATCGGTTACGGTGATAGCATCAAAAAAGCTTTCTTCATTTAAATGAGATAAATCGGTAGCAATTTTTAGACAGTTCATTTTCTTTATAACCGCTTCGCCAAATAACGTGAGCCCACCCTTTTCATTGGCCCCCGAAGCAATTTTATTTTTTGAGTTCCAGGTGAGGGTTATAACGCTGACACCATCATTTTTAATTTCATCAAGATAGTCTATTTCTTCAATTACGCTGCCGCCCTCAATGGAAAATAGGGGCGTAAAATGGTCATATTCACAACCCGCCAATTTTGATTTAAAATCGCTGAGAACACTTTTATAAAATTCAAAGGGCGAGGGCGTTTCCTCCCTCACCCACACTGCAAAAATTTGGCTCCATTTGCTAAAACAGCCTGCTTTTTCAAAGGAAATATCAAGGTCGTTTTTTAAAAAATCCTTTTTCTCGGTAAAACACCTAAAAGGTGTGTCACAGTGTAAATCAAAAAGTTCCATTACCTGCCTCCAGACAAAAAGCATTTTTAAGGTATTCAAGTTCAAACTGCCATTTATCGTCCTCATTTTTAAAGGCTGTTACCATTGCAACATCAAATCGAGGTTTTAAATAGCAATGTGATTTAGCATAATAATCCTTTGCGGTGGCAATAATTCGGCGTTGCTTGCGCCTATCAACCGCCTCGGCGGGAGATACAAGGTAATCCCCCGTTCTTGCCTTAACCTCAACAAATGCAACGGTATCCTTATCCTCTGCAATTATGTCAATTTCGCCGTAACGGCATTTATAATTTCTTTTGGCAATGTAAAAGCCTTTTCTTTGTAGATAGGCCGCAACCCTATCCTCGGCTATAACTCCGAATTCGGTGTTTTTCATTTGATAAAATTCTTTATAAAGGAGGGCCTGTGAATGTCACAGGGGCCAAACTCCCTTATAGCTTCGATATGTACCTTTGTGCCATAACCCTTGTGCTGTGAAAATTTATATTGCGGATAAATGGCATCATATTCCAAAAGCAGGCGGTCCCTTGTAACCTTAGCAATGATGGATGCGGCGGCAATGCTTAGGGATTTAGAATCGCCCTTAATAACAGTAAGACTTGGAATTTTAAGGCTCGGCGGTGTTCTGTTGCCGTCAATAAGTGCAAAATCAGCAGGAACCTTAAGGCTTTCTACAGCACGCTGCATTGCTATGTAGGTTGCGCCTAAAATATTATGCTCCTCAATCTCGTTTACGCTTGCAAAGGCAACCGACCAGGAAACAGCCTTTTTGGTGATTTCCTCATAAAGCATTTCCCGCTTTTTTTCGCTCAATTTTTTTGAATCATTTACACCCTCAAAATCCAAATCGGGCGGTAAAATAACTGCAGCGGCACAAACAGGGCCTGCAAGGGGTCCCCTGCCTGCCTCGTCAATGCCGCATACAAATTTGTAGCCTTGTTCTCTTTTTTCGTTCTCATAGGAAAAATCAGGCAATGCTTACACCCTTTCCAATGTAATTCTACCGATTTTACAGTTACGATATTCCTCTAATAGCATATTAGCCGCTCTTTCGGTGTCAATAACATTTCCTCTTTGCAAAAAGCCTCTGCGCTTTCCGATTTGGTGGAGCAGCTCGTAGGGTTCAACCCCAAAATCCAGGTCACCGTAACGCGCCGCGAGCAGCTCGGGATATTCCTGCATTAAAATTTCAAGCAACCTTACTGCCAGAAGCTCAACATCAAGAATTCTATCGGTGACAGCGCCTGTGAAGGCTAGGCGCTCGCCCACCGTTTGGTCATCAAATTTAGGCCAAAGAACACCGGGGGTGTCAAGAAGCTCTAAATCCTTATCAATGCGGAACCACTGATTTCCCCTTGTAACACCGGGGCGGTTTTCAACCTTTGCCTTGATGCCGCCTGCCATTTTGTTAATAAATGAGGATTTCCCCACATTAGGAATGCCAACAACCATTGTGCGCAGTCCCCTGCCGACCATACCCTTGCTTTTATAATATTCAAGTTTCTCGGCAAGTGTTTCCTTTGTGACAGTTTTGAATTTATCAAGGCCACGGCCCGTGCGGCAATCAACAGCGATTGCGGGAATGTTTTGCTTTGCATAGTGCTCAATCCACTGGTTTGTTACCCTTTGGTCGGCCATATCACATTTGTTAAGCAAAATAATCCTGGGCTTATCGGCAACAATGCTGTGAAGCTCGGGATTACGGCTGCTTAAAGGGATTCTTGCATCAACTATTTCGGCAACGGCATCGACAATATTAAGAGTTTCTTTGATAAGGCGCCTAGTTTTGGCCATGTGCCCAGGAAACCACTGAATATTTTGTGTTTGTGACATTATTCAATTCCTCCGATTTCGCCAAATGGAAACACTTTTAGAATCGCCTTACCCAAAATATAACGGGTGTCAATCATTCCGTTGTTTCCGATAAGCGAGGAGCGGCTGTCGTGGGAATCATTTCGGTTATCACCGAGAACAAAGACACAGCCATCATCCACCTTCACAGGGAACTTAATGTCATAAGAAAGGTTAGTAGGTGTGCGAGCGTAGGGCTCATCAAGTGCAACATCGTCAACATAAACTATACCTGTACTAAAATCGATGTTCACAATTTGACCTTCGGTTGCGATTACACGCTTAATAATTGGAGCCTGACTTTCGCCTTCAAAAGAGTTATCAATATTGCGGGAAATAACCACGACATCCTTTTGTTTGGGGGTATAGAAAAGATTGCTAATCACAACCCTATCACCGTTATGCAGTGTTTCGCGCATTGAACCACCATCAATTGTGACCACCTTGAAAACAAGTGTGAAAACCACAACAACGGCAACCATTGCGGTAACAACAACCTCTAGCCATTCAAAAACATCACGTTTGGTTATAAGCCCTTTTTCCTTTATAGCCTTAAACTTTTCCTTTATGGCTAAAAATACAGACTGCATAATCACACCACCTAACAGTTAAAAAATTAAAAGGGGACAAAATGCTTTGTCCCCTTAAAACACCTCTTTAAGAGCCAAAAGCTCTTTTCTTGATATTTTAGCCAATCTGCTCTTTAACTTTAGCAGCTTTACCTACTCTATCACGGAGATAGTACAGCTTTGCACGACGAACACGACCTTTGCGAACGAGCTCAACCTTGTCAACATTCGGAGAATGCACAGGGAACACACGCTCAACACCAACGCCGTAGGAAATACGCCTTACGGTGAAGGTTTCAGCAATACCGCTGTTGTTCTTTGCAATAACAGTACCCTCGAAAACCTGAATACGCTCACGCTCACCTTCACGGATTTTAACGTGCACACGAACAGTGCTACCGATAGAAACCTTAGGTGCGTCTTCTTTCATCATACCTGCTGTTAACTCTTTTACAGCGTCCATTTTTATTTCCTCCCTAATTGTTTCAGGCGTTCGTGTCAACTAAAATCTTGGCAGAGGACCACCCGTTTTAATGTCGTTTTACGGCATTAAACCCGCCGTTTGAAGGTTCGGCGAAATCAAATGCTCTAATATGATAGCACACAACTTCTGAAAAATCAAGCATTATTTTAAAAAAGCGGAATTTTTATTTTTTAAGAGAGGTATTCTTCCCTCAACACTTAAATCTAAAGCATTAATATAAATCAATTCCGCCTCACCGTCTAAATTTGTGCAATAAAACTCATAGCAGTTTTTTTCATTACCATCAAACGTTGACACAACCTGCAACACCTGCTCCACCGAGAGGTTTTGCGGGATTTTCGATTGTGCCTCAGTGGCGGAGTGGTTTGGCGCCTGCAGGGTTCGATTACGGTGATTTAACAAAAACTGCTCCCCAATAAATTCAATAATTTCTCCGCTAACCCTTGAAATGGTTAGTTCTACCCTATCGGGATTGCAGTAGGTTGCTCCGTTTTTTGTGGTAAAAACAATATAACACATTTGTTCCCTGCTTTCAAAATAACGTGGCACAAAATTTGCTGAATGGTAGGTGGCTAAAAAGGCTTTAGCAAGGTCAAGGCACTGTTCATCGCTAAAGTTTTTCGCTTCGCCTTTTTCATTCCTTAAAAAGGATACAATAAACCCGCCCTTAGCGGAAATGAAAATTTCCTCGCCTGATGTTTTAAACCTATAGCCATCAATTTTATTTTCCACCACCCTTTGGGTGGTTGTGCTTTCGCTTATTTCTATATATTTTTGGGCAATTTTACTAGCCCTTTCTTGGCTAATTTCTTTAGAATCTGAAAGTGGGTTTCCGTTATCACTCACCACGCTTGAATGATTTTGGGAGACCGATTGTGGCATTTCACTTTCCGTTTTCTCCGCAATTTCTCGGTTAACCTTACTGTAACGCTCTCTTATTTCCTCGGTTATATCGTTTTCACCCTGTTCTGGCTCCAGTTTTGATATTTCCT
Source organism: Clostridia bacterium (assembly GCA_017463345.1). Taxonomy (GTDB): domain Bacteria; phylum Bacillota; class Clostridia; order Oscillospirales; family Acutalibacteraceae; genus SIG587. The sequence continues at coordinate 3,374 of JAFTPI010000016.1, read as the reverse complement.
CGGCAAACAAACTCGATACACGGCTGAGTTTTTCTATTTTTTGTTTTTGCTCACTGCTGGACCGGCCCTGCTTTACATCATCGGCATATTTTAAAACATAATCACCCGAAAGATTTAAGAAATTATCCAGCCCGCTTTCAACATTTTGTAAATTTAAAAGGGCATAATCCTGCCTTGCTCTGCGCAGTTCCTCAGAAAGATTTTGGGCAATTTCGTTAAGCTTATTTTCCTCCTCGGTTTTTAAAAACAGGTCAAGTAAATTGCTAACCTTATCAATCGCCGACGAAAAATCGTTAAAAATAGCCACCGCCTCTTTGCTTGTGTCATTATTTTCGCCATCGCTTTTAAAGATAAAAACCGCCGCCACCATAATCAAAGCCGAGGCAAATGAAATCAGTTTTATTAAAACATCCTTTTTCATAAAATCCTCCTTTTTAACTTATTACTAATTTTTACCGAAAAATGTTGTAATATTACGATGAAAAAAACTTGTATAATGAGAGGAAATATTATATAATGTTTTATATGTGTTTGAATTCCATAATTTACGGAGATGTTTCTTTGGAAAAAATAATTTACCTTGATAACAGTTCCACAACGAAGCCTTGCGAAGGTGCTGTTCGTGAAATAAATCGCAGTTTAACCGAAAATTGGGGAAACCCCTCCTCACTTCATTTAATGGGTTTTTCGGCCGAAACCGAAATGACAAATGCACGCATTGCCGTTTCAAAGGCACTTCATTGCCGTGAGGATGAAATTTTCTTTACCTCAGGCGGCACGGAAGCGAATAACCTTGCCATTTTAGGCGCGGTGAGCGCCGGCAAACGCCGCGGCAACCGAATTGTTACAACCGCGATTGAACACCCCTCAGTTTTAAATGTTTTTGAAAAACTTAAAAATGATGGATTTGAGGTTGTTTACCTTCACCCCGATGAAAATGGAACCATTCCCGAAAACGAGCTTGAAAATGCAATTAACAAGGACACAATTCTTGTCAGTATGATGCTGGTTAACAACGAGGTTGGCTCGATTTTACCCGTTGAAAAAATTTCAGCCATCATAAAAAAAGCCGACTCCCCTGCCCTTATCCACTGTGATGCAGTTCAAGGTTTTGGTAAGCTGCCCATTGATGTGAAAAAATTAGGCGTGCAAATGCTGACCTTGAGCGGTCACAAAATTCACGGTCCAAAGGGCGTTGGCGTTTTGTTCAAGGCAAAAGGTGTTAACATTAAGGAAACCGTTTTCGGCGGTGGTCAGGAAAAAGGGCTTCGCTCGGGAACCGAAGGCGTGCCCGCAATTTGCGGCCTTTTAGGTGCCGTTAATGAACTGGATGACATAACCAAAAGCCTTGCCTACATAACCGAACTTAATTCTTATGCAAGGAGTGTTTTGCTAAGTACTGGTCTTGTTAAAATCAACTCCCCCGAAAATGCTTTGCCCTACATTTTGAACATAAGTGTTTCGGGCTATAAATCGGAAACCCTGCTCCATTTTCTTGAATCAAAAAACATTTTCGTTTCCAGCGGCAGCGCCTGCTCTAAGGGTGTTAAAAGCTATGTGCTTCGGGAAATGGGCATAAGTGATAAAGAAATTGATTCCTCCCTTAGAATCAGCTTTTGCAAGAACAACACAAAAGAAGAAATCGACATTTTGGCGAATGAACTTAAAAACGCCGCAAAAATATTGAAAAGAGCTTAAAAATGAAAGAAATTATACTTGTTAAAAATGGAGAATTAACCCTTAAGGGGCTTAACCGCTTCACCTTTGAAGATGCCCTTGTCACCAATATTAAGCGCCATTTAAAGGCGTTTGGCGATATTAAAATACAAAAGGCACAATCCACAATGTATATTGAGCCTTTAAGTGAGGATTTCCCCTTTGAAGATGCCCTAGAGCGTGTAGGAACAATTTTCGGCATTGCGGCATATTCCCGTTGCTGTGTTGTAGAAAAGGATTTTGATAAAATTCTTGAAACTGCACCTATTTACCTTGCCGAAACAATGAAAAGCATTAAAACCTTCAAGGTTGAGGCAAAGCGTTCGGACAAGCAATTCCCCTTAAAATCCCCCGAAATTTGCCGTGAGGTTGGCGGCAAGCTTTTACAGTCCTTCCCACATCTTCGTGTTGATGTTCATAATCCTGATGAGGTTATTACCGTTGAAATCAGAGACTACGCCGCTTATATAAGGGCAGGTCAGCTTCACGGCGCAGGAGGACTACCCGTGGGCACTGCGGGAAAATCCGCCATTCTTATTTCGGGTGGAATTGACAGCCCCGTTGCCGCTTGGACAATGGCAAAGCGCGGGCTTTCCCTTGATGCAATTCATTTTGCAAGCCCGCCCTACACAAGTCCACGCGCCGAAATGAAGGTGAGAACACTTCTTTCAAAGGTTGCTCGCTACTGTGGCACAATTAAACTCGGCATTGTTCCATTTACCGAAATTCAGCAGGAAATCGGTGAAAAGTGCCCAGAAGAATATTTCACCCTCATAATGCGCCGAATGATGATGCGCATTGCTGAGCGCCTGGCAAGAAAACAAAACTGCTTAGCACTTATAACGGGCGAAAGTCTCGGCCAGGTTGCAAGTCAAACTTTGCCCGCCATCTCTGTTACCGACAGTGTGTGCAATATGCCTGTTTTCCGCCCATTAATCGGAATGGATAAGGAAGAAATTATTTCCATTTCAAGAAAAATTGACACCTTTGAAACCTCCATTTTGCCTTTCGAAGACTGCTGCACCGTGTTCACTCCTAAACACCCCAAAACACGCCCTACAGAGGAGCAATGTGCCCTCGCCGAAAGCGCACTTGACATTGAAGCACTAGTTGAAATGGCTGTTAACGGCACTGAGTTTTCATTCATTAACTAATTTCAGGAGTTCCACCTTATGAATGCAGAAATTATTTGCGTAGGAACAGAATTGTTGCTTGGCAACATTGCCAACACAAATGCTGTTTACATTTCAAATAAACTCTCCGAGCTTGGTATTGATGTCTTTTACCAAACCGCTGTTGGGGATAATTCCTTGCGCCTTAAAGAGACCTTTATCAATGCCTTTGGGCGAAGTGATATTATAATCATAACCGGCGGTCTTGGTCCCACAAGCGATGATATAACCAAAGAAACTGTTGCCGAGGCGCTAAGGCTTCCCCTTGTTATAGATGAAGCCAGCAAAAATCACATTGATGATTATTTCACCTCCACCGGTCGTGTTCCTACAGAGTCAAATTACAAACAGGCCTTAGCCCCCAAGGGTAGTGCTATCATTCAAAACACCGTTGGCACAGCACCGGGCTACTGCATTGAAAAAGGCGGCAAGCGCGTTTTCCTGCTCCCCGGCCCGCCCAAGGAACTTACAGCAATGTTTGAAAGC
>JAFTPI010000015.1 GCA_017463345.1 Clostridia bacterium | reverse complement strand
GCTTAAAAACAGCCCTGTGCGCTATGATAGGGCAGGGGATGAGCATTACGATATTATTTCAGCCTACCATAAATCAATGCGCGGCTCCGACCCCGATGCGGCTATTTATTACCTTGCAAGGCTTTTGGCTGCAGGTGATTTACCCAGTGCCTGCAGGCGGCTTCTTGCCTGCGCCAATGAGGATGTTGGCCTTGCCTATCCCCAAATCATTCCCATTGTGAAAGCGGCGGTGGATACTGCTTTAATGCTTGGCTTGCCAGAGGGCAGGCTGCCCCTTGCAAATGCTGTTATTTTAGTTGCAACAGCCCCAAAATCAAACTCGGCCCACGATGCTATTAATGCCGCCATGGGCGATGTTGAGCAGGGCAGGGTTTATCCCATTCCGAGAAGCTTGCAAAACAAGCATTATGACAGCGCCGAGGTGGAGAAAAAGGGTCAGTTTTACCTTTATCCGCACAGTTATGAAAACCATTATGTTAAACAGCAATACCTGCCTGATGCACTAAAGGATAAAAAGTATTATATCGAGGGCGACAACAAAAACGAGCAGGCATTTAAGGCTTATATGGATAAAATCAAGAATAAATAAAAATTTCCACGGAAAAATAACTCTAAAGGAGTTGTTTTCCGTGGATTTTGTTTTAACACTTTTAAAGGCTTTTTTGGTAGGCGGTGTTTTTTGCGCCATAGGACAAGTTCTTATTGACTGCACCGCACTAACCCCTGCAAGAATTCTTGTGGGCTATGTGGTTTCGGGCGTGATTTTAACGGCTCTCGGGCTTTATGAGCCCTTGGTTAAATTCGCCGAGGCAGGGGCCAGCGTGCCGCTAACAGGCTTTGGCTATTCCCTTGCAAAGGGCGTGCAAAAAGCGGTTAATGAATTTGGTTTTATGGGTGCCCTTTCGGGGGGACTGACCGCAACCTCAGCGGGAATTGCCACCGCCGTTTGCTCAGCCGTTTTAATGGCATTTATTTTTAAACCAGGGGATAAATCGTAAAAAATACGGGGTACAAAATGTACCCCGTAAAATATTTTACGAATTAAATTTATTCATAGCGCTTTCAATGCCGCTTTTAAGCATTTCCTCCACCGCTAAAACGGTGTTTTGGAGGGCTTTTTCAAAATCGGGCAGCTCATTTTTTGGAATGCCGCCAAGAACGTGATTTTTTAAATCTGCATCGGGGTGGGGCTTTGCGCCAACACCGATTTTAAGGCGGGGGAAATCCTGTGTGCCTAAATTGGAAATAAGGCTTTTAATGCCGTTGTGGCCGCCTGCACTCCCCTTTTTCCTAAGCCTTATGCCGCCAACAGGCAGGGAAATATCATCAAAAATAACAAAAACATTTTGCGGGGCAACCTTATAGTAACGCGCCAGGGGGCCGACCGCCTCACCCGATAAATTCATATAGGTTTGGGGCTTTACAAGCAGCACCCTTTTGCCCGAAATACGGCAGTCCATAATCTGCGCCTTGTTTTTTGTTTTAACACTACCTGCGCCAAATTTTTGGGCAATTTTATCCAGCGCCATAAAGCCTGCGTTGTGGCGGGTTTTTTCATATTCCTTGCCGGGGTTTCCAAGGCCGACAATGAGAAAATCATATTGTCCACCGGGTTTTCTGAAAAACATAAAAAATGACCTCACAAATTTAACTGTTCCTATTGTAACACAAGAAAAGTTTATTGTAAAGAATGGAAAAATGTGATAAAATAAGGTTTAGTAAATAGGGGGCAGATAGCGTGAAAGACACAACTCTTTGTTACATAGAAAACGATAAAAACCAAACCCTGCTGCTACATCGAACAAAAAAGAAAAACGATTTGAATGAGAACAAGTGGATAGGCGTTGGCGGCAAGTTTGAAAAGGGCGAAACCGCCGAACAGTGCCTTATTCGCGAGGTTTATGAGGAAACAGGGCTTACCCTTAATTCCTACACCTATAGGGGTGTTGTTGATTTTATTTCCGATGTTTGGGAAGATGAAAAAATGCACCTTTTTACTGCCACCGTTATTGATGATACCTTAAAAGAATGCGATGAGGGCGAGCTAAAATGGGTAGATAACGATAAGGTTTTAAGCTATCCCACCTGGGAGGGGGATAGGGTGTTTTTGGAACTGCTCCAAAAAAATGAGCCCTTTTTTCACCTGACATTACGCTATGAAGGCGAAAAACTTGTGAAAACAAGCCTTGACAAATAAGAATTTTATAGTATTATTATTAATATATAAAGCGTTGATAAGGAAAGTAACCTGAAACCTTGTTTTATCAGAGAGGGCGGTCATCGGCTGAAAGCCGCTTAAAATGAGTTTGGGCGAAGACCACCTTTGAGTGTCGGTGAAATAAATGAAGTCGGCCGCGTGATTTGCGTTAGAGAATCGAAAAGAGGCAGTTTTTTAAAAACTGCAATGCGGGTGGAACCGCGGAGAAAATGTCTTTCTTCGTCCTGTGCGGCAAATATGCCGTGCGGGGCGTTTTTTATTTTGATTTTAAAAGTGGAGGAACTTTTATGAAAATTATTTTAAACTCAAGCGAAAGAGAATTTGACAGCGCTGTCAGCGTTTATGAGGCTGTTAAATCCCTTGGCGGCGGCTTTGCAAAAAACGCCTGCGCCGCTATTGTTAACGGCAAAAATGCCGACCTTCGCACCATTTTAAACGATGGTGACGAGGTTCAAATTCTCACCTTTGATGATGATTACGGCAGGTGGACCTTCCGTCACACCGCATCTCACATTTTGGCTCAGGCAGTAAAGCGCCTTTATCCTAGCGTTAAGCTTGCCATTGGTCCTGCGGTTGACGACGGTTTTTACTATGACATTGACAGCGAAACAATGTTTACTCCCGATGACCTTAACGTTATTGAGGAGGAAATGAAAAAAATCGTTAAAGAGGATTTGCCCCTTGAGCGTTTTACCTTGTCAAGAAAAGAGGCTCTTGACTTTTTCAAAAGCAAAGGCGAGGATTACAAGGTTGAGCTTATAAACGACCTGCCTGAGGATGCAGAGATTTCTCTTTACAAGCAGGGCGAATTTATTGACCTTTGCGCCGGCGCCCATCTTATGTCCACAGGGCTTGTTAAGGCATTTAAATTAACCTCCGCAACAGGCGCTTATTGGCGCGGCGATTCAAGCAGAAAAATGCTTCAAAGAATTTACGGCACCGCTTTCCCCAAGCAAAGCGAACTCATTGCCCGATTAGAACAAATTGAGGAGGCAAAAAAGCGTGACCATAACAAAATCGGTCGCGAGCTCGAACTCTTTACAACCTGCGATGTTATCGGTCAGGGTCTTCCCATTATGCTGCCTAAGGGCACACAAATCATTCAAACTCTTCAGCGCTTTGTTGAGGATGAGGAGGCTCGCCGCGGCTGGATGCGCACCAAAACTCCCTTAATGGCAAAGAGCGACCTTTATAAAATTTCGGGCCACTGGGACCATTATCTTGATGGTATGTTCGTTATGGGCGACCCCACCGACGAAACCAAAGAATGCTTTGCCCTTCGCCCCATGACCTGCCCCTTCCAGTATCAGGCATATTTAAA
>JAFTPI010000074.1 GCA_017463345.1 Clostridia bacterium | reverse complement strand
TTTTCAAAGGCCTGAACGGTGGGCTGGGAATTATAGCGGGTGATAACGACACTGCCAACGAAAAGACCGATTCCGCGAAAGGCATCAATGAGGCGCAGGGCATCAAGGTCATAGGTAATTCCAAGGTCGCCACGGCGCTTGTTCTTTTCAATGGCATCGGAATTGATTACAATTACAACCTCAGCCTGGTCCTTTAGCTCCATAAGCATTTTAACCTTACTGTCGGGTGCGAAGCCGGGCAGAACGCGGGCTGCGTGGAAGTCATCAAAAAGCTTGCCGCCAAATTCAAGATAAAGCTTGCCGCCGAACATATCAATGCGCTCACGAATTTTTTCCGATTGCAGCTTAATGTATTTGTCGTTATCGAAACCTATTTTCCCCATAATACCCTCCCAAAGAGAAAATTAACAATTAACTATATAAGTATACACCAAAATTTTGCCTCTTTCAAGAGATAAAAAGGCATTTTAAAGAATTTTTACATCCCTTACAAAAAGTGTGTCGCCATTAACCTCAAAGGTGAGGTCAAAGCCTGCAAATGCCATGGTGTAGGCTCTTGCGTCCTCTTGATAAGAGGGGCGAGGGTCATCTGTCAGGCACTCGATTGCCGCCTGCCGTTTATCCTCGGGCAAACGGTTTTTAAGTTCCTCAGGGAAAACGACATTAAGGCGATGGCCTGCCGTTCCCTCGGTATAGCCGCCCTTGGCGTTTTCAACACAGTCAGCCATTGGGACATAGGGCTTAATATCATAAATCGGGGTGCCGTCAAGCAGGTCAACACCTGAAACCAACAGCGTGTCGCCATCGTTTTCGGTGTGCCTTATTCCCTCAAGCTTAACGCAGGAAAGCCCTAAAGAATTGGGTCTAAAAGGTGAACGACTGGCAAAAACACCAACCTTTTTGTTGCCCCCAAGGCGGGGCGGGCGCACGGTTGGGAAAAAGCCCTCACGGTGGGCAAGGGAAAAATCAAAAATCAGCCAAAGGTGGGAAAAGCTTTCGATTTCCCTGAGGGCATCGGGGTTTTGAAACTGCTTTTCAAAAACAATTTCGCCCATAAGACTTTTTGCCCTGCCGCTTTGCCGCGGAATGCCGAATTTTTCCTTAAAATCGGTTCTTATAAACGCCACGGGGGCAATGGTTTTCTCACCGTTTTTTGCCAAAACCTTCACCTGCCCTATAAATATATATTATATTGTTAATATTATCCTTTTTTTATTGTTTAGTCAAGCACAATATTTATTGACAACACCCTTTAAAAATGATAAACTTTTTGTATGATACGGAGGAGTATAAATTATGAACAAAAACACATTTTTTAAAGCATTATCATTAATTTTGTGCGCAGTGTTTGTCTGCACGGTCTTTTCGGCCTGCGGCAATTCGGCACAAACCTCATCTGAGGTGACAAGCAGTCAGGTGTCAAGTGCAGAATCATCTGATGTGTCATACCCCGAGTCTTACGGTGGCGGAGCAAAGCCTCGCTTAAACACGGCATTTGCTCATTATGACGGGAATAAGCCCCTTATCCAGTGGACAAATGTTGAGGGTCACAAGGGCTGTAGCGCCAGAGTTGTTTTAAAGGACAAAAACGACAAAACCGTTCTGGATGAAAGCGGAATAAAGACTAACTCCTATGCCGTTTCGATACCGCTTACAACAGGAGCGGAGTACACCCTTTTTGTTTATTACGAAATCCCCAATGTGGAAACAGGCCTTATCGGCGGAGTAAGCGAAGAGGGCATTAAGGTTATTCCCCAAAAGCAAAACGGAAAGTATTATTTTGACGGTGGAATTTCCCTTGATGTTTTAAATAACTATTTAAATAGGGCAATGACCTTTTGTCACGTTCGCAGTGAAGAAGTTAGCCTTTTAAAGAAATCCATTGTTGATGCCGGGGTTAAATATGTTCAGCGCGCCGACAGCGCCTGGATTCCTGATCCGTGGGATTACACACTGGAGGACCAGATAAAAGGCAAGCTCAAAACGCTTCACAATATGGACCCCGACATTATTTTTGAGGCCTGCATTTTTGAATATGTTGACCAACGTGTGAATGATATTCCCATTCCTGCCGAAACCTTTAAGGCTTTCGGACTGCCGGTAGAAAACCGAAACTTCAGTTACGACAAAATGCTTTCTCCCGATGGACAATATGTTAACGCTTGGGGCAAAAACGCCTCGATTCCTAACATTACACAGAGAGAGACCCAAATGTTTTTCTATCACCGAGCCTGTTTTTTCATTGATATGGGCTTTGAGGCAATTCATCTCGGTCAGGCAAAAAGCATTGGCCATAACGACAAAAACAACGAGTGCTGGACAAAGGTTATAAAGCTCATAAGGGAATATGCCAAGAAAAACGCAAGAAGGCACTATGTTGTTATTGATGCTCATTATCCGGGACAGAAATTTGTTGATAAAAACGGCAACAGTCTTGTTGATTTTAACGCCTCCCCCACCAGAATGAAGGTGGCAGATGGCCAGACGAGTCACGCCCCCAGTGAGGGAAATCCGCAGGAGTGCGTTATTGAACAGGGTCACAAGGACTCGGTTTATGGGCTTACCAGAAAGCTCAATTCCCCTTCGGGCTGGTATACAAATAAATACCCCTATTTGGTTGAAATTGATAACTACGGCGTGGAGGAGAAAAAGCTTAACAAGGCGTCGGCGGATATTTGGGGTTATGATGAAATCACCTGGTTTGCGATTCAGCCTCAAAGCTACCGCCAAAAGTTCACCGAATATTTAATTAAAGAAATTGACTCATTCGACGAAAACGGACACGCGGCCATTGTTGGCAAACGCTGGATTACCAGCTTCCCCGGTTGCGATGATAAATTAACCACCTACTATGCGTTAGGCAAAGCAGGCGATATTAATTTCTTCGGCGACCTAGAGTTTTATAAGGATATGTGGAAAAGGCTAGGCAAATAAGGGGAATTTTAGTGAAAAAGATAATTTTAAAAGTAATTTCCTGTTTGTTTTGTATTGTGCTTTTGTTTTGTCTTACATCCTGCAATGGTGGTAAGCCCACAATTTCCACCGCTTTTGCTCATTATGATGGAATTTACCCAAAATTCGAGTGGACAAATCTGGAGGGCCGCGAGGGCTGGAGTGCAAAGGTTGTAATTAAAGATTTAAAGGGTGAAACCGTTTTAGAGGAAAGCGGCATTACCCAAAATACATACACCGTGAAGGCTAATCTGAATGCGGGTCAGGAATATAAAGTTTTTGTTTACTTTAAAAACCCACAGGGAGCAGAGAGCCTTTTCGGTGGAATTAACGATGACGGCATAAGAGTTATTTACAATAAACCACAGGGCAAGTATTACTTTGACGGTGGAATTTCCCTTGACACCCTTAATAATTACCTTAATCGGTCAATGCACTATGCGGGTCTTGATCCGGAACCGGAAAAGTACGAGGTGGTAGAGGAGTCAATTATCGGCACCGGCGTAAAGTATGTTCAGCGCGCCGCTGGTTCGTGGCACCCATCCGCTTGGGATGAAACCGGCGGCAACCTTGCAGGAATTGTGGAAAGGCTTCACGCCATTGACCCTGAAATTATTTTCGAGGCCTGCATTTTTGAATGCATTACCACAGCGGTGGAGGACATTGCAATTCCAAAAGAGGTTTTTGAAGCCTTTGGTTTGCCTTATGAAAACCGCAATTTCGATTTCGAAAAAATGGTCTTCCCCAGTGGCTACGGTTTAGGCCAATGGGGCGAAAACAGCGGCATTCCCGATATTACACAGCTTGAAACCCAAATGTTTTTTTATCACCGAGCAAGGTTTTACATTGATTCGGGCTTTGAGGCGCTGCATCTCGGTCAGGCTAAAACCATAGGCCGCAAAGACAAAAACAATGAGTGCTGGACAAAGGTTATAGGTATGATTAGGGACTATGCCAATGAGAACGCAAGAAGACACTATGTTATTATTGATGCCCATTACCCAGGCCAAAAATTTTTGGATACAAACGGCAACAGCCTTGTTGATTTTAATGCCTTCCCCTCAAGAATAAAGGTAGCAGAGGGTCAAAATGACCATGCGCCCACAGAGGAAAATCCGCAGGAGTGTGTTATTGTTCCCGGCCATAAGGATTCGGTTTATAAACTCGGCATAAAGGGCACTTCACCGGGCGGTTGGTATACAAATAAATTCCCCTATCTTGTTGAAATCGATAACTACGGCGTTGATAAGGAAAAAAATCAAAACAAAGCGTCAAAGGATATTTGGGGTTATGATGAAATCACCTGGTTTGCAATTCAGCCCCAGTGGTATCGCCACGAGTTCACCGAATATTTAATTAAAGAAATTGATTCATTCGGCGAAAACGGACATATGTCGGTTGTTGGAAGACGCTGGATAACCCCTGTTGCCGCATCAAACGGCTCAGACTGTTACTATGCCGCAAGTGGAATAGGTGTTAATTACTACGGAGATTTGGAATTTTACCGAGACATGTGGGACCGCCTCGGCAAATAAAGAAAGTTTAATAAGCAGATAAACCTAAAAAGGACTTAATTGTCGTTGACAATTAAGTCCTTTTGGTTTAAAATTAGAAGTACCGAAAAATATGCGCCCGTAGCTCAGCAGGATAGAGCGTTCGCCTCCTAAGCGAAAGGCCGCGCGTTCGAATCGCGCCGGGCGCGCCAAAAAAGCACTGCGAAAGCAGTGCTTTTTATCCAA
>JAFTPI010000014.1 GCA_017463345.1 Clostridia bacterium | reverse complement strand
TGCACAAAGCGCTGCTGAAACAGCTGCTAAGGCTGCAATGGAGCATGGTCTCAAAACTGTTGAAGTGTATGTTAAGGGTCCGGGCGCAGGACGCGAGGCTGCTATCCGTGCATTGCAGTCTGCAGGACTTGATGTAACAATGATTAAAGATGTTACTCCCATCCCGCACAACGGTTGCCGTCCTCCCAAGAGAAGACGCGTGTAACCGAAAATTTGGAGGTGTTATTCAAATGGCTAGATATACCGGAGCAGTATGCAGACTCTGCCGCCGTGAAGGACAGAAACTGTTCTTAAAGGGCGACCGCTGCTATTCCGAAAAATGCTCTGTTGCAGTCCGTGCTTATGCACCGGGTCAACATGGACAGGGTAGAAAGAAATCATCTGAGTACGGCTTGCAGCTTCGTGCAAAGCAAAAGGCAAGACGTTTCTATGGTGTTCAGGAAAAACAATTCTATCATTATTTCGAAATTGCTGAGAGAAAGCAGGGAATCACTGGTGAAAACCTTTTAAGAATCCTTGAGAGCCGTCTTGATAACGTTGTTTATCGTGCAGGCTTTGCTTCTTCCAGAGCCGAAGCCAGACAGCTTGTCGGCCACGGTCATTTCGAGGTTAACGGAAGCCGCGTTGACATCGCTTCCTACCTCCTTCGCGCAGGCGACGTAGTTGCTATTTGCGAGAAGAGCAAGGGCAGCGAAAAGTTCAAGGCTATTTTAGAGGCTAACGCTTCTAAGCCCGTTGCTGCATGGATTGACGTTGACGCTGAGAAACTCACTGCTAAAGTTGTAAACCTTCCCGAGCGCGATCAAATCGACGCACCCGTTGAAGAGCAGCTTATTGTTGAATTCTATTCTAAATAATAGAGCAACCGTAATCACAGTCCCAATAACAACCGTACTGTTTTTTGGGCTCATAAAAATTTATAGTGCGGAGAAATGGAGCTTTTAAATGATAGAGATTGAAAAGCCCAGAATTGAAACGCTGGATTTATCGGCTGACGGCACATACGGAAAATTCGTTATGGAGCCTCTGGAGCGCGGTTATGCTACTACACTCGGAAACAGCTTAAGAAGGGTTCTCCTTTCCACTCTTCCCGGTGTGGCAGTTACTACCGTTAAAATTGACGGAGTTCTTCATGAGTTTTCAACCCTTCCCGGTGTTAAGGAAGATATCACCGAAATCATCCTTAACCTTAAAGGTCTTATTCCCAAACTTTACACCGATGCAAGTGACAAGCGCATTTACATTGAGGCAGAGGGTCCCTGCGTGGTTACCGGTGCTTCCATTAAGTGCGATTCCGAGGTTGAGATTTTAAACCCCGACCTTTACATTGCTACACTTGATGCCGGCGCAAAGTTAAACATGGAAATGACCGTTGACCGTGGCAGAGGTTATGTACCGGCTGACCAGAACAGACCTGCACAGGCAGTTATCGGTGTTATTCCCATCGATTCCATCTACACACCTGTTGTTAAAGCAAACTTTTCTGTTGACAACACCCGCGTTGGCCACGTTACCGACAAGGGCCGCCTCACTTTAGAGGTTTGGACCAACGGTTCTATCAAGGCTAATGAGGCTGTTTCACTTTCCGCTAAGATTCTTATGGAGCATTTTGAGTTGTTCTTAAATCTTACCGAAGGTGTTTCTGACAGCGAAAGCTTTATGTCTGTTAAGGACGGCGACGATAAGGAGAAGGTTCTCGATATGACTATTGAAGAGCTTGACCTTTCCGTTCGTAGCTTTAACTGCTTAAAGAGAGCAGGTATCAACACGGTTGAGGACCTCATCAATAAGACCGAAGAGGATATGATGAAGGTAAGAAACCTTGGCCGTAAATCACTGGAAGAGGTTATCGCAAAGCTTCAGTCTTTCGGTTTCACACTTCGCAGTGAAGAAGAATAATGGTTTATCATCAGTAAGGAGTGAAATTCAATGCCCGGAACTAGAAAGCTTGGAAGAACCAGCGATCATAGAACTGCAATGCTCAGAGCAATGGTTACCTTTTTGCTTGAAAACGGCAAAATCGAAACAACCGTAACTCGTGCAAAGGAAGTTCGTTCAATGGCAGAGAAGTATATTACACTCGCTAAAGATAGCAGCTTGCACAGCAAACGTCAGGCAATGGCATTTATCACTAAGGAGGACGTTGTAAACAAGCTTTACAACGAGATTGCTCCTAAGTATGCCGACCGTAACGGCGGTTATTGCCGTATTATTAAAACCGGTCCCCGCCGCGGCGATGCAGCAGAAATGGCTATTATTGAGTTAATATAGTTTCTTAAAATAAAAATATTTAGTCCTCTCATTGCAAGTTCCTTTCGGGCCTTATGATGTGGGGACTAAATTTTTTAATTTAGGCGCTTTAATAAACAAGCGGTGCTAAAAAACACTTGACATTGACCCATATTTTCAATATAATATTTATTAGTGTTCGCCGCTGTGGTGGAATAGGCAGACACAAGGGACTTAAAATCCCTCGGTAGCGATACCGTACCGGTTCAAGTCCGGTCAGCGGCACCAGAAAAAGAAAGACACGCGAGAGCGTGTCTTTTCTTTTTCAACGAAATTCGCCTTCGGCGAGTGAAATTTGGCTTCGCCAAGTGAAATAACTACGCTGTGAAATATTTGCTTCGCAAATGTTAGGAGCGAATTTCATTTCACTTGATGCGTAGCATCAAATTTCACAATGACCGTTAGGTCATTATTTCACATTCGGCGAGAGCCGAATATTTCACTTATCCTTGCGCCTCCGCCGCTTTTGTGCTATAATACACGTAAGGCGGTGATTGTGTGAAACAAAAGGAAAATAAGGTGCCGGAGTGGTATTGGAATCACGGACTTCACGATGCAAATATTATTTCTGCAACAAAAAAGGAATCCGATTGGAATCCTAATGATAATTGTTTAATATTTAAAATTGATTGCGATGGCGCTATGTTTGAGGCGGATATAACAGAAATTCGTTTTTATAATTTCAAAATTGAAACAAATGATTTTGACATAAATTTACTTAATGGCGGTTGGTGGTTATCTGATGAAGTATATGAAAAAGGGAATCACTATTTCTTGGATTTAAAATTTGATACTGCTAAGTGTAAAACAAAGCATTTGGAACTTGCATTTAAGAAAGCAGAAGTTATTAGATTGTAAAATTTTTCGGTTTTCAGGCACATTTAATTCGTGTCATTAAGTTCAAACTATCCAAAAAAACTCTTGTTCGAAAGAACAAGAGTTTTTTTAGTTATATTCGCCTTCGGCGAGTTATATTGCTTCGCAGTGATATTTAGGCTACGCCTAAGTGATATTGCCCTTCGGGCAGTTTGGTGGCGAATATAATATCACTTTTGCCAAAGGCAAAAATATCACTATGCCGTAAGGCATAATATCACTCTGTGCGAAGCATAGAATATCACTAAAACCTTGCCCCACCACCGCTTTTATGCTATAATACACGTAAGGCGGTGATGATATGTTCTTAACCAAAAAGAGTGTTAGAAAAATTTTGATTATGGCAATATGCTATTTTATTTTGGGAAGTATCGCAATTTTTTTATGGTTTGTTTTTAACAATATGGGTATTAACGAGAATTTTTTATTAATTTTAGGCATAATCGTATATTTGTTATGTATTCTTATGATTTTTTGGGGACGATATGCAGAAGGCAAGGGTAAGTTAATAAATCTTGGCAATAAACTTGTTCGTAACGAATTAAAACCTGCTGAGTTCATCCTGCACTATGAATCTTTGAAAAATTCAAATGACCTTGTGATTAAAAAGTCAAGTGTAGAAGTATTGCAATTGGTCGCTATTGCCTATGATTCATTAGATGATAAAGAAAATGTACTTGTAACAGTTGATGAAATGATTGATATTGCCGACGATAAGAAAAAAGCTTTCTCAAATCTTATAAAATGCTCTTTTTTGTTTTCTTATGGAAACTTTGAAGAGGCAGAATTGCTTTTTAATGAAACACAAAAACAAAAACTCGATATTATGTGTAGCGGCTTGGTTGATGCTATTTTAAAATGTGATAGAGCAATGGCTATGGGCGATTATAAAACTGTAGAGGCATATAATCTAAAATTATTAGAGCGTTCATTTCCCAAGCTTGATAATCTTGGTAAACTTGTTGTCCATTATAAGTTGGGCGAGGTTTATGAAAAATTGCAAGATAACAGCAAAGCAGCCGCTTATTATCAATATTGTGCAGATTTTGGTGGAGAAACAGCAATAAAGAAATCTGCTATTGAAAAACTACAACATATTAAATAAAGAAAATCAGACTTTTAGACCGGTTCCATTTTGAGTGTCGGTCCCAAAAATCCTCGTTCTTCGGAACGAGGATTTTTTTATCCAAGCCGACAGGCTTGGCATATCATCAGCCCGAATGGGCTGTATATCATTGCCGAAGGCGTATATCATCACACCCTAGGTGTGTATTGCTGTCAGCTTGATGATATACAAAACTTCGTTTTGATGATATGCAATTCCTTGCGGAATTGGTGATATACAATGCTTCGCATTGATTTTTCCGCTTTATGTTATAAAAAATAAGCCGTGAATTTCACGGCTTATTTTTTTCTCTTTATTGCCATTTTAAACATATTGTGGTATACTTTTTATATGTATCGAATGCGGAAGGGGTTTGATATGGGATACACCGAGTATGTTATTGGCAGTACAGAAAACAAGCGAATTGCGATTATAACCGATGTGCATTACTGCCATATCGCCTGGAACGGCGCTGATGCCAAGGCGAGAATGGGATTTTTGACCGAAACCCTTAAAAAGCAATATGATTTAGCCCCTTTCGATGCCATTTTAGGTCTGGGTGATTATTCCCTTGATTTTTGGGGCTGGTACGATGGTGGCTCTTACCTTTGGGAGCCTTCGGTTTCAAATACCCACAACTTTGTTAAGGAATATGTTCCTCAGTTTCCTGCAAAAACCTATATGCTCCCGGGCAACCATGAGCAGTACGTCGAGGAAAAGTGGGAAAAACTTACAGGCTTTAAAAGAGAATTTGCTCTTATTTACGGTGACAAGGTTTTTGCAATGTGTGACACCTTTGGAGGTGACCTTGACCCCACCGAAAACAGCGATGGCACCTACACCGGCATTAACACCGAGTTTTTAAAAACCGTGCTCCAAAAGCACAAGGATAAAAAGATTTATCTATGTATGCACGACCTGCTTACCGACAAAGAGAGCGAAGAGGCAAGGCAGCTTATTTTGGAAAATAAGAATATTGTTTGCGCCTTTGCAGGTCACATTCACCGTTCAATCACCAAAATTTTGCCCGATAAATGGAGAAGCCTACCCGTTTTCTATTGCGGTGGTTTCGGATTTAGCAACAACACAAATTGGGGCATAAGATTAGTTGATTTTAATTCAGAGTGTGGCGAGATTTGCGCCGATTACATACCTTACATAAAAGGATAGTTTTAAATGGCTAAGGGAAAAGTACTTAAAAGAATAGGTGTGGTTCTGGTTGTTATCCTGGCGTTTCTTATGATTCGTGAGGTTGTAAGCGGCGGTATTGATTTAACAGGTACCGCTATTGGGGACTACATTAATCAAAAATATAAGAATGAAATTTTAGAAAAGGTTCCCGAGGAGTTTCGCACGAATTACTATTTCAGGTGGTTCGGTCTTGGGGACTGCGAATATATGACGGGTGACACTATGGTCACCGTTGTGTTTGTGGATGATGAAATCAGCACCTGGGGCGATGTGGAAAAAGCCACATTTAAGACAAATGCCGAAAAGGTGTTTTCACAGCTCGAAAGCGATGCGAAAAGCTATGGCGCAGAGCTTACAATTAACACTCAGTATCTAACCGCTAAAAGCACAGGCAACCTTTCATTGAAGGATTACATGCCCTGGGTAAACAGTGCAATTTCCTCGGCGGGACTACCGAGCTACAATAAAATGGGCGTGGAGCTAGAGAAAAAATACGATGTTGATAACGCCCCGGTTATTTTCTGTGCCAACCGTGATGGCCGCTGTTTTGCAAAGCCTGCAAAAGTGGACCGAAGAAGTGAGTTTGCGATAATTTATGAGGACACGAATTCACTTTATCACGAGTTTTGTCACATATTCGGTGCCGATGATTTTTATTATCCCGAAAGCGTTAAGGACCTTGCCGCCACCCATTTGCCCGAAAGCATTATGGGCTCAAACGGCAAAAAAATGGATAGCTTCACGGCATTTTTAATTGGTTGGACTGATACCCTAGACAAAAATGCCACCACATTTTTGGAAAAGACCAATTATATTACAGATGAATATATGAAAACCCAATATGCTGATGAAACCTACACAGGCTATGTTGAAAACAAGCTTATTGGTGACACCTATTACACAGGAAACCTGGTTGATGGAATTTTAGAGGGCAAGGGTAAGAAAATTAGAGATGGAGCCATTTGGGAGGGCACCTTTAAGGGTGGTCTTTTAGATGGTAAGGGTAGGTTTAAAAGCGCCGAGGGCAACACCTATGTTGGCGATTTCATCAGTGGAAAATGCCACGGCACAGGCACCTACACCTGGGCTAACGGTGATAGCTACACCGGCAGTTTTGTAAAAGGGGTGCGTGAGGGTAAGGGTACCTTCAAGTGGGCCAACGGCATCGTTTACACCGGTGATTTTGACGATGGAAAGCGCACTGGCAAGGGAAGCTGCAAATGGCCAAACGGTGACACCTACACAGGTGACTTTGTTGACGGCATCAGAACGGGCAAAGGCACCTATAACTGGGCTAACGGTGACACCTACACCGGCGAATTTACAGAAGGAAAATTAAACGGCTACGGAACCTTAACCTATGCCAGCGGCAGGGTTAGAAGCGGAAAGTGGTCAAACGGCAAGCTTGTGGGATAAACACAGTAAAATGGCATTTAAGCGTGAATGGCTTAAGACATTTGGGGAACTAAAATAATAAAGGGATTTTAAGCAGAGGAGAAAATATAACTTATGGAATGGCTATTGGATGTATTTTTAAATAAATACCTTTTAACGGCGACAATTTCTTGGTTTGTGGGACAAATTTTAAAGACCATAATTCATTGGAGAATTTATAAGAAGTTTGATATAAGGCGTATGTTCGGCGATGGAGGAATGCCAAGCTGTCATTCAGCAACGGTTACATCCCTTGCAACAATAACGGGAATAAATTTTGGACTTGCCAGCTTTGAGTTCGGCATTGCAGCCATTCTCGCCATTGTTGTTTGCCACGATGCAATGGGTGTTCGCCTTGAAACGGGCAAGCAGGCAGTTATTCTCAATGAAATTATTAAGGCCTTTGATGATTTATCGGCTGAAAAACTGCCCGAGGTTAAATTAAAGGAATTTGTGGGTCACACACCTATTCAGGTTTTAGCAGGAATTGTTCTTGGCTTCTTTATGGCTCTTATACTTCATTTTCTTGTATTTTAAAAAAAGCAACCCCCGACACCGTGTGTCGGGGGTTTATCATTTTATTTTTTTCTCAAATGGTTTTCAAGCACTGTTTCGTAGCGTTTAACAGCGGTGGCAACCGAATCCTCCCAGGAATAGTAAACATGTTCGGCGGCATTGTTGCCAAGGGTTTCGAAGGCAGAGGGGTTTTTGCAAAGCTCGGCAAGATTTTTGGCAAAGTTATCGGCGTTTTCCTCACACAAAACACCCGAGAAACCATCCTCCACACCCTCTGCGGCGCAGCTGTCTTTAATAAGAATGCTGGGGGTGTAGCAAGCGGCGGCTTCTTTCACCACAAGACCTGAGGTGTCGTAGGTTGAGGGGAACATAAACAAATCGGCGCGGGTGAAGAAGGCACGAAGCCTGTCACGGTCATAAACAGCGCCTGTAAAAACAGTGTTTTTATAAATTCCCAGTTCTCTGGTATATTGCTCAATTGCGGGACGGTCAACACCGTCGCCAACAAAAAATGCGCGGTAGGCAATGCCCGCCTTACTCAATTTTTTAAGGGCATCAAGAATGATTTTAATATTTTTATACCACATCATTCTGCCGCAGAAAAGGAACATAGGAACCTGTTTATCTATTAAATACATTCTCTCAAGCTCGGCTATTTCATTTGGGTCAGCCTTGCCCTTTTTAAAATCGGTGCCGTTGGGCATTACTAAAATTTCGCCCTGGTAGCCTAAATCGCGAAGGCTTTGTGTGGCACCCTTAGATACAGCCCAAACCTCATCGGCATAGTTTATATTGCTTAACACAAACTTGCGGGAGATTTTGTTAAGGTGTTTATTGGGAACATATTTATCAAGGTCAACATCGTATTTGGTGTGATATGTATAAACAACAGGGGGATGATTTTCCTTGCCTAAAATAAGTTCGCGGGCAAGCACTGCCGAAGCAAAAGGGCAATGCACGTGGAAAATATCAAATTCCTTCTTTGATAAATCAAGCAAGGTTTTAGGCGAAAAGGGATTTCCCACACGATAGGGCATATTGCCGAGAAACTTGGCGGAGGAAAAGCGAAATACCTCAAAGGGATAGTTATCGGTAACGTTGGGATATTTTGGTGTAACAACAACGGCCTCACCATATTTTTCGGTGATAATGCGCCCATAGTTTTCAATGGCATTTGCTACGCCGTCAATGATGGGTGGGAAAGAATCGTTAAAGAGTGCTACTTTCATAAAATTTCGTTCCTTAGTCTAATTCTTTTTGATTTTTGAAAATCGATACCGAAATGATAAACAAAGACAACACAACACTGGTGGGTGTAAAAAGAGAATTTGCGTGGAGTAGTGCTTCCTCTTTTGCAAAATAGTTTACAGCGTATGGCGCAATTTGTGTGAGAATAACAAGTGCACAAACCACGCAAAGGGGGGCGGACAGGCCCGCACCCTTTTTATTTGTAATTCCATTTTGGGATTTTGCAAAATTAAGTGTGAAAATAAGCATTGCGCAAATGGCAAAAAGCTCAAACACGGTTTCGATGATTGTGGCAACACCTGCATAGGCAATGAAGGTGGTAACCACCTTTAAAATCATGTAGATTATGGGAATAATGTAAATTTCCCGCAAAATGGGCACAAAGGAAAGCTCGTTCACACCGCGCCACACAAAAACAATTCCGCTTAAAACGGCAAAAATCCTGATAAGGGCTGCAAGGGTGGGGGTGGTGCCTACAAGTGGGGTGAATTTAAAGGCCTCAGCCAAAAAGCAAATGCCAAGCGCCACACTTAAAAGTGCGCCAATATAGGGCCAAAATGCGGGTGAATTGGGTCGCTTGATGCGGGAAAAAGCTACAGCACTCAAAATGATGAGTACAGCGACAATACCCAGCATCAGTACGGCAAGGGAGGAATAGCCCGTTCTGAAAAAGCCGCTGCTCGTTTCAACGGT
Source organism: Clostridia bacterium (assembly GCA_017463345.1). Lineage (GTDB taxonomy): Bacteria > Bacillota > Clostridia > Oscillospirales > Acutalibacteraceae > SIG587. Next base: position 28,446 of record JAFTPI010000014.1, on the reverse strand, counting down.
GAAAAACATTACAAGACAGTTGAGCAGTGCGCAAACGGGTGCGGCACAGCCGAGAAAAATAACTGCTTTCTTAAAATTCATAATAAATCCTTTCAAAGCATAACTATTATATATAAATAATTGTAACTTTAATCAAAAGAAAAGTCAATGAAATTAAGGGAGAGTTTATGAAAAATTCATATCTGATTATTTTGGCAGTTATCATGGCATCAATGCTTTTTTTACCCCTCGCGGCAACGGCGTTGCCAGCGACACAAGGCGGTACCGCACTTACCGTGGCGCCGCAGACAGAGGATGCAGTGCGCCTTAAAACCGATGCAGGAATAACCGAAATCGGAACCGATGAATATTTGGCGGGGGTAGTGGCGGCCGAAATGCCCGCAGAATACACCGAGGAGGCTCTTAAGGCGCAGGCTGTGGCGGCGAGAACCTTTTTAAGCTACAAAAAAGCGCAAAATGCCAAGGAGGACTATGACATTACCGCCGATGAAAGTATTGACCAGGCTTTTTTAAGCGAGGAACAGCTTAAAGAAAAATGGGGAGAGGATTTTAGCAAAAATCTTGAAAAAATCAAGGCGGCTGTTGCGGCAACCGAAAATGAACTGATTTTTTATGACGGGGCGCCCATTATGGCGGTTTACCACGCCGTATCCTCAGGTAAAACCGAAACAGCGGTAAATGTTTGGGGAAAGGATTATCCTTACCTTACCGTGACCGACAGCATTGGCGACCTGCTTTGCCCCGATTATCTAAGCACCGTTAAGGTATCTGTTGAGGATTTTAAAAGGCAGATGGGCGAGCTTGTGGAGCTTTTAGGGGAGGCAAAGGGTTGGCTTGGGGAAAGCGAAAGCACTGAAAGCGGCACCGTTAGCAAAATTTTTGTGGGCGGCAAGGAGTTTAAAGGCAGCGAGCTAAGAGAAAAGTTTTCACTTAAAAGCAGCAGCTTTGATTCTACCTTTGACGGAACGAATTTTGTGTTCACCGTGCGTGGCCATGGCCACGGGGTTGGCATGAGTCAGTACGGTGCTAACTATATGGCACAGCAGGGAAGCGACTACAGGGAAATTTTAAGCTGGTACTATAAAGATTGTGAAATTAAAAAAGCCCTCGGTTCGGGTGTTGGTCTTAGGGATTAATTGGTTTTTCAGATAAATTTGTATGCTTTCTTGTCGCGAAAACTTGTAAGACACAAAGTATTACTACGTTTTCTTAACTTCGAAATCAAAACAAATTTATTCTTACAAAACTGCGAAGCACCTAAAAAAGAAAAATTTTTAGTGGGATAAAAGGCGAAAAGCCGTGGTAACGCTGACGCGTACCACGACTTTTTAACACATTAGACCGCAAAAATTTACTTTTTTAGGCATTTCATCCCTAAGGCCAACACCCGGAGGGCTTTTGTTTTAAAATTCAATTCCGTTCGCCACTGTTAAGGTGCTGCTCACAATGTTGTAACCAAAGGCGCTGCTGTCACTTACTTTGAAAACCGTGTTGCAGACAAGCTCGGTGGGTTCATTATCGTGACTGTCGGTTACGGCAAGTGAGGTCACCTTAAAGGTGTCACCCTCGTTTTCAATGTTAATGACTGTGTGGGTGTACTGTGTAAATCCCCTTGGCACCACATAAACTGCACCCTGCTTTTTGGGGAAGCCTGCGCCAAATTCATCATCAAGATAAACCGAAATGCCATAGGCATTTTCAATGAATGGGAAAAGAATGTCGGTGGAAATAAACTGCTCCTCCATTTTATCAAGGAGGGCAAGGCAGGAATTTTCAATCACGGTGTGCATATTGCGAAAATCATCATCGTAAAGATAGTTGTGATTAAGCATATTTTCAAAGCGTGATTTTTTCAGTGCATCCTGTTCGGGAGTTAGGGGCTTTAAAACTTGAGTGGCAGGCTTTTGGTCGGCAATCGCCTTTGTGCGGAAGCTGAGGCACGAAAAGCCGCTGAGAACAACAACAAAAGCTAAAAGCAAAGAGAGTAAAACTGACTTTTTCATACCGCACCTCCTAAATTTTATAATAATATTATATTTAAAAAAGTCCCCAAAATAAACACTATTTGGGTTACAGTTTGGTGTCAAAAGGATTACAAAAGCGGCTAAACTTATTACAACCCTGAAATTTTTAAAAAACTTGTGCTAAATTCACAAAAGAAGTTAAAAAAGTATAAAAAAACTAGTTGAAATCACAAAATATGTATGATATAATAAGGCATATACAAGAGCGGGAAATCCCGTTTTAAAAGGAGTGCATTACATTGAGTTCTTATGACAGCAAAAAAATTCTTAATTTAGCCCTGCTTGGTCACGCCGGTTCAGGTAAGACCACACTGGCAGATGCTATTTTATATTATGCAAAGGCAACCGATAGAATCGGAAAGATTGATGATGGCACTACCGTTATGGATTTTGATCCCGAGGAAAAGAAAAGAAAAATTTCGGTTTCCACCTCGGTTTATTCTTTGGATTATAATGGCCGCCACATAAACCTAATTGATGCCCCCGGAATGTTTGACTTTGCCGGCGGTGTTACCGAGGCGCTCTCCGCTGCCGATGCCGCAATGGTTGTAATTTCGGGTAAATCGGGTCTTACGGTTGGTGCCGAGCTTGCATATGAGAAGGCAAGGGCCGCAAAAAAGTCGGTGGCATTCTTCATTGGAAAGCTAAACTCCACCCATGCCCACTTTAACCGCGTTTTATCAGCGCTTACTGCACACTACGGTGCCGTTGTTTGCCCCGTTCTTGTTCCTGTTGTTGAGGGCGAGGTTGTGGTTTGCTATGTTAACCTTATTGAAAATAAGGCTTATGCCACCGATGGTCTTAACTTTAAGGAATGCCCTTACACCGAAACCGATGAAATCGCAAACATGAGAAGCATTATGCTTGAGGCAGTGGCTTCGGTTAACGATGAGCTTATGGAGAAATATTTCTCAGGTGAGGAGTTTACCCCCGCTGAAATTAAGGGTGCCCTTTGTCAGGGTATCAGGGCAGGGGAGATTTGCCCTGTGTTCGGCGGCGTTCAGCAGTGGGGCGATGCAGTTGGCATCACCATCAATATTTTAACCGAAATTATGCCCGGTGCCGATGAACAAAACTTAATTGTTGACGGCGAGGAGATTAAAAAAGAAATTAGCGCAGGCGATGCACCAAGCGTCTTCGTTTTCAAAACCGTTGCCGATCCCTTTGTTGGCAAGCTTTCCTACTTCAAGGTTATGGGCGGCAAGGTTACCGCTGATACAAAGCTTAAGAATGTCCGCACAGGTGAAGAGCTTAAGCTTTCAAAGCTTCTCGTTTTAAAGGGTGGCAAGCAAAGCGATGCTAATGAGCTTTGGGCAGGTGACATTGGCGCCGCACAAAAGCTTGGCGATGTTTTAACAGGCGACACCCTTTGTGTCTCGGGCGGTGCCGTTGCGGCTCCTGTTGCATTTGATAGACCCTGCCTCTCGGTTGCGGTTTATCCTCAAAACAAGGGCGATGAGGAAAAGATTGCTTCTGGCATCAGTAAGCTTGCCGAAGAGGATCGCACCATTTCTTATTTCACCGACAGAGAAACCCGCGAGCAAATTTTAAGCGCCCTCGGTGAACAGCATGTTGATGTTGTGCTTTCAAAGCTTAAGGCAAAGTTCGGTGTTACAGCTCTTACAAAGGCACCTAAGGTTGCTTACAGAGAAAAAATCAGAAAGCCTGTTAAGGTTCAGGGCCGTTATAAGAAACAGTCTGGCGGTCACGGTCAGTTTGGTGATGTTTGGATTGAGTTTGAGCCTTGTGACAGCGATGAAATGATTTTCGAGGAGAAGGTTTTCGGCGGTGCAGTTCCCAAAAACTTCTTCCCTGCAGTTGAAAAGGGTCTTCGCGAAAGCGCCCAAAAGGGTGTTCTTGCAGGCTACCCGCTGGTTGGTTTAAAGGCCACATTGGTTGATGGCTCCTACCACCCTGTTGACTCCTCTGAAATGTCCTTTAAGATGGCGGCCTCGGTTGCTTATAAGGATGGTATTCCCAACGCTAACCCTGTTCTTTTAGAGCCAATTGGTACCCTTAAAGCCCTTGTACCCGATGATAACCTTGGCGATGTTATTGGTGATATAAATAAACGCCGCGGTAAGATTATCGGTATGAATCCTGCACAAAACAAGATGCAGGAGGTTGTGGGTGAGGTGCCCATTGCCGAAATGTCTGATTTTGCCACTGCAATGCGTTCTATAACCGGCGGCAGAGCAGTATTTACCCTTGAATTTGAGCGTTATGAGGAAGCTCCCGCACACATTTCCAAAAAGATTATTGAGGAAAACGCACAGCAATAAATTTAAAGCCACCCGCTCGGGTGGCTTTTATTTTAAAAAACACTTGCATTTTTATATAATGTGTGGTAAACTAACATTAGAGTAAGAAGTATGTTTTAAGGAGAGTGGGTTTTAGCCCGCTCTTTTGTTTTGAAAGGAGAGATTGCTTTATGGCTTCAAACACCGCCGACCGCGTTTGGGCACTCATTGAGGAAACGGTTAAAGCACAGGGCGTTGACCTTTGGGATGTTCGCTTTGTTAAGGAAGGCGCTTCCTACTATTTGCGGGTGTTTATTGACAGCGAAAACGGCATTGACATTGACAACTGTGTTGATGTTTCTCATGCCATTGACCCCATTTTAGATGAGGCTGACCCCATTAGTCATTCCTACTGTCTGGAGGTTTCATCCCCAGGTCTTGAAAGAGAACTGCTTCGCCCTGAGCATTTTGAAAAAATGTCGGGCAATGAGGTTAAGGTTAAGCTTTATCGCCAAATAAACGGTGCTAAGGAAATAAGGGGAATACTCCTTTCCTTTGAAAACGGAAACCTTTCTCTAAATGTGAACGGTGAAGAAATGACCCTTTCTAAGGGGGATTATTCATCGGTGCGTTTAGCGGATTTTGATTAGTAATTTAATACGGAGGTATTTTAGAAAAATGGATAAGAAAGAATTTTTTGCAGCACTTGCTGCAATGGAGGAACAAAGAGGAATCCCCAAGGAATCTTTAGCCGAAAAAATTGCCGAGGCAATTGTTGTTGCCGCAAGAAAGGATTTCGGCGGCAGAGAAATTGTTTCCTGTGTTATTGACACGGAAAAGGAAATTTTTTCGGTTTGGGCAAGAAAAGAAATTGTTGAAGAGGTTGAAGACCGCTTTTGTCAAATCACAAAGGAGGAGGCTGCTAAAATCGACCCCAAATCGGTTGAGCAGGGCTTTGTAGACATTCCTCTTGACCCCAAAAAGTTTGGCCGTGTTGTGGCACAAAATTCTAAAAACAACTTCCGTCAGGGTGTGCGCGATGTTGAGCGCGGTCAAACCTTGGCTGAGTTCCAAAGCAAAACCAAGGAGCTTGTTACCGCCGTTGTTCAGCGTGTTGACCCCAAAACAGGTAACGCTTCACTCACCATTGGCACAAAGGAAGCAACCCTACCGAGGGCCGAGCAGGTGCCCGATGAGGTTTTAAAAGAGGGCGACCACATTAAGGTTTACATCGTTGATGTTAAGGAAACCGAGCGCGGTCCCCGTGTTATGCTTTCCCGCACACACCCCGGCCTTGTAAAGCGCCTTTTCGAAACCGAGGTTCCCGAAATTTTTGATGGAATTATTGAGATTAAATCGGTTTCCCGCCAGGCAGGCTCCAGAACAAAGCTTGCCGTTTACAGTGCCGATGAGGAAATTGATGCAGTTGGTGCTTGTATAGGTCAGCGCGGTGCCCGCGTTAACAAGATTGTTGAAGAGTTAAACGGCGAAAAGATTGATATTGTAAAATATTCTGAGGACCCCACCTTGTTTATTAGCGAGGCCCTTTCTCCCGCAAAGGTTTTAACCGTTGAAATTGAAAGTGAGGAGCCCAAGGTTTGCCATGTAACCGTTCCCGATGCTCAGCTTTCCCTTGCTATTGGTAACAAGGGCCAGAACGTTCGCTTGGCAGCAAAACTTACAGGCTGGAAAATTGATATTCGCCCCGAAAGCGGATATTACGGAGAAGATGAATAGAAGTAGGGTGCTTTAAATGGCAGAAAGAAAAATACCCACCAGAATGTGCGTTGGCTGCGGTGAGCATAAGGCAAAAAATGAGCTTATTCGCGTTGTTCGCACAAGCAGTGGTGAAATTTGTCTTGATTTTACCGGAAAATTAAACGGTAGAGGCACGTACATTTGTAAATGTGAGGGCTGTCTAAAAAAGGCTATTAAATCAAAAAGAATTGATTCCGCCTTTAAAATGACCGTTCCTGCCGAAATTTACGAAAAACTTGAAAAGGAGCTTGCTAATGGGGCAAAATAAAGTTTTAACCCTTTTAGGCTTTGCCGCTAAGGCAGGTAAACTCTTTTTCGGAATGGACGCGAGTGTAAATTCCCTTAAGAAAAATAGGGCAAGGCTTATTGTCACGGCAGGAAATCTGTCGGATAAAAGCCGAAAGGAAATTTCATTTTATGCCACAGGTAAAAATGTGCCTGTGATTACTTTACTTGACTGTGACATTGAAACGCTTTCAAAGGCGATTGGCAGAAAAGCAGGAATTGTTGCAGTTAACGACCAAGGCTTCGCAAAGGCAATAAGCGAAGCAGTCGAATAAGGAGGTAGCGCTAATGACAAATAAGGTTAAAGTTAGTGATATTGCAAAAGACTTTGGTGTTGAATCAAAGGAAATCATTGCTATTTTAGGCCAGCACACCGCTGAGGCAAAAAAAGCAGGTGCCGCCCTTAATGAGCAGGAAATTAATATTATTTTCGAGGTTCTTACCTTAAAGCACAAGGTAAAAAGCTTTGATGATTATTTCGCAACGGGCGCCGCTGCCCGTGAGGCCGCCCAAAAAGCAAGGCAGGCCGAAAAGGACCAAAAGCTTGCCGAGCAAATGGCAATTCTTGAGCAGTTAAAGGCTGCAGCCGAAGCTGAGGCGGCAGCGAAAAAGGCTGCCGAGAAAAAGGCCGCTGAGCCTGAAAGGCAAGCAAAGCCCGAGCCTAAAAAAGAGGTTAAGGCAGAGCCTAAAAAGGCGCCTGAAAAGGCACCTGAGGTTAAAAAGCCCGAGGTTAAAAAGGAAACAAAGCCCGAGCCCAAGGTGTTTAAGCCCAGTGACCCCCATCCCTTTAAGGCAAGAGAAAAGTCTGAAAAGACCCCCGGCGAGGCACCAAATCGCGGTCCCGCCCAAATTCGCCGCGTTGACACCCGTGTTTCCAATGTTAACATTGAGCGATATAATGAAAAATATGAAAATATTGCTCCCGAAAACAGCATGAGGGATAATTTTACCCGCAAGCAAAAAATCAAGCAGAAATCTCAGGATTATCGCCGTCCTCAAAGTGCAAAGCGTGAAACCGAGGCCGACAAAATGCGCAGAATTCAGCTTGAGCGCATAAAGAAAACACCGATTACGGTTACTGTTGGCGATGAAATCACCGTTGGCGAGCTTGCCGCAGCAATGAAAAAGACTGCCGCCGAGGTTATTAAGGAACTCCTTAAACTCGGTATGATGGCAACTGTTAATCAAACCATCGACTACGACACTGCCGAAATCGTTGTAACCGAAATGGGCGCTAAAATTGAGCGTCAGGTTGTTGTTACAATTGAAGACAGAATTATGGATGATACCGAGGACACAGCAGACACCTTAAAGCCCCGCGACCCCATCGTTGTTGTTATGGGTCACGTTGACCACGGTAAAACCTCACTCCTTGATGCTATCCGCCATTCTGCCGTTACCGACACCGAGGCAGGCGGAATTACTCAGCACATTGGTGCTTACAGGGTTAACTGCAACGGTCAGGATATAACCTTCCTTGACACCCCCGGTCACGCCGCATTTACCTCAATGCGTCAGCGTGGCGCAATGGCAACCGACATTGCGGTTTTAGTTGTTGCCGCTGATGACGGTATTATGCCTCAGACAATTGAAGCAATTAACCACGCAAAGGCAGCAAAGGTTCAAATCATTGTTGCAATTAACAAAATGGATAAACCCGAGGCTAACCCTGATAGAATTATGCAGCAGTTAACCGAGCATTCCCTCGTTCCCGAGGAGTGGGGCGGTGATATTATCTGCGTTCCTGTTTCGGCGAAATCGGGTATGGGTATTGATAATCTCCTTTCAAATATTCTTCTCGTTGCCGAGGTTATGGAGCTTAAGGCCAACCCCGACAGGAGAGCAAAGGGTGTTGTTATTGAAGCACGCCTTGACAAGGGTCGTGGCCCCGTTGCTACACTGCTTGTTCAGAGCGGTACCTTAAAAACAGGCGATATTATCGTTGCAGGCACTTCCGTTGGTCGTGTTCGTGTTATGACCAATGAAAACGGTCAGGTTTTAGATATGGCCGGTCCTTCGGTTCCTGTTGAAATCACAGGTCTTGCCGAAACACCTGCTGCAGGTGACGGTTTTGATGCCGTTAGCGATGAGCGTCTTGCTCGCCAGCTTGTTGAACAGCGTAAACAAAAGGCCAAGGATGAGCTCTTTAGCAAGGCACAGAAGGTTACCCTCGATAACCTGTTTAGTCAACTTAGCGAAGGCGACCTTAAAGAACTTGGCATTATTGTTAAGGCCGATGTTCAGGGCTCTGTTGAAGCAATCAGAGAAAACCTTGAAAAGCTTTCAAATGAAGAGGTTCGCGTTAAGGTTATTCACGGCGGTGTTGGTGCGGTTAATGAAACCGACGTAATGCTGGCTCAGGCCTCAGGCGCAATTATCGTTGGCTTTAATGTTCGCCCCGACCCCATTGCAAAAGCAAATGCCGAGAGAGATGGCGTTGATGTTCGCCTTTATCGCGTGATTTACGATTGTATTGAGGAAATTGAGGCCGCAATGAAGGGTATGCTGGCACCTAAGTTCCGCGAGGTTGAAATGGGCACCATTGAGGTTCGCAACACCTATAAAATTTCCAATGTTGGCACTATTGCAGGTTGCTATGTTACAAGCGGTAAGGTTAACCGTTCTTGCCAGATTCGCGTTGTTCGTGACGGTATTGTTGTGGCTGAGGATAAAATTGACTCACTTCGCCGCTTTAAGGACGATGTGAAAGAGGTCGTTCAGGGCTACGAATGCGGTATTGGTCTTGAAAAGTTTTCCGATATTAAAGAGGGCGACGTTTTTGAAGCATTCGTTATGGAGGAATATAGAGACTAATGGCAGGATTTAAAATCAACCGTATCACTTCTGATATAAGGCTGACCCTTTCCTCACTTTTAAGGGAGATTAAGGACCCAAGGGTAAGCCGGCTATTAAGTATTGTCAAGGTGGATGTTAGCGGTGACCTTTCCTATGCAACGGTTTATGTGAGCGCTATTGAGGGAAGCGAAAAAACCGCCGAATCGGTTAAGGCCCTTAAAAACGCAGCAGGCTTTTTGCGCCGTGAGCTTGGAAGCAGGCTAAAGCTTAGAAAGGTTCCCGAGCTTCGCTTTGTGGCAGACGATTCCATTGAACAAAGTGCTAACATTTCACGCATAATCAAGTCTTTTGACACGGAGGAAAAAGATGGCATGTAAGAAAATTTCCCTTTTGCAAACCGCAAGGTTTTTAAAAAGGAACGACCATTTTGTCATTTTAACCCACGCATCGCCTGACGGTGACACGCTGGGTTCTGCCTGCGCGCTTGCTATGGGACTGCAAAAAATCGGCAAACGAGCCTATGTTGTTTGTCCCGACCCCGTGCCGAAGAAATTTGATTATTTTATGAAAAAGCTTCGCAACAGGGCATTTAAATATAAAAATGTTATTGCCGTTGACATTGCCGATGAGGCGCTGCTGGGTTCACTAAAGGATGAATTTGGCGGCAAGGTTAATCTTTGTATTGACCACCACGTTTCAAATACAGGCTATGCCGAGAATCTTTTTCTCGATGCATCGGCCTCGGCAACGGCCGAATGTGTTTTTGCAATTTTAAAGGTTATCCACGCCGTTATTGACGATACAATTGCGGCGGCGCTTTACACGGGAATTAGCACCGACACAGGTTGTTTTAAATATTCCAATGTAACTGCTCGCACCTTTGACATCGCAGGCAGGCTTTTTGCATATAACATTAATGCTGCTGAAATCAACCGCATTATGTTTGACACAAAATCCAAAAACCGTCTTGAAATGGAAAAGCTTGTTCTTGACACGGCGGAGTTTCATTTTGATGAAAAATGTATGATTTTGTCGGTTACCGAGGAAATTCAAAAGAAAACAAAATGTTCCGGCAGCGAGCTTGAGGGTGTTGCCGCTATTTCCCGCTCGGTTGAGGGGGTTTTGGCAGGCGTTACCATTAAGGAAAGTGAAAAAAATGTTTTCAAAATTTCCCTTCGCACCTATGAGCCGCTGGATGCCGCAAACATTTGCGGTCGTCTTGGCGGTGGTGGACACAGGGCTGCCGCAGGCTGCACGGTTAACGGCAGCCTTGATGAGGTAAAAGAAAAAATCCTTGCAAGTGTAAAGCAGGAATTGGAGGAAGCAAATGCAGGGGCTTATACTGATTGATAAGCCGCAGGGCATTACCTCTTTCACTGCGGTGAGAAAAATTAAAAAACTGGCAGGGGAGAAAAGGGTTGGTCACACAGGCACCCTTGACCCCTTGGCAACGGGTGTTTTGCCCATTTTCATCGGTCGTGCAACGGTGCTATCTTCCTTTCTTTCCGATGCCGATAAAACCTATGTTGCCACAGTGAAACTAGGTGTAAAAACCGATACACTTGATATTACGGGAACGGTTTTGGAAGAAAAAGAGGTTATAGTCAGCGAAAGTGATATTGATGCAGTGCTTCCCTTGTTTTTAGGTGAGCAGTTGCAGACACCGCCTATGTTTTCGGCAATTAAAAAGGATGGCGTTCGCCTTTACAGCCTTGCAAGGCAGGGAAAAGCAGTGGAAATTGAGCCGAGAAAAATTACGATTTATTCAATTTCCCGCATAAGTGAAATTGAAAACGGCTCCTTTCAAATGCGGGTGCACTGCTCAAAGGGCACCTACATAAGAAGTCTATGCAGCGACATTGGTGAAAAACTTTCCTGCGGTGCCACAATGGAGGCCTTAAGGCGGGAGGATGCTCATGGGTTTAATGTGAGCGAGTGTGTTCCGCTTGACAACCTGACCGAGGAAAACATTAAAAGCTTCGTTTTAAGTGAGGAAACGGCTGTCCTCAAATTAAGGGAGATAACCGTTACAGAGAAGCAGGCTGTTCGTTTTACAAACGGCGGTGAGCTGGATATAGAACGGCTTAAAATAAACGACCCAAAGGAAAATGAATATTTCAGGGTCAAATTCAATGATTTACTTTTAGGAATCGGTTTTTTTAGTAAAGAAAAAAACAGCATTTGCATTTCTAATATTTTAAACAAAATTTAAAGAACAGGGGGTATGGGAAATGAAGGAATGCGCTTTGGCACTTGGCACCTTTGATGGAATGCACAAGGGACATGTGTCGGTTATAAAGGCCGCAAGAGAAAGTGGCTTTGAGGTTGTTGCGCTAACCTTTGCCGTACCGCCTAAATTCATTATTTCAGGTGAAAAGCCTGAACTTTTAATGACCGCCGAGGCCAAGGAAAGGGCGCTTGCCGAGCTTGGTGTTATTCGGTGCGATTATCTTGATTTTAAGGAAGTTTGTCAGCTTTCACCCGAAGAATTTCTTGATTTGATTTGCCAAAAATATCCTGTTAAAATGATTTCCTGCGGCTTTAATTACCGCTTTGGAAAGGATGGCGTGGGTGATACCAAATTTTTAAGGGAATATTGCAGGGAAAAGGGAATCACCGTGCATGTTGCCCGTGCCCGCCAGGTGGAAAATGAGATAATCAGTTCTTCTCTTTTAAGGCAAATGATTAAAGACGGCAGGGTGGCTGATGCCAACAAACTGCTTTACAAGCCATTCTCATTTTTTGGCCCCGTTGTTCACGGCGATGCCCGTGGCAGAACCTTAGGCTTCCCAACGGTTAATCAGAACTATCCCGAGGAGCAACTGGTTTTACCAAAGGCAGGCGTTTACGCAGGCGAAACCTATGTGGGCGGTAAGCGCTATCACTGTGTTACCAACATTGGTTTCCGCCCTACATACGCGGTTAAAAAGGCGTTGTGCGAAACATTTATTATTGATTTTGACACAAATCTTTATGACACTGTTTTTGAAATAAGGCTTAAAAGATTTTTACGCAGTGAAAAGAAATTTTCAAGTGTAAAAGAACTGCAAAAGGCCATTGCTGCCGATGTTGAAAATGTTAGAGAGGACATGCTGTGATTGAAAGCTTTATCACCGTTGCAGGGCAGGTTATAGTGCTTTTCCTGCTTATCGGTGTTGGATTTGTTTTAACAAAAATTAATATATTAAAGGAACAGGCAGTTTCCGCTCTTACCGATATTGCCCTTTATGTGGCAACACCAACGGTTATCATAAGGGCATTTTGCTCAATGGAGTATTCACCCTCGGTGCTTGGTGATTTAGGGCTCAGCTTCCTTTTTAGCCTTTCTATTCACTTGCTATTTATTGTGATGAGCATATTGCTGCTTCGCACAAGGGATTTAGATAAACGCAAGGTTATAAGATTTGCAGTTATTTTTTCAAACGCAGGGTTTATGTCTCTGCCGCTTCAGGAGGCGCTTCTTGGCAAGGATGGTGTTTTCCACGGCGCAATTTATGTTGCTGTTTTCAACATTGTGCTCTGGACCTGGGGTATACTGCTTATGAGCGGCGATAAATCAAAAATTTCGGTTAAAAAGTTCCTATTTAATCCGGGACTAATTGGTGTAGTAATTGGTGCGGTTTGCCTTATGGTGCCGCTGCCTGTTCCCGAAATTGTTTCAACCATAGGCTCCTCTACGGTTGACCACCTTGCAAACCTTAACACACCCGTTCCTATGATTGTAATCGGCTATTATCTGGCTAACAGCGATATTTTAAAGGCGCTTAAGGATAAAAGCTGTTATTTAACCATTTTTGCAAGGCTAGTTTTACTGCCCCTTATGGTGCTGGGAATTTTGTATCTTGTGGGAATTCGCGGTGCAATGCTGTCGGCATTAACCATTGCCGCTTCGGCACCTACTGCGGCGGCCACCACAATGTTTGCCGCAAAATTTGGGGGAGACACCGAGCTTTCGGTTAACATTGTATCCCTTTCAACCATTCTTTCGGTTATAACAATGCCGCTTATTGTGTCCCTGGCACAGTTCTTGGCATAAAAATAAAAGACAAAGACGGATTTTTAAAATCCGTCTTTATTTTTTTGTTAAAATGTTGACAAAGCAGAATAAATAGCATATAATAAAAGGGTCCCAAATGGGACAGTTTTGACGGAGGAAAAGAAATGCTTGATTTTTTTCTGACCAATGGCCTTACAAATGAGGAAAAGGGGCAAATCAGTAAAATGCTGGGCGAGCCCACTCTCTATAAAAAGGGTGCGCTTGTTTACGGCGAGGGAAATTATAAGCCCGCCATCGGCATTGTTGTGTCTGGACTTTTGCTTGTTAAAACCGCGGGTGAAACCGATGTGACACTTCGCTTTCTTAAATCAGGAGAGACCTTTGGCGTTTCGGCGGTGTTTTCTGAAAACAGCGAAGATTTTATCAGTCGGATTTATGCCGAAAAGGACAGTGAGATTTTATTTTTAACCGAGGAGCTTTTAATGGATATTTTCGGTCGGTTCCCGAGAACTGCTGAAAATTATATAAGACTGCTCTCCTCTAAAATCGAGTTTTTAAATAAAAAAATCAGGCTCCTATCCTGCAAAACAGCACAGCAGGAGGTTTATGAATTTTTAACCGCCAACTGTGATGAAAACGGCGTTGTCGCCTCCCAAAATATGTCGGCGCTGAGCAGCAGTTTGGGCATTGGGCGTTCAAGCCTTTACCGCTGTCTTGAGCAGCTGGAAAAACAAAACCTTATAATAAAAAACGGAAAGGAAATTAAGGTGATTTATTATGAAAAAAATATTTAGTCTTATGCTTGCAGTTTTAATGCTTGTCTGCTTGTTTGCGGGTTGTGGCGAAAAAAGCGCCGATAAAACCACAATAAAAATAGCGGCTATTTCAGGACCCACAGGAATGGGAATGGTATCCTTAATGGAGGAAACCGCCCTAGGAAATGCAAAACACGATTATAAATTCACCGTTGTTACTGACCCCACACAAATTGTGGGCAAAATCACATCAAAGGAATTTGACATTGCCGCAGTGCCCACCAACATGGCATCTGCAATTTATAAAAAGACCTCGGGCGGTGTTAGTGTTTTAGCCCTTAACACATCGGGAAATTTGTTCATTATTGAAAAGAACAACACCGTTTCCAAAATTGCCGATTTAAGGGGCAAAACCATTTATGCAACGGGTCAGGGCGCAAACCCCGAATTCATTTTAAATTATGTTCTTAAAAAGAACGGACTGACTGTTGGCACCGATGTTGAGGTCCAGTACGTTGCCGATGCCAAGGCTCTTATCGGCGTTTTAAAGCAAAACGATAATGCCATTTTATTAGCCCCTCAGCCTGCCGCAACCTCCATTCTCGGCGCTATTGAGGGCTCTAAAGCGGTTATTGACATGACAAAGGAATTTGAAACAGCCGCAGGCAAAAAAATGTATATGGGCTGTATTATTGTAAGAAATGAATTTTTACAGGCAAATGAGCTTGCAGTCAAGGAATTTTTAAAGGAATATGAAGCATCGGTTAATGTTATTTTAAACGATAATGACAAGGGTGCGGCACTTTGCGAGAAATATGAAATTATTCCTCAGGCCACCATTGCCAAAAAGGCAATTCCCACAAGCGGTGTTTGCTTTGTTGCAGGGGAAGAAATGAAAACAGCTCTTGCCGATTATCTTGCAATTTGCCTTGCCGAAATGCCTAAACTTGTAGGAGGAGAACTGCCCGGTGATGACTTCTATTTTACCGGTAAGTAAGAGGATATTAAAGGGACTTACCGTTTTTGCCTTTTGGATTGGGGTGTGGTATCTTTTAGCCCTTGCGGTTAATCAGGAGCTGCTTATTCCTACGCCGCACAAAACCCTTTTGGTTCTTTTGGAGTTTGCAAAAACGGCAAAATTTTGGCTTTCGGTGCTTTTTTCAACCCTTAGAATTGTGTCGGGCTTTTTAATTGGTGTTTGTATTGGCGCTTTGGGCGGTATTTTAAGTGTTAAAATTAAACTGTTTGACACTGTGCTTTCACCCATACTTCACCTTGCCCGTGCCGTGCCGGTAGCCTCCTTTATACTGCTAGCTTATGTGTGGATTAAAACCAATTTTATTCCCGTTTTTATAACAGCCCTTATGGTGGCACCCATCGTTTGGGCTACCACTGTAACAGCCATTCGGGGTATTGATAAATCGCTTGTGGAAATGGGACAGGTGTTCAGGCTTTCTAAAAGGGAAATTTTATTAAAAATAAAGTTCCCTCAAATTGCCCCTGCATTTATATCCTCGGTGGTGACCGCCCTAGGCCTTGCCTGGAAATCGGGTGTCGCGGCAGAGGTTATCTGCTACCCTGAGCAGTCAATCGGTCGACTTCTTTACAATGCTAAGACCTACCTTGAAACCCCCGAAACCTTTGCTGTTACAATTGTTATTGTTATCATAAGCATTGCTCTCGAATGGCTCATGAAGCATTTTGCAAGGAGGTGGGCGCAAAATGATTAAATTTGAAAGGGTCACCTTTGCCTATGGCGAAAAGCAGGTTTTAAAGGATTTTTCTCTTGAAATTAGAAAAGGAGATTGCATCTGCTTTTTCGGAGAATCGGGAAAGGGCAAAACCACCCTTTTAAGGCTGATTTGCGGGCTTGAAAAGCCCAGTGCTGGTGAAATCCTGGGTACCGATAAAAAACGCTTTTCGGTGGTTTTTCAGGAGGATAGGCTGCTGAAAAATTTGACTGTTAGCGAAAATGTTGCCCTTGTTGGTAGCCGCCAAAATGGCGATGCGTTACTTAAAAAGCTGGGACTCCAAGATTATCTTGACAAAAAAATCAGTGATTTAAGCGGTGGAATGCGAAGGCGCGTTTCCATTGCAAGAGCCCTTAACAGCGACTATGATGTTCTACTCCTTGATGAGGCGTTTAACGGCCTTGATGAGGATAGAATTAAGGACACTGCCGCCCTCATTTTGGAGGAGACAAAGGGTAAAACAGTCATCATGATTACTCATAGTCTAACACACGCAAAGCTTTTAAATGCAACCGTTATCCATATTTAATATTGATTTTTAAATGATAGTATTATAAAATAGTACTATCATTTTATTTTAGTATAATTTCCCTTTGAGGTGCATAGTATGAAATATCTTGTTGTTCTTTGTGACGGCATGGCCGATGAAAGAAACGAGCTGCTTGGCGGCAAAACACCAATGGAGTGCGCAAAAAAGCCTAACATTGATGCTTTGGCAAAGGTTGGCGTTTGCGGTCTTTGCAAAACCGTGGCCGATGGTCTTAAACCCGGCAGTGATGTTGCCAATCTTTCGGTTATGGGCTATGACCCCCTTGTTTGCTACACAGGCCGTTCTCCTTTAGAGGCGGCAAGCATCGGCGTGGAGCTAAAAGAAACCGATGTTGCGTTGCGTTGCAACCTTGTCACATTATCGGATGATGAGCCCTATAATAAAAAGGTTATGGTGGATTACTGCGCAGGGGATATTTCCACCAGTGAAGCCGCCGAAATTATTAAAACTGTTCAGAAAAAATTAGGCAATGAAATATATAAGTTCTATTCGGGTGTTGCTTACAGGCACTGTCTTGTTGTGAATAATGGCACAACCGACCTTGGGACTTTAACCCCACCCCACGACATTAGCGGCAGGGTTATAACCGACTATTTAAGTGATAGTGAAAATGCCAAGGGCCTTATATCCCTAATGGAAAAAAGCTATGAAATTTTAAAGGACCATCCTGTAAATCGGGAAAGAGAAAGTAAAGGTCTTCGCCCCGCAAACTCCATTTGGCTTTGGGGCGAAGGCAGAAAGCCACAGCTTGAGGCATTTGAGAGTAAATATAATGTTAAAGGTGCCGTTGTTTCGGCGGTGGATTTGCTTAAAGGTATTGGCATCTGCGCCGAAATGGAAACCCCTGAGGTGGAGGGTGCAACGGGTTATATTGACACTAACTTTGAGGGCAAGGCGAAAGCCGCAATTGATATGTATGAAAAGGGTAACGACCTTGTGTATGTTCATATTGAAGCCCCCGATGAGTGTGGTCACAGGGGAGAGGCCGAAAACAAGGTTAAAGCCATTGAACTCATTGACGAGAAAATCGTAAAGCCTTTAACCGATTACCTAAAGGGTAAGGGCGATTTCAGGGTTCTCATTATGCCCGACCACCCCACACCCCTTTGCACAAAAACCCATTCCCGTGAGGCTGTCCCTTATCTTATTTATGACAGCCGCAAGGAGGAAAAGGGAGTTGACTGCTTCACAGAGGAAAATGCGAAGCAGGGAGGCTTCATTTCTCACGGCCCCGATGTTATGAAAAAGCTGATTGAGGGGTAGAGGGCTTTGGTGAATTGGCTCGGCAAATTAAGTGATGCGCTGTGGGGCTTCCCACTTATTGTAACGCTTTTTTTAGTTGGGCTTTATTTCACCGTGAAACTCCGTTTTCTTCAAATTAAATTTTTGCCGAAATCTTTTCGGTATATGTTTGAAACAAAAGAGGGCGCCGACGGTGACATAACCGGTTTTGGCGCCCTTTGCACTGAACTGGCCGCAACACTTGGCACAGGGAACATTGTGGGTGTTGCGGCGGCACTAAGCCTTGGCGGTGCTGGCTCTCTTTTTTGGATGGTTATAACCGCCTTTTTTATGATGGCTATAAAATATGCCGAGAGCTTTCTGGCCGTTAAATTCCGAATCCAAAAAAACGGCAGCTTTTCGGGTGGACCTTTCTATTATATTGAAAGGGGAATGGGTAAAAAATTTAAACCCCTTGCCAAGGCATTTGCTCTTTTTGGAGGCCTCGCAGGGCTTTTCGGAATGGGCACCGTTACACAAATTAAATCGGTCACAAGCGCGGTGCAGGGCTTTTTTGACCCCCATATAAAGGCAGTAGCTTTTAGCCTAGGCACACAAAAATATTCCGTTTTTGTGGTTGTTTCCGCAGTTATTTTCACCTTTCTCGCATTTTTTGTGCTTATAGGCGGCATAAAGCGCATTGCAAGGGTTTCGGAGTTTTTTATTCCACTTATGGCGGGAATTTATGTCTTTTTTTGCCTTGTAATTATCCTTACAAATTTTGGGAATTTAGGCAATGCCGTGTCACTTATTTTAAAGGATGCCTTTAATTTTAAAAGTGCAACAGGCGGCTTTTTCCTTGCCCTCAAGGTTGGAATGTCTAGGGGAATTTTTACAAATGAGGCAGGTCTTGGCACTGCACCCATTGCCGCCGCCAGTGCTAAAACAAACTCTCCTTTTAAGCAGGGTGTCATTTCAATGAGTGGAACATTTATCGACACCGTTATAATGTGTCCACTAACAGGCCTTGCAATTATTTTAAGCGGCACTAATTTTAGTGGCGACCCAGAAAATGTTATGGCGCAGGTTTTCAAAAGCGGTGTTAACTTTTTAAGCGATAGGGTAATGGAGGGCATTCTCGCCGCCTGCCTTGTTTTTTTTGCCTTTTCCACTATCATCGGTTGGAACTTTTTCGCAGTTAGCTGTTTTAAATATTTTACAAATGATAAGTGTGTAAAAGCCTATAACACGCTTTATGTCTTAGCGGTTTTATTTGGCGCCTTTATGCCCTTTAGTGCAGTGCTGAAACTCTCTGATATTTTTAATGCACTAATGCTGCTACCTAATTTAATTGCCTTAATAGCCCTGCGAAAAACTGTTATAAACGAAACAAAAATAAGCCTTAACGAAAGTTAGGGCTTATTTTTTTGCCTTTTTTTGGGGCGATGCCCTTAAAATGTCGCAGTTATGTCATAAAATGTCGCTACTTCGTCGTGTTATGTCCTCTTTTTTAAAGTTAGAATTGAAGATGCTGAAAGGAGGGAGGCACACGTGCCAAGGCAAAAAGGATTTTGCAAAATACTAAAGGATATTTTGAAATCGCGGGTCAGCGAAACCGAGGCGCAAATGCTGGTTGAGGCAGGCTTCGAAATTAAAAATCCAACAAAATCTGCTGTTATTATGGCGGCGCTTTACAAAAAAGCGGCGGCAGGGGATTTAAGCGCAATAAAGGAACTGCGCATGATTCTCGGAGAGCAGGAGGAGGCCTTGAACACCGCTGTGGTTATCGTTGACAACATTAGAAGTGACCACCCGTGAGGTGGTGGGACAGGGCTATGACGATTTTTGGAACTGCAAAAGTCGATACCGTGTTTTAAAGGGAGGAAAGGCATCTAAAAAATCGACTACGACGGCACTTAATTTAATTTTCAGGTTGATGCGATTTAAAGACAGCAATCTTCTCGTTGTGCGCCAGGTTATGAACACCCACAGGGATTCAACCTTTGCCCAGCTTATCAAAGCACAGGAGGCTTTAAAGGTTTCTCATTTATGGCGCAACACGGTATCTCCAATGGAAATGACCTACATTCCCACAGGGCAAAAAATTCTGTTTCGTGGCTTTGATGATGTTTTAAAGCTTGCCTCCACCACAGTTAACAAGGGCTACCTTTGCTGGGTGTGGCTTGAGGAGGCCTATGAAATTCCCAAAGAGGAGGATTTCGATAAGCTTGATTTATCGGTGCCACGCGGCAACCTGCCCGAGCCACTTTTTAAGCAGACCACCATCACCTTTAACCCCTGGAGTAAAGACCATTGGCTTAAAAAACGGTTTTTTGACAAGAAAGACAATTCTGTGAGCGTTTTCTCTACCAATTATCTCATAAACGAATTTCTTGATGAAACCGACCGCGCGGTTTTTGAGCGAATGAAAAGGGAAACACCGAGAAAATATGCTGTGGCAGGGCTTGGTGAGTGGGGCATTTCAGAGGGCCTTGTTTTTGAAAATTTCGTTGTGGGAAGGCCCACAGAAAATGAGCTCTCAGCCGATGCCAAGGCCTATTTCGGTCTTGATTACGGCTACACCAGCGACCCCACCGCATTTATCGCAGTTAAGGTTGATGCGAAGAAACGCACAATTTATATTTTTGACGAGTTTTACGAGCGCAGAATGCTTAACTGTGATATAGCAAACAGGATTAAGGCAATGGGGTATGCAAAGGAGCGAATAAGGGCGGATTCGGCTGAGCCCAAAAGCAATGAGGATTTAAAGCGTATGGGAATTTCCCGCATTGTGCCGAGCCTTAAAGGGCGGGACAGCATTTTAAACGGAATTGCCAAGATAAATGAGTTTAAAATCTTCATTGATGAACGATGCCAAAACACGGTGAGGGAAATGAACTCCTATGTTTATGACACCCGCCGTGGGGAAAACGGATATTTCTATCCAAAAGACAGTGAAAACCACCTTATGGATGCTTTAAGGTACGCCTTTGAGGATGTTAAACGAGAAAGGGAGTCTCCTTCTTTCAGCAGTCACCCAAAAAATACAACGGGTGTTACGAGAAACGACCTTTTCGGGAGGTGGGAAGCGTGATTGTTTACTGCATCGCAGTAACCTTTTTAGCGGCATTTTTATTGGGATTTTTTGCGGCCGGCTTAAAGCCCTTAAAGAAAAAGGGAGAGAGAAAAGTCACCGCCATTAAAACCAATGCCGAAAGAACACTTGAAAATTTTTTAAATTACAACGGGGAAATTCAGTAGTCCCCCAAAAGGAGAAAAAATGGAAGAAAAAGAGAAAAACGCGGCAGAAAAAGAGCCGCAAACCCGCCTTATGGGTTTTGAACTTTTAAAGGAGCATTTTCCCGATTTTGAGAATGAGGAGAGTGTGCCAAAGCAGGTGCGAGATGCTGCGCAGAAAAAGGGCACCGAGCTTCTTTATGAATATCTCATGTTTGAAAACCAAAGGCTTAGCGAGCAAAACAGCGAACTGAGTGACCGAATTGGCGAATTTACAGGAACCCTTGGCAATCAGCGTGATTGCTCAGGAATTAATAACCCCTTAAGCGAAGAATTTATGCGTTCGCTGTGGGGATAAAAAAGAAAGGAAAATGAAAAATGTCAATCAATTCAATTGAAACAGCAATCGCCTACACAGGTGAGCTTGACAAAATGTTTGCACAGAAAAGTGCAACCGGCTTTTTTGCCGATAACAACCTAACCGCAAAGTTCGTGGGCGGTAAGACCGTTATGATTCCCGATGTTGAGTTCCAGGGTCTTGCAGACTACGACCGCAACACAGGCTTTAGCCGCGGCGCTATTCGTGTTGCAAACACCTCTTACACCATGAAAATGGACCGCGCTCGTTCCCTTCAAATCGACCGTGAGGATATGGATGAAAGCGGCATTGCAAATCTTGCAGGCAAAATCCTCGGTGAATATGTAAGAACAAAGGTTATTCCTGAATGTGATGCCTATGTTCTTTCAAAGCTTGCAGGTCTGGCACAGTCAAGAGGTAACACAGTGGAAGCCGATTTTGAAAAGCCCTTTAAGACCCTTGTTAAACTTATTCAAAAGGTTCAGTCGGTTGTGGGCTACGATGAGGAGCTTGTTGCCTTTGTTGACAGCATTATGTATGCACAGCTTCAGAACAGTGAGGAGTTTTCACGCTTTATCACCGTTAGTGAATTTAAACAGGGCGAGATTAATTTAAAGGTTAACTCTTTAAACGGCGTTGCCATTATTCCCGTTGTTAACGAGAGAATGAAAACTGCCTACGACTTTGTTGCAAATGAGGCCGGAGGCTTCACACCCGCTGAAAACGCTAAGGAAATTCTTATGCTTGTTTGCCCTAAAAAGGGTGCACACCTTGTTAAGAAGACCGAAAATATGCGTATTTTCTCCCCCGAACAGAATCTTGATGCCGATGCATACAAATTCGACTACCGAATTTACTATGATGTATTTGTAAAGAAGAGCGGTCTTGATGCAGTTTGGGCAAGCTTTTCACCGGAAATCAAAATTGATGAGATTTATGACTATGGCGGCAACTTCCCCGTAACTGCTTCCAACGTAAATATTACGGTTAATGTTGAAAATGCCGACACGATGGAATATGGATACCAGTGGTATAAGTGCGATGAAAATGGTGAAAATGGCGTTGCCATTCCCGGCGAAACCTCTGCTACTATGGTACTTAACGGTCCGGATTACGAGGTTGATGATTTGCTTCATTTCTATGTTGTTGTTTCCTTGTATGACAGCATCTTTAAGAAATCCGAAGTTGTTACATTGCTGATAAGCAGATAAAATAAGGGCCGCCGCAAAAGCGGCGGCTTCATTTTTAAACGGAGGTAAAAATGGAAACAGTAAAACAAATTTTCACAGAATATGAAAATGCTAATAATTTCAAAGCCTCTATGGGAACAAAAGGACTTTATGAGCAGAGCCGCATAAATGAGCGCTTTTTCATCGGCGACCAGTGGTATGGGGCTAATTGCGGCAATGACCGCCCGCTGGTGCGCCATAACATTATAAGGCGAATTGGGGATTATAAAATCTCCTTTTTACTTAACGAGGACACCCGTCTTAAGTATTCAGCGGCAGGCGTTTTTTCTACAGCCGAGCAAAAGCGCAGGCTGGTGGAAATTAAAAAGCAGTTTTCCCTTGGAGAAATTAAGGGCGTTGACACCCTGGAAAAGGAGAACGAAAACCCCCTTATGCTGTGGGCAATGTCGCAGTACGCCAACACAGTTGCAGGCAGGGTGGGCTTTTCTGCACTTTTGGAGCAGGTGCTCAGAAACGCTTTCATAAGCGGCACGGGGCTTCTTTACACCTATTGGGATACCGATGTTGACACAGGGCTTTACGCCAAAAACACGGGGCACAGAATTAAGGGTGAAATTGCCTGTCAGGCGTTAAAAATTGAAAACGTGTGCTTTGGCGACCCTTACTGCGAAACCGTTTACGACCAGCCCTATGTTATTATTGCCTCCCATATGAACGCGCAGGAGGTTGTGGTACGGGCAAGGCGATTCGGCGCTTCGGCCACTACGCTGGCCCGAATTGAAAACTGTGCGGTAAATGGTAAAATTCTTGTTTTAACAAGGCTTTTCAAGGAAAATGTTGATGGTGAAACCCATATTTTTGCCATTCAGGTGTGCAGGGGCGGAATTATCAGAAACATGTGGGATACAAGGCTTCACCGTTATCCCCTTGCAAAATTCTCATGGGACAAAAGAGGGGAGTGCCCTTATGGGGAAAGTGAAATTACCTATCTCATTCCAAACCAAATTGCCTTAAACCGAATGATTACTGCAAATGTGTGGTCGGGAATGAGCAGCGGAATGCCCATTATGCTGGTTAACGGAGATACCGTAACAGGGGAAATAACCAACGACCCCGGACAGATAATTAAAATTTATGGTAGCAATGAGGATGTGTCAAATGCAGTTAAATACATTAGTCCCCCTGATTTTGCCGATAAATTCCAGGGCACGGTGGATTCCCTCATTAAAAATACTCTTAACCAAAGCGGAGCAAACGAGGCTGCCCTTGGCGAAATGGAGGCAAACAACGCCACCGCAATTCAGCGCCTTAACACGGCGGCAATGCTGCCCCTTGCGGCAATGCGAAAAAGGTATCACGCCTTTCTCGAAGAGGTTGCGCTTATCTGGGCGGATTTCTGGATGACGCAGTACAAAAACCGCCAGCTTGAAATCGTTGATGAAAACGGAATGTGGTATCTACCCTTTGATTCGGCAAGGTATAAAAACCTGAAGCTTTATGCAAAGATTGAAACGGTGGATTTTACCGATGGTGAAAGGCTGGTTGAGGTTTTAAATAAGCTTTATGACCGCGGTGAACTTGATGCCAAGACATATGTTAACAGCTTGCCCGACAATGTGCTCGGTGACAAGCAGGAACTTATTTACGCTTTAAAGGAGAAAGAAAATGACAGGAAATGATATTTATAAGCAGGCCTGCAGTCTACTTAATTATGAGGCCAACGAAACCGAAAAGGAAAGGGAAACTGCCCTTAACTGCCTTAATAATATTTTATGTGATTTGGGCATCTTCGAGGCTGTCGAAAATCTTGAAACCGATATTAAAGTTTCTCCCACAAACGCTTTTATCACCGCCTTCGGTGTTGCAATGCTGCTGGCTGAAATCAGACTTGACACGGTGCGCCGTGGCTGGATGGCCGAGGTATATAACGTTAAGCGTGCACAGGTAAAGTCTGAAATAATAAGCCGCAAAGAGACCTTCCCCGGTGTTACGGCATAAAGGAGGAACGGTATATGATTTACCCAACAAAACAAATGGCTAAAAAATGCAGGGTTCGGGTAAAAAGCCTTTCAGGCGGCGTTAATTTAAGAGAGCAGCCCGCTGTGGTGGAGGAAAATCAGTGCTCCAAAATTAACAATATGTGGTATAAAAACGGTTGTCTGGAAAACCGCCCTGCAATCAGTATTGATGAAAATAACAAACTTTATGATGTTGACAGCAGTCATGCATTTTTCACCGAGTTTCACATTTTCGACTCTAAAATTGCCCCAAGTGAGGAGTTTTCCCGCCTTGCAATGTTGAAAGAATCCTTCGATTCCATGGTGCGCCTTAAGTTCTTTCTTATTGACAGTAAGGGAAACACACAGCCTGTGGCAGGGCTTGACTTTACCCGCACAAGCTTTAACCTTTTCACACAGCCCCATGTTAATTGCGCTTTTTATAACCCTGGTGGTTCAGGCAGCGGAATTTATATAATGATGACAATGTATAACTATGAATCTGAGAACAGCTACGCTAATGTACGGTTTTATGAGTTATCTAGTGACCATTCGGTTTGGAACGATGTAAGTGAGGAAAAGCTTTACATTCCTACCGTTTATATAAACGGCAGGGGAAATAATTATGGCGCTGTATCTGATAGTCTAGGGCTCCCCGAGCCTACATTTGCAGAACCGCGAAGTATGCTTACAGGGGCATTTAAGTGCTGTTTTACAGGTGACGGCATTTCCAATTATTTCAGGTTGCCATTTAATAAACTTGATAATGAAACTATAACCTGCCGTTTAAATCTCGGAAATCAAAGCGCTGTATGGACAGTTGCACCATGGGAAACCGTTTCAAATGTCCAAAGTGTTGAGGGCTCTGATATTGAAATGTGGGTAGATAGAGCGGAGGGCTCAGTAAACTTTCGTTGCAATTCCTCATCGGCTGCTGTTCCGCTTTCAAATCTCAACGCTTTAGAGATAACAGCCTACAAAACCGAGTTCTCCTTTTTAGAGGCGCTGAAAAGGTCTGCCTGCTACTGTGAATTTGCTTCTCGCATTTTCATTGGCGGCTTTGAGGGAGAAATAAACGGTGTTTATTTTTCAGCTCAGTCAAATCCCTTTTATTTTCCACAGCAAAATAAACTTTATCTAGGCTCGGCGGCACAAAAGGTGACAGCCCTTTGCGTGCATTCGAAGCTGCTTATTGCCTTTAAGGACAGCAAGACCTACAGCATCACCTCGAAAAGTGTCGGGGAATATAACCTTGAAAACCTTCTTGCAGGCTTGGAGAAAATTCCCAGTCTATCAAAGGTAAGTTACGATACCCTAAGCGAGGAAATGGGCTGTGACTGCGTTAAAACCATTATGAATTGCGGCAACCACCTTGTATGGCTTAATTCCCGCGGTGCTGTTTGCACAATTGTGGTTTCTAATCAGTATAGCAAGGGAAATGTTTATGAACTTTCCCTTAACATTGAAAGCTTTTTAAAGGAAATGGATGAGGAAAATTTAAAGCGTGCGGTTGCCTGCACTAAGGATGGCTACTATATTATTTTCATTGGAAACAAGGCGGTGGCAATGGATTACACCGCAAAGGGCTTCCGCTTTGTTGCAACCTGTTCTGACCAAAAGAAAACAAGCCGTGGAATTTATTGGTATATTTGGGAGTTTCCGGAGGAGATTAGATACGAAAACGCCTTTTCTCTCGGTAGCACCGCAGTTCTGATTTGCTTCCGCATCGATAATGATTGTTATTGGTACGGCACCGCCACACTATTAGGCAGTGAGGACTGCGTTCCGATTGGCTATTTTAATTCCTTAAGTATTAACAAGGCGCCAATTCAGTGCCTAATTAAAACTAAGAATTTCGATTTTGATGAAATGGGAATTAATAAATTTCTCAAAAAAGCATATTTATCTATTAAGAATGGCGGTATGGTTTCGGTGAGCCTTTATGATTCCGATGAGCTGAAGGATAAAAAGGAGCTTGCCTTTTCGGGGGAGCAAATTGTTACCAAGGAGCTTTATTTTTTAAACGCCCGTTGCAGGGAAATTGCTTTAAGCATTTGTGCAATAGGGGAAACAAAAATTTGCTCTATTCAGCTTGAAGCCATAATAACCGAAGCTTAAAGGGCAGGGAACTGAAATGAAGGATATAATTTTTTCGGTGCTCAGCGCTGTGTTCGGCTTTGCCGGTACCGTTTTTGGACTCGTCGCCTTTTTCAGAAATAAAAAGAGCGATGATAAGGATGAGGGCGAGAAGGAGGGCGTTGTGCTCACCGAACTTGGCTACATCAAAAAGGGAATTGACGGCATTGAGCACCGTCTTGAAAAGCAGGAAAACGCATATGTTGAGGTTGTAACTCAAATTGCCGAAATTAAAGCATCGGCAAAGCAGGCACATAAGAGAATTGATGTGCTTGAAGAATTTAGGAAACAGGGAGGCATTTAATTTTGAAAAAGGTATTTTTAGGTGCAGGTCACGGTGGCTCCGACCCGGGCGCCACCGCAGGCGGCATAAAGGAAAAGGATGTAAACCTTGAAATTACCCTTATTGTGGGGCGTGAGCTTTCTCGCCACGGTGTTGAGGTAAAGTACAGTCGCACGGGAGATGACAATGAAAAGCTTAACGACAAAATTGATGAGTGTAACGCATTTTCACCCGATTTGGCGCTGGACATTCACAACAATGCGGGTGGTGGCGACGGCGCCGAGGTTTACCACCATTTTGGCGGCGGCGTGGGCAAAACACTTGCCGAAAACATTTTAAAGGAAATGGTAAAGGCGGGGCAGAATTCCCGAGGGGCGAAAACCAGGAAAAATTCGGCAGGCAGGGATTATTTTGCCTTTATAAGAGAAACCGCCTGCCCCGCAGTTATTGTGGAATGTGCTTTTCTCGATAACGAAAAGGATGTGGCTCTCATAAGCACATCAGGCGGCAGAAAAAATATTGCCACCGCCATTTGCAAGGGTATTCTTGCAACCCTTGGCATTGCCTTTGTAGAGGAGCCCACAAAAAGCGAGGTGCTTTACCGTGTTCAGGTTGGGGCCTACAAGGAAAAGGAAAATGCAATTAAAATGCAGGAAAGGCTAAAAGCCGCAGGCTTTGATGCAATCATTAAGCAAGGAGAATAAAAAATGGAAGCACTTAATAATTATATGATTCTTATCGTTGTGGCGGTCTGCCTTTGCGTGGGCTATGTTTTAAAACACCTTGTGCCCACCGATAAGATAAACCCCTTTATTCCGCTTATTATGGCGGTGCTGGGAATCTTTATGAACATGTGGATAAGCGGCTTTAAAATCACCCCAGAAATTTTGCTTGGCGGAATGATTTCAGGCCTTGCTTCAACGGGTCTTTATGAAGCCTTTAAGCAGTTCATTGAGAAAAAATAAGAACCCGACCCGCCAAACGCAATTGAAATTGCGGGCGGGGGAGCGGAACCTTGTTGTATTCACAATAAAAAAAGATGTATGGAAATAAACTTTCCATACATCTTTTTGTTTATGTAATAATTATTGGTTGAGTTCAGATGTGCAGTGGGGGCAGCGGCTGGCACCGATTGCAATTTCAGTCAGGCAATAGGGGCAAACCTTGGTTGTGGGAGCTGCCGGCTCCTCAGGCTTTTCATCTTCCTTTTTAAGCTTAATGTTAGTAAGGCTGTTAACAAGCTTAACAATGCAAAACAGAATGAAAGCCATAATAACAAAGTTGATTACTGCGGTTAAAAATGCCGAGCCAAAAGCGGCAATTTCGGGCCAACTGTAAAAACGCCAGCCTGTTGCACCGGTTAAAAAGTTTAAAATGGGGTTGATAAAGTTTTCGGTAAGGGAAGTAACGATATCCTTAAATGCGGCACCGATGATAACGCCGACAGCAAGGTCCATAACATTCCCTTTAAGGGCAAAATCCTTAAATTCGTTTAAAAATTTTTTAATCCAGTTCATTAAAGTCTCTCCTTTAAAAGTCTTTATTTTATGTTACAACGAAAGTTCGAAAATGTCAATTATTTAGTTGTTTTCGCACATAAAAACTTCTTCTCAAAGTAACAAACGGGAAGAAGTTATCTTCTGCCTTTGTATTCCTGCTTTAAGATTTCTGCCATTTCGGCAGGGCTTTCCTTGCAGCCACCATCTAACCACAATTTGATTATTGCGTTTAGTCCGCTTCTGAAAAATTCAATGTGGTATTTAATGTTTTTATTTTCAAAATCCTGTTGGGCGCGATTGTCATCATAAACAAAAACGGTGGTTTTTATGTCGTAGCAAAGCTTAAAGTAGGTCTTGTAAAAAAGCTGA
>JAFTPI010000013.1 GCA_017463345.1 Clostridia bacterium | reverse complement strand
TTGTGAATTTCATCAATGAACAAAATAATGTTGCCGGCCTCTTTTATTTCCTCAACAAGGCCCTTAACACGGCTTTCAAACTGTCCTCTGAACTGGGTGCCTGCAACGAGTCCTGTCATATCAAGAAGGTAAATTTCCTTATCAAGCAGCCTTGCGGGGGCGGTGCCGTTTGCAATTTTTATTGCAAGACCTTCGGCAATAGCAGTTTTACCAACACCGGGCTCACCAATAAGGCAGGGATTATTTTTAGTGCGGCGAGAAAGAATTTGAATGGTACGATAGAGCTCATCATCGCGACCAACAATAACATCCAGCTCTCCCCGTTTAGCACGGTCGTTTAAATTGGTGCAATAGGTTTCAAGGTGGCGCTTGCGTTTTTTATCGTTTCCTTTTTTGGCATCCTTACCCTTTTCGCCCTTTGCAGAATCTCCCGATTCGCTTTTGGGCGCCGAGCCGCCGAAAATATTATTAAGAAACGGAAAAGCGGGGGCCGTGCCTAAATCAAAGCCCTCATCATCGCCATTTTCACCCATAGACATAATATCACTAAACTGCTCGCTTAATTGCTCAATATCATCATCGGTGATATTCATTTTTTCAAGCATATCATTAATGGGCTTAACACCCATTTCTTTAGCACAAACAAGACAAAGTCCCTGGGGCTGTGCATTGGGCTGACTGGGGTCAGAAATGAACACCATAGCAGGGCGCTTTTTGCACTTGGAACATAAATTCATTGGTTATTTTTCTCCTTAGTTTCCTCTTGGGCATTTTTTGTTGTGGTTTTAAGAACAATCTGCATGTAACCAAGCATTGATAAAATCATGCAGGCAATGGAAATCACCATAAGAATTGTGGACACAATTTCGGGAAGAACAGGGATAAACTCCATTAAAACAACATAAATAATGGTTGAATAAATGGCAACGGTTGAAAGCTTACCCCACCACCTTGCCGACATAGGCTTAACAAACTTGTTTTTAAGCAGATAAGCCGCAGCAATGGCTGTTAGCAGTTCCTTAACAAACAGCACAACAAACATTGGAAGAAGCGCATTGTGGTTAATAAGCAGGCAGAAAAGCACCGCCGCCTGGGTAAGTTTATCGGCAATGGGGTCAAGAATTTTGCCAAGCTCGCTCACCATATTAAAACGGCGGGCAATAAAGCCATCAACCACATCGCTAAGACCTGACAGCACAATGATGCCAAAGGCGATAATCTCGTTGTTTTTAATATTATTTGCAAAATATACCGGAACAAACGCAATAATCAGTGCAATTCTGAAAAATGAGATTATGTTCGGTATAGTAAAAATTTTATTATTCATTGTTCTTTCCCGATTCTTAAAATTAAAGTTTTAAATCTCTAAAAAGTTAACGCCAAGAAGTGTGTTTAAAAAGCCGCAAATGTAAGAGCTGTCAACGGCCTCTAAAATTTTGCCGCCTGCAAGGGCACCCACAAAAATTATAGCGGCGCAGAACACAGCAGCAAAAATTACGCCCTTAACCACGCCCAGCACACCGCCCAGCACTCGGTTTAGCGTTCCCACAAGGGAGAATGAAAAAAGCTTGTTGAGCATTTTTGCCAAAATTCTGACAACGAAAAGCAACACAACAAAAATAAGCACGCTTACAAGGGTTTTAACAACCGAAACAACGATGGGTTCTACCACCTTTTCGCTAACCGTCTCGGCAACACTTGCGGCACCGCCGCCAAGGCTTGAATTAACATGACTTGTCAGTTCCTCATCGCTCACGCCAAAAAATTCAAGGTTGTTTTTTATAAACTTTGGCAGCTTTTCGTAAACCGATTTTGTGGCATCGGCTGTGGTATCCTCAACGCCCTGCTCAATGGCGGCCATAACCGTTGGGCCGACCGCCTTGTCATAAACAAAGTTTGCAACAGGGGTGCTAAAGGTGAAGGAAAGGTAAATAGCAAGCACGAAGCCCACAACCTCTATAACTGTTTTAACAAAGCCCTGCTTTGCAGAAATAATTACAGTAACCGCAATTATAGCAACAATTATTAAATCAAGGATAATACCCATTCCCTTTCCCTCCACAAAAGTTTCTTATTTTTTAAGGGAGATTGCCTTCTTTGCCATTTCGGCAATGTTAACACCGCGAAGACCAAACTTGTCAAGAAGCTCAGCCGCAGGTGCAGACCTGCCGAAAACATCGTTAACGCCGAGTTTTAAAACAGGAACAGGATATTCCTCTGTGATAACATCGGCAACGGCGCTTCCAAGACCGCCGATAACCGAATGCTCCTCAGCGGTGACAATGGCGCCTGTTTCCTTGGCGGCCTTAAGAATAATCTCCTTATCTAAAGGCTTGATGGTTGCAATATTGATAATTCTGGCGCTAATGCCCTCAGCCTTTAAAATTTCATAGGCCTCAAGTGCCTCGGCAACCATAAGACCGGTGGCAACGATTGTAACATCGCTTCCCTCTTTAAGCTCTACGCCTTTGCCAATTTCGAAGGTGTAATCATCATCAAAAACAACAGGAACTGCAAGGCGACCGAAGCGCATGTAAACTGGGCCCTCATGCTCCATTGCGGCAAGAACTGCCTTCCTTGCTTCAACGACATCGGCAGGGTTAATAACGGTCATTCCGGGTATGGTGCGCATTAAAGCGATATCCTCACAGCACTGGTGTGTTGCGCCATCCTCACCAACAGAAATACCAGCGTGGGTTGCACCGATAATAACATTTAAATGGGGGTAGCCTACCGAGTTTCTAACCTGCTCGAAGGCTCTACCTGCAGCAAACATTGCAAAGGAGCTGACAAATACTCTTTTGCCGGTTGCCGCAATACCTGCAGCGATGCTTACCATATTTTGCTCTGCAATACCGCAGTTGTAAAAACGCTCGGGATAAGCCTTTTTAAACATACCTGTTTTGGTTGCGGCCGCAAGGTCAGCATCCATAACAATGAAGTCTTTATTAGTCTCAGCAAGTTCAACAAGTGCGGCGCCATAAGCGTCTCTTGTAGCAATTTTTTTAACGTCAGCCATTTTCTTTTTCCTCCCTATTAAAGTGCTTTAAGTGCGGCTTCTAACTCATCAAGAGCAATCTTTGCCTGCTCATCGTTTGGAGCGCTGCCATGCCAATTAACCGCATTTTCCATAAAGGAAACGCCCTTGCCTTTAACTGTTTTTGCAACAATGGCGGTGGGCTTTCCCTTAACCTGCTTTGCCTCATTTAAAGCAGCTTCAATCTGGTCGAAATCATGGCCGTCAATGGTGATAACATTCCAGCCGAAGGCTTCGAACTTTTTATCAATAGGAGAAGGAGAATTAACCTCGTCACAGGTGCCGTCGATTTGAAGATTGTTAAAATCAACGAAGGCCACAAGGTTATCAAGCTTTTTGTTTCCTGCAAACATTGCTGCTTCCCAAACCTGACCCTCTTCAATTTCGCCGTCACCAAGAACGGTGTAAACGCGGAATCCGCTTTCAAAATGCTTTGAGGAAAGCGCCATTCCAACTGCTGCGGAAATGCCCTGACCGAGAGAGCCTGATGACATATCAACACCGGGGATTCCCTTCATATCGGGGTGACCCTGAAGGCGGGAATCATACTTACGAAGGGTGATAAGCTCTTCTGCAGGGAAAAAGCCGCGGTGAGCAAGAACCGAATAAAGAGCAGGTGCTGCGTGACCTTTTGAAAGAACAAAGCGATCTCTTTTTTCCATCTTAGGGTTTTTAGGGTCAATGTTCATCTCATTAAAATAGAGGTATGTAATAATATCTGCACAGGAAAGTGAGCCACCGGGATGACCTGCCTTTGCGGCGTGAACCCCTTTAATAATGCCAATTCGCACTTTAGTGGCAGTTTTTTGCAGTTCTAATTTTGTTTGTGCATTCATCTTGATTTTACTCTCCTTTGATTTTTGTTAAATAATCTATAAAATCTGCAACTGCACCATCGGCACAGGGACAGGTTATGTACTTCGCTTTTTCTTTAATATCCTCAGGTGACTCCTCGGTTGCAGCGCCAATGTCGGCGGCACAAATCATTTCAAGGTCGTTATAATAATCACCGATAGCAAAAATATTACCGTCACTTATCTTATAAATTTCCTTAAGGTCCATTAGGGCCGAAGCCTTTGAAACACCATTTGGCAGCTGCTCGAAATAGTGACGCATTCTGCCGTAAACAAAGGCGTTTGTTCTGACAAAACGGCTGTTGTGTTTTTTGGGGGTGAGAGCCGCTACCTTTTCATAGGTCGCGCTGTCGGGCGGGAACAAAATCGCCTTGCACCACTTAATGTCCTTAATATCGTTATATGTGACATCAATGGGTGTTAATTCCTCGTAGGTTTCGTGGTCGATAACCTCCTTGTTGCGGTTAAGCGTGTAGGAAACATGGCCAACATGCACCTTGATACCAACATTTTTAAAATTCTCGCTGATATATTTAACATAAGCCTTATCGGCTTCCTCCAAAAAGTTTTGTTTTAAAACCTTTTTTTGGGTGGAATCATAAATAACCGCGCCGTTTTGAACAATGCTTGCTGAAATATCGCAAAGCTGGCGAACTGCAGGCATAATTCCCTCGGCTGAACGACCGGAGGATAAGCAAAATTTGCCACCCTCGCTTATAAAATATTTAATTTTTTCAACATTTTTTGGTGGCAAAATACCGTTGCTGATGAGTGTGCCGTCAATGTCACAAGCCAAAAGACAGCCATCAAAAATCCCCATTGCTTAATTTCCTTTCTAAAAATGAGGTGAAATAGGCGGGGAGTTCGCTCGAAAATTCCATATACTGCTTTGTCGTTGGGTGGATAAAGCCGATTTTCCTTGCGTGCAGGCACTGGCCATTAAGCTCTGTTATCACCTTTTTAGGTCCGTAAACTGCATCCCCCGCAACAGGGTGACCGATAAACGCCATGTGCACCCTTATCTGGTGGGTTCTGCCCGTTTCAAGGCGAACTTTAAGGTGAGAAAAGCCGTTTCCACTTTCAAGCACCGTAAAATGGGTGATCGCTTCCTTCGAATTTTGCTCGGTAACGGCCATTTCCTTTCTTTTTACAGGGTGGCGACCGATGGGTGCATTAATCGTTCCCTCGGTTTCCTTAAAACCGCCGTAAACCACGGTTTCATATTCCCTCGTGAAGGAATGTTCCTTTATCTGCTCACTTAAAAAGCGGTGTGCGTTATCGTTTTTTGCCACAAGCAAAAGACCGCTTGTGTCCTTGTCGATTCGGTGAAGAATACCGGGGCGCATTACCCCGTTTATTCCCGAAAGGCTGTCCCCACAGTGGTAAAGCAGGGCATTAACAAGGGTGCCCGTGTAATTTCCTGCCGCCGGGTGCACCACCATTCCCTTTTCCTTGTTTACAATGAGCAGGTCGCTGTCCTCATAAACAATGTTTAAAGGAATGTTCTCTGCCTCAATGGTGAGTGGCTCAGGCTCAGGCAGGGTGATTTCAACCGTGTCACCGCATTTCAGCTTGTAATTTTTAGCCACAACCCTTCCGTTAACCGTTACAAAGCCATCTGAAATAAGCTTTGTGGCATAAGAACGGGTGGCCTCGCTGTTTTCGGCAACAAAGGTATCAAGGCGGACGGTTTCGTCCGCCTTTTCGGCTGTAAATTTATTCATTTGAAGCGTTTTCCTTCTTAGAACTTTCGGCACTCACCTTACGGTGGTCGATTGTTATATCAATAATCAGATATAAGATAAGAAGCAATGCGCCGATTACAACTGCGCAGTCGGCAATGTTAAAAACGGGGAAATCGGGCATAAAATGCAGGTGTAAAAAGTCAATTACTGTGCCGCCGTTAAAAATGCGGTCAACTAAATTTCCAAGACCACCTGACAGCACCAAAATGATTGCCCAGAAAAGGGGTTTGTTTTTAACGCCCTTTGTTATAAGAAGCGAAAGACAAATTACCATTACAATAACAGTGAGGGAAACAAGCAACCAGGTGTGACCGCTGAGCATTCCCCAAGCGCCACCCTTGTTGTGAACATAGGTGAAATCGAGAATTCCGGGAATAAAGGTGCGGGACTCGGCCAAAGCAAATTCACCTACAACATAGGCTTTTGTAAGGCGATCGGCAACAAAAATTCCAACTGCGGCAAGAACCGCTAAAATATAACTTACCAATTATTGTTCCTCCAAAACTCTGGCACAGCGCTCGCAAATATCCTCGCTGCCGCTAACGGTGCCAACTGTATTTGAATAAGCCCAACAACGGGCGCACCTTTTGCCCTCGGCGTGTTTAACGGTAACGGTGAAATCCTGTTCACCCTTAAACTCACCCTCGCCGCCCTTGTTAATTGCAAGGTCGGATACAATGAGAACACCGGGGAGGATATCACTGATAGAATTTAAGAATTCATAGGTCTCGCCATCGGCAAAAATGGTAACCGAGGCATCGAGAGAAGCACCAATAATCTTTTCTGCACGGGCAAGTTCAAGTGCCTTTTTAACATCATCACGAACGGCGTGGATTTTCTCCCAGCGGGCAAGAAGCTCACCATCAACAATGTCGGTTGCCTCGGGCATATCGTTAAACATAACGTTTCTTGCATCGCGGTCGGCTGAATGGGGCATAAACTGCCAAATCTCATCCGAGGTAAAAGCAAGAATGGGGGCAACAAGAAGGGTCAAGGTATCAAGAATGCGGTAAATTACCGTTTGTGCTGCACGGCGGGTCACGGAATTCTTATTCTCTACATAAAGTCTGTCCTTAAGCACATCAAGGTAGAAGTTTGACATATCAAGAACGCAGAAGTTGTGAATTGCGTGGTAAACCAAATGGTATTCAAAGTTATCATAGGCCTTGCGGCAGGTGCGAACAAGCTCGTTCATTCTGGCAAGTGCAAAACGGTCAATCTCTGTAAATGCACTGTCAGGTGTGCTGTCGGTGTCGGGGTTAAAATCACTGATACAGCCGAGAATAAAGCGAGCTGTATTACGGATTTTCCTATAAGCCTCAGAAAGCTGCTTTAAGATATCATTTGAAACACGAATGTCAGCGTGATAGTCAGAGGAAGCAACCCAAAGTCTTAAAATATCGGCACCATACTGCTTAACAACATCATCTGGAATAATAACATTACCAATGGATTTGGACATTTTCTTGCCCTCGCCGTCAACAACCCAGCCGTGGGTTACAACGGTTTTGTAGGGGGCAACGCCCTTAGTGGCAACATTTGTAAGAAGTGAAGACTGGAACCAGCCTCTATACTGGTCGGCGCCCTCTAAATAAAGGTCGGCAGGGCTTCTTAAATAATCCCTTGTGTCTAAAACTGCTGCGTGTGAAACACCCGAGTCAAACCAAACATCCATAATATCGGTTTCTTTTTTGAACTCGGTGTGACCGCAGGAGCAAACTGCATTTTCAGGCATTAAATCCTTTGCATCAAGCTCGTGCCAAGCATCGGCGCCCTTTTCTCTGAAAATTTCGGCAACCTTTGCAATGGATTCCTTTGAAATATATTCCTTACCGCATTCCTTGCAGTAAAAAATCGGAATGGGAACACCCCAGGTACGCTGGCGGGAAATACACCAGTCACTTCTATCCATAACCATTCCCGAAATACGGTTTTCGCCCCATTCGGGAACCCAGCGAACCTTGCTGATTTCCTCAACAGCCTGCTTTGCAAAATCGGAAATTGAGCAGAACCATTGCTCGGTTGCACGGAACAAAATAGGTTTTTTACATCTCCAGCAATGGGGATATTGGTGGATTATCTTTTTAAGTGCAAAGAGGTAGCCGTTTTCCTCCAGCCACATTGCAATTTTCTTGTTGGCTTCATCGGTAGTAATGCCTGCAAAGGGTCCTGCCTCCTCGGTCATCATACCCTTGTTGTCAACCGGAACGGTCATGCCAATTTCCTTGTATCTGCGGCAAACCTCAAAGTCATCAACACCGTGGCCGGGAGCTGTGTGAACACAGCCTGTACCGCTTTCAAGTGTTACGTGGTCGCCAACAATAATTAGGGAATCCCTGTTCATAAAGGGATGGGTTGCAACCATATATTCAAGGTCACGGCCCTTAATTGTTCCGATAACTTCGTATTCGGAAATTTCGGCAGCCTCAAGTGCGCCCTTAAAGAGCTCGGTTGCCATAATATAATTTTCGTCGCCGCATTTAACAACGCTGTATTCATATTCAGGGCCAACACAAATTGCAAGGTTTGCAGGAAGTGTCCAGGTAGTGGTGGTCCAAATTACGAAATAGGTCTTAGCTAAATCGGCGCCCATTGCTGTAAGGAGTCCCTTATCCTCTTTAACGGGGAACTTAACATAAATAGAATAGCAGGGGTCCTCGGCATATTCAATTTCGGCCTCAGCCAAGGCGGTTTGACATTCAGGGCACCAATAAACAGGCTTTAAGCCCTTGTAAATGTAGCCCTTTTCGGCCATCTCACCGAAAACCTCAACCTGCTTTGCAACATATTCATTTTTAAGGGTGAGATAGGGATCGGCCCATTCGCCGAGAACGCCCAGGCGCTCAAACTGCTTTCTCTGCTCCTCAGCAAAGTTAATTGCAAACTCGCGGCACATTTTGCGAAGTTCTAAGGGAGAAATCATTTCACCCGATTTCATTCCCGCTGCCTTTCTTGCCTTAAGCTCGGTAGGTAGACCGTGGGTATCATAACCGGGAACAAAGGGAGCCTTAAAGCCGGTCATATTTTTATAGCGCACAACAAAATCCTTTAAGGATTTATTTAAAGCGGTGCCAAGGTGAATAATACCGTTGGCATAGGGAGGGCCATCGTGCAGAACATAAAGAGGCTTGCCCTCGTTGCGCTTCATAATTTCATGGTAAAGGTCGCTTTCCTGCCATTTTTTTAGAGCCTCAGGCTCACGAACAGGCAGACCTGCGCGCATGGGGAATTCGGTGCTGGGTAAATTAAGTGTCTGATTGTAATCGCGTTGTTCCATTTTGTAACTAACTCCTCAACTTAAATCGTTGCTTTTAAAATATATTATTCTGCGTCCTCAGAGGTGGTTTCCTCTAAGGCTACATCATTGTTTTCAAATTCAAGTTCAATTGCCCTTGCCGCACGAGCAGCATCCATAGGTGCCTCCTCGGGAAGCTCGGAAACAGCCTTAACAAAGGATTTGATACGAACAAGAATGTCGCTTCTAAAGGCAGCCGCCTCAATTTTTAAGCGGTCATAAACTGCCTGTTCGTTTTGAACACTTTGCTTTGCCGCAAAAATCATTGCCTGCTTTTTATCCTCATAGCCCTGCTCAAAATCCTCGTAATCCTTTGTTATTGCGGTCTTTTTCTCCTCAAATTCTCTTTCAAGGTCATTAAGGGTTTGAAGGCGTGAAGCCTTTGTAAGTTCAATTTCGCCCTTTGCCGCATTAAGAATTTCCTCAGCCTGATTTTTGGCATCGGCAATAATTTGGTCGGCAAGCTTTTGAGCACTTAAAAGAACATTTTGAATGCTATCTTTTGCATTTTCGCTTTCCTCAATTTTCTTCTCAAGCTCATCGTTCTTTTCAAGCAGCAGCTTAATTTGATAAGCAATTTGCTCATAGTCGGCTTCAACTCGGTCAAGGAATTCATCAACCTCTTCCCTTTTGTAGCCCTTCATTGATGAGGAAAATGTTATGTTTCTGATTTCATCAGCAGTAAGCATTACATTCGTTCTCCTTTTTAAACATATTTTTTGTACTTTAAAATAACTCTGCCCTTTTTGCTTTTGTCATTCACATCGGCAACAATAAACTTGCCCTTGCCGCGAATTGTGATTTTATCGTTTTGTGAAACGGTTTTTGTGATTTTCTCGGTTGGCACCGAATTTATGAGCACAAGACCTGCCTCAATCATTTCGCAGGCCACCGCCCTTGAAACGCCCGCCAGCGCCGAAACAACACAGTCAAGGCGCAGGGAGGACACCGTGTCGGAAAAATCGCGAAGAGTGCCAAGCCCCGGAAGGGGTGCATCAAAGCCCTTTTTTGCAGTGATTCCAACGCCGCCAACCTTTGTAAGATTAAGCATTACAAATTCTAAAATATCGCGGCTTAAAAACACCACTGCCCTGCCCTTTTCTATGAGAATATCACCAACACATTCACGTCTAATTCCAAGGGACATTAAGGTGCCCAAAAAATCACGGTGGCAAAGGGTATATTCCCCTTTAAAGGAAAGGGTTACCGGCTCAATGGGGAAAATTTCCACATTATCCTTTTCGCACCACTCGGGCAGCGCCGCAAGAAAACAGCGCTCGGCTTCCTCGTAGCCGCCGAAAAAGGAAATATTTTCACCGCCAAGTGTTTTTAAAAGAGTTGCCTTTTCCTCGGCGGTTAAAAAACCGATAAAATGGGGTGCGCAGGTTCTTTCGGCAATTAAGACCGCATCCCGCGCTCTGTCAACTAAAATATCCCCTTGCATTACATGTAAAATCTGCCATCTTCAAAATCATCGGGAATAAGCTCACCCA
>JAFTPI010000073.1 GCA_017463345.1 Clostridia bacterium | reverse complement strand
TAATTAAGACGAAATAAAATGCCGCCTTTGGGCGGCTTTTTTTCAATAATATACACACATTCCAAAAGGGGAAAAACTAATGATACATCAATACAAATTAGGTGGATATAATATCGTACTTGATGTTTGTTCGGGCTCGGTCCATGTGGTGGATGAGGTTGCCTATGATATGATTACGCTTTTTGAAAACAGGGAAAAGGGTGCTATTATAGACAATTTGCTGGAAAAATATTCTGATCGCGAGGATGTGACCAAAGAGGATTTGTCCGACTGCTACGACCAAATTTTGGCGCTTAAAGCCGAGGGCAAACTTTTTGCGCCCGACACCTTCGAAAGCATGGCAGGTCATTTAAAGGAAAAAACCGCAGGGGTTATAAAGGCCCTTTGCCTGCATGTTGCCCACACCTGCAACTTAAACTGCGCCTACTGCTTTGCTAGTCAAGGTAAATACCACGGTGAACGCGCCGTTATGAGCTTTGAGGTTGGAAAACGCGCCCTTGATTTTCTAATTGAAAATTCGGGAACAAGGCGCAACCTTGAGGTTGACTTTTTCGGCGGCGAGCCCCTTATGAATTTTGAGGTTGTAAAACAGCTTGTTGCCTATGCCAGAAGTGTGGAAAAGCAGCATAACAAAAATTTCCGCTTCACCCTTACAACAAACGGACTTCAAATTGATGATGATGTTATTGAGTTTGCAAACCGCGAGTGCAGCAATGTTGTTTTAAGCTTAGACGGTCGAAAAGAAATTCACGACCGCTACCGTGTTGATTACAGCGGTAAGGGCAGCTGGGACCGCATTGTACCCAAATTCCAAAAGTTGGTTGAGGCCAGAGGCGGCAAGAATTATTATATGCGCGGCACCTTCACCCATTTGAACCCCGACTTTTTAAACGATGTTAAACAAATGCTGGATTTAGGGTTTACAGAACTTAGCATGGAGCCTGTTGTTTGCGCCCCCGGCGACCCTTCGGAGTTAACCGCGCAGGACCTGCCCATTGTGCTCGAACAATATGAAAAGCTTGCCGAACTTATGATTAAGCGAAAAGATGAGGGCAGGCCCTTCACCTTCTATCACTATATGCTGGATTTAACCGACGGCCCCTGCATTTACAAGCGCATTTCGGGCTGCGGCAGCGGAACGGAATATATGGCGGTTACCCCCTGGGGCGACCTTTACCCCTGCCACCAATTTGTTGGCGATGAAAAGTTTAAACTCGGCAACATTTGGGACGGTGTTACCAATAAGGAAATTCAAAATGAATTTGCCGCCTGCAATGTTTATGCCCACCCCGAATGCAAGGATTGTTGGGCACGCCTTTATTGCTCAGGCGGTTGTGCCGCCAATGCCTATCATTCTACAGGCTCGGTCACAGGCGTTTATGAATACGGCTGTACGCTGTTTAAGAAAAGAATGGAATGTGCGCTTATGCTAGCCATAAAAGATAAGTTGAGTGACTGATTATGAACACACCTATTTGCGATTTTCTGCGCCGATATGCCGAAAAAAACGCTTTAAGATTACATATGCCCGGTCACAAGGGAAAGGGCTTCCTCGGTGCTGAAAAGCTTGACATAACCGAGATTGAGGGAGCCGACAGCCTTTATGAAGCAAAGGGCATTATCGCCCAAAGCGAGGAAAATGCAGGCAAGCTTTTCGGGGCCGACACCTTTTATTCCACCGAGGGTTCCTCACACTGCATTCGCGCAATGCTTCACCTTGCCGTGACCTTTGCAAAAAGTCAAAACAAAAAGCCACTCATTGTGGCGGCAAGGAATGTTCACAAGGCCTTTCTAAGCGCGGCGGCACTCCTTGATTTTGAGATTTTTTGGCTTTATTCCAAAAACACGGATAGCTATCTTTCCTGCAAAATAACTGCCGAAGAGCTGGATAGGGCTCTAAGCCTTTCTGCAGAAAAGCCAACGGCTGTTTATATTACAAGTCCCGATTATCTTGGCAATTTAGCCGATATAAAAGCGCTTTCATTGGTTTGCAAAAAGCACGGTGTTTTGCTGCTGGTGGATAACGCCCACGGGGCATATTTAAATTTTTTAAACCCCTCCCTTCATCCTATGGATTTGGGCGCCGACCTTTGCTGTGATTCGGCTCACAAAACCCTTCCCGTTTTAACGGGTGGTGCCTACCTTCACATTTCAAAGAATGCGCCCGATTTCTTTAAGGCTCAGGCCAAAAATGCACTGGCGCTGTTTGGCTCCACAAGCCCATCCTATCTTATCCTTCAATCTCTTGATAAGACCAACGCCTATCTTAGCGACGGCTATTGCAATAA
The DNA here is from genome assembly GCA_017463345.1 of Clostridia bacterium. Lineage (GTDB taxonomy): Bacteria > Bacillota > Clostridia > Oscillospirales > Acutalibacteraceae > SIG587. Next base: position 1,977 of record JAFTPI010000073.1, on the reverse strand, counting down.
GCTTTGGGACTTTGCCTTAAAGGTCCAAACACTTAAAAAAATGCTTGTTTTAAACGGTTACGCCACCTTGGGTGATGAGCCGCTTAAAATAACGCTTTGCACAAAGCCCTACGGCTACACGGGCACTGATTTTGCAAAGCTTTTGCTTAACAAAAACATTGTCCCCGAATTTGCCGACCCGGATTTTGTCGTTTTGATGTTTACCCCCGAAATCGGCGATAACGATTTAAAAACACTTGAAGCGGCTTTGTGCGCCGCTGTAAAAAAATCTCCCATTAAAACGGCACCGCCACCTTTTGCACCCTGCAAGGCGGCAATGTCGGTAAGGTGTGCCGCTTTATCTCCCTGCGAAACGATTAAGGCACAAAACAGCGCAGGAAGAATTTTGGCAGCGGCAACGGTCGCCTGCCCGCCCGCCGTTCCCATTGTTGTTTGCGGTGAAATTATTGATGAAAATGCCCTTAAATTATTTGAATATTACGGCATCAAAGAATGTACGGTTGTAAAATAAAAACCACCCTCACGGGTGGTTTTTTCTTTTAATCAAAGGCAAAGCCTAAGTAGTTTGGTATTTCGGTATCTTTTTCGAAAGGAAAAAACATTGCAAAGGGTGAGGTTTTTGCAGGGATTCTGAACGACCCCTCTTTACAGGCAAGCGCCTTTACAATTTTCGGCGCCAGCGCTTTTTCTCCCAGCAGTTCTGTGGCAATAAGCTTATCGCCCTTTTTCCTTGCAGCAAGGAGAAAATTATCGCCCTTAAAAAAACTCATCATTGTTTTAAGAAACTGAAGGTTTTCCCCTTCCTGAACAATTCCGCCGCTTGGCAAAAGCTCGCGGCGAAGGCGGGCAAATTCCGCTTCATCAATTTCTTTTATAGATATTTCCTTCTCCCCTGCCGCGCAAAAGAAGGTTTCATTAAAGCAGCAGGTTTTATAGTTCATTTTTTCATAAAAACTAAACAGCTCTTTACTGCCGGGCACCAAAACAGCACCGCTATATCCCCTATCCTTTAAAAGGCTGTGGGTATTATCCATAAGGGCGGCGCAAATTCCCTGCCCGCGATGGGATTTTTTGGTTGCAACGGCATAGATATATGCTGTTTTTTGGTTGTTTATAAAGCAGTCAAACCAGTAAAGCGCCGCTATAACCTCGCTGTTTTGCATAACACAGCGGCAACGCTTTTCGCTGAATGCTGTGCTGAAAAACAGGTCAATGAATTCCTCGCTGTCGCCAAAGGCTTCTTCCCACAGCGCATAAAGCCCCTGCTTTTGTGAGAGAGTCGGATAATCAATAATCATAGCCATCCTCCAAAAGGCAGGCCCAGCATTTTTTAACCATATGGCAGGGATAGTAGCTGCGTTTTGCCCTTCTCAGTCCCTCGAGTCCCATATCCTCTTCTCTGTTCAAAAATTTAATTTCCGGATATTTTTCTCTTATAAAGTTTGCAAATTCATAATTTATGGCGGCATAGGCGCCGTTTATGCCTTTAAGCGCCTTTTCGAAATGGACATCGAACATATTTTTAGCCACTCGGCTTGCAAGGGTGATTGCTATTGCTTTTCCATCGATTTTAAGCATTATACCCTCAAGTTTTAGTTCCTTATAATCGCGAAAGGCCTTTTTTATTGCCGCTTTTTCCATGTGAAAATCGCTGTCGGGATTCTCCGCCGCCTTTTCGCTATACCAAAGCTCAACCATTTCTATAGCCTCGCAAAGATTGGCTTCATTTATGGGCTCTGCCACATAATTTGGATAATCCGCCTTAAAGCGGTTTATGTGATTTCTTTTGCTGTGATATTTTTTACCCTTTAATTCGGCCAAATCATCAATGGAATAGATATAATCGAATGCGCCCTCATCGCAGTGAAAGCGGAATTTACCGGGATAAAGCTCCTCTAAAAGCCGCCTTGCTTCCTCGCAAAGCCCCGAAATGCGGCAGGGAATGCCGCGGGCGGCAGAATCGGCAATAATTGCATC
>JAFTPI010000012.1 GCA_017463345.1 Clostridia bacterium | reverse complement strand
CGGCTTTTTACATATGTCAAATAAAAAAGAACGCCAAAATGAACTATTTTCTCTAATTTGGGAGGATTTTGCGGATAAACTATAGGTTGGAGGCGTTTTTATGAAGAAAAAAGTGATTGCATTTTTAAAGGATATGATTTTTTATGTTCTTGGCTCTGCAATCTATTCTTTTGCCATTGCTAATGTTTTATCCGCAGCTCAAATTTCCCCCGGCGGCATAACAGGAATTGCCACATCGCTGAATTTCCTGTTTGGGCTTCCCATTGGAATTATGACATTTTTGCTCAATGTTCCGCTTTTTGCCCTGGGGTTTTACCGTTTTGGAATGGGTTTTGTTGCCAAAACTGTTTTGGCAACGGCAATTTCCTCGGTGTTTCTCGATTTATGGGGCGCAGTTTTGCCCGCCGTCACCGTTAACAAAATTTTAGCGGCCGTTTTTGGCGGAGTTTTAATGGGTCTAGGAATGGGACTTATTCTTCTTCGCGGCGCCACAACGGGCGGCACAGATATTGCCGCAAAGCTTATAAATCGTTCCTTTCCCCACATTTCGGTGGGTCGGTGTATTCTTTTAAGTGATATGGTGGTTGTTGTTTTCAGCGCATTTGTTTATGCCAATGTGGAAAGCGCACTGCTATCATGTATAACAATTTATGCCTCCTCGCGGATTATGGACGGCATTTTATACGGTGCCGACAGCGGCAAAATGATTTTTGCCGTTTCCAAAAAAAGTGAAGAAATTAGCAAAAGCATTATGACCGAAATCGGTCGCGGTGTCACGCTGATTCCTGCCTTTGGCGGCTACACGGGTGAGGCGGCCAATATGATTATGTGTGCTGTAAGAAAGCACGAGGTATCCCGCGTTCACAGTATAATAAGCAACACCGACAGCAGAGCATTTATTATGGTCTGCGAGGCGGGCGAAATTTTAGGCGAGGGCTTTAAGGCGCCCACCAAAAAAACAAAGGGATGATTTTGTTTGGAAATTGATTTGGTTTTTGTTCTCACAGCCGCACTGCTGGGTGTTGGTCTTGCAATGGATGCCTTTTCGGTTTCGGTGGCCGACGGGCTTTCCGAGCCCAATATGAAAAAGAACAAAATGCTGGCAATTTCGGTTGTGTTTGCACTTTTTCAGGCGGTAATGCCCCTTGCAGGCTGGTTTGTTGTGCACTCGGCGGTGAGTGCTTTTAAGTTTTTTCAGCCTATCATTCCTTATGTGGCCTTGGCGCTTCTTTCCTTTATAGGAGGCAAGATGCTTTATGAAGCAATTAAGTGCAATAATGATGGTGAGTGCGAAACCGAAAAGCTAACCCTTTCGGCACTGCTTATGCAGGGTGTTGCAACCTCCATTGATGCGCTGTCGGTTGGCTTTACAATTTCTGATTACAGTTTTTTAGAAGCCCTTTTTTGTGTACTGATTATTGCAGCGGTGACCTTTGTAATTTGTCTTTTCGGTGTTTCGTTCGGCAAAAGGTTTGGAACATATTTCGCCGATAAATCGGGAATTTTGGGCGGCGTGATTTTAATCGGCATAGGCATTTTTATTTTTATAAAATCATTTTTCTAAAAAAGCAGACCTTGTTTAATGCAAGGTCTGCTTTTGCTATTGTATAAAAATTATTTCTTAATTTTTATTTAAAAGTGAAAAAAGATTTCAGTTTTGTAGTATTTGTTGCTTTCACTTCTAAAAAATGGTATATTGAGAGTAGAAAGGCAGTGGAAACAACGCGAAAACGCAAGGTAGACATCCCATTGTATTCTATTATATAGAAAGGGAAGTACAAATGAAGAAAAAAACCATAATAATAATTTTGTTTGTTTCTTTAATCTTGCTTTTTGGAGTTGCTGGAATTTCGGTTGCAATGAATGGGTTAGACAAACAAACGGAGAAAAACACTACCGAATATTCAGCAACGATATCAAAAGGGGAATTTTTAGACACAAGGGAAAACAAACATTTTCAGATATTTACAAAGGAATATGTAAATTCATTTTTAGTATCTACTAATATTTCTGAACACATAGACATCGATTGTTTGAAAGCTCTTGAAAGTGATGATAAAATTGTTTTTAGAATAGAAAACGAAAAAACAAATCAATTTAATAAAGTTGCATTTATCGATATTGTTTCTCTAAAAGTTGAAGAAAAAGAAATTTTTAATTTGGATGATTATAACAAATATATGAACGAATCGGCACAGCCTACACGAATAGCTGCAGCAGTTGTGGGGGTAGTGTTACTATCAATATCGACTTGGTGTATATTTTTGCTATCAACTAAAAAGACAAAAAATTGAGACACAAAGGGAGCAACTCTACTGTGCTATACACAAATTTAAAACGGACTTAAGCAATTTGAACTTAAGTCCGTTTTTATTTATGCTAAAACTTTCAGTTTATAAAGCTCTTCTACGGCGAGGCGGGTTTTTGCCACGATGTCTTTTTTATCGTAGGGGAAGCAATAGTAAAGTGCCTTGCTGTCGCCAATGCAAATCACATCACCGATTTCATACCAGAAATAATCGGAATAAAGGCTGTAAGATGCGCTTGGCGGAATGGAAAAATCAAGTTTGCCTTCGCAACCTTTAAGGGTGAAGCCGTTTTCCGAATGGGTCAGCACGCCGCTTCCCACCTTGTAAACACATTTTGTGTCAACCAGCATCATAATGTCAACCTGCGTTTCAAGGCTGTAGGTGCCGTTTTCAAACTCTTTTCTCACACACTCACGCTCCCAAGCATACCAATCGGGAACGTGGTTAAACTTAGGCTCCACATTTTCTGCCTTTAAAAAGCCCAGCTCATCAAGGTGATATTTAGCGCCGCATTCCTCACAAACAATGTGGGTGCCGCTGCCTTGCATTTTGCCTTCACTCTCACAGTGGGGGCATTTATAAAGCACGCGGTTAAGACCATCAGCACGGAAATTTTCGGTGATTTTAATTCCGTTTTCCTGCTGCCAACGAAAACCATCAAAGGTAAACTGTTCGGTTATAATATCGTTTATTTCTTCTACGCTTTTAGCCTTAATATCCTCGGAGGATAAAATATATTCCATTGTGGCGCTAACCTTAACCTTGCGGCGCTGCAGGCAGTTGTAAAGCGGGTCGCGGGAAAAGGCGCCGAAGGTTTTAATCATAACGACAGGAATGCCCAGCATTTTAACACATTTGGCAAAGCTATCGGGCAGGGGTGTTGCGGTGCCATCAAAGGTGTAGCTGGCCTCTGGGTAAATGAGGATTGAGCTACTGAGTTTCTTGGCACAGTAAACCATATCGCGAACCAGCACCGAATCGGTGATAAATTTTTTTGTAGGGACACAGCCCAAATTTCGCATAAGCCAGTTTTTACCCACAAAGCCATCGGATGTGCAGATAATGTTAAAGGGGCGGGGGTAAAGAATGTGGGACACAATCTTTAAATCTATAAAGCTTGAATGGTTCATAAGATAAAGGCAGGGCTCGTTTTTTTGAAGTTTTTCCATACCGATTTTCTTATATGTAAACCCTGTTGCAAGCAGGTCGGGAATGGACACGATTTTCAGCAGTGTCCTGAAAAGAATATTTGGTTTTTTGGGGCGAATGTGCTTTTTTGGTGCCATTGATAAAGCGGCATCGAAGTCCAGCACCTTTGTTTTAATTTTCATAAACAACCTCTCCTCAAGGCTATTCTAGCAAATTCTTTTCATAAAAACAACATATTTTTATGAGTTCTATTTTTCTCTTTTTGGACATACCTTGTTTTAGGAATAAAAAAAGAGGGTGTAAAAAATGATAGAGATGAAAAAGGACAACCGCTTTAGCAGTGCCTTAAGGGTTTTGCCCTGGCAAATGGCAAAAATTCTTGAAGGTCTGCCTGAAGGAGTAAAGACTGACACAAGGGAGATAAGGCTGCGCCTTGGCGGACCTTTGTCGCTTACCGTAAGGGACAAATGCCTTTTTGTGGGGGAAAACTCCTCCCTTAGTGAAAGACCTACATATAACACCGTTTATGTCGAGAGGACAGACTTGGAGGAGACCTTTAAATTTTTGTGCCGCGGCTCGGTTTACGCCCACAGGGATGAGCTGAAAGAGGGCTTTTTAAGAATGCCAATGGGAGGCAGAGCAGGCGTTTGCGGCAGGATAGCAGGGGAAACGTTTAGTGAAATTTTTTCAATCAACATAAGAATTGCAAGGCAGGTTTTCGGTGCGGCAGATGAGCTTATAAAAAACTTTGATGGCGGCGGAGTGCTAATTTGCGGCGCCCCTGCTACAGGCAAGACTACCATACTTAGAGACCTTATTCGCCAGCTCTCAAACGGGCAGACAGGGAAAATTTACAGGGTTTCGGTGGTTGACACAAGGGGCGAGCTTTCTGCCGCAGGGGAGTGCGGCAGTGAGAATGATTTGGGTGCCGCCAGCGATGTGCTTTTAGGTGCACAAAAGGCAAAGGGCATTGAAATTGCCGTAAGAACGCTGAACCCCGAAATTGTTGCCTTTGATGAGGTTTCCACCCTTGAGGAAATCGAAAAAATTTCCGAGGGCTTTCATTCGGGGGTGGGCATAATAACAACCGCCCATTTGGGAAGCATCGAGGAACTTAAAACAAGGAGCGTGACCAAAGCGTTGCTTTCCTCGGGCGTTATAAGCACGGTGGCTTTTTTAAAAGCCGTGGGGGAAAAACCGCAAATTTTCAAGGTTAATAATTTATGATTCTTTTTAAAATTTTAGGGCTGTGCCTCATCTTTGCCGTTTGTGTGCTGGGCGGTTTTTATCTGTCCCTTAAACTAAAACAGCGGTGCAAAGCGCTTCATGAAATCTGCCTTGCCACAGGCGAAATTGCCCATAGAATAAGTCTTTGTGAGGAGCGAGGCCTTATTCTTAAAAAGGTTTTTGAGGGAAAAAGCCTGCAGGTGTCGGAGGATGAAAACTACAATGTTTATGTTTCCTGTTCTGCCTTAAAAAAAGAGGATATTTCCCTTTTAAACGAATTCTTCTTGCATCTTGGCACAGGGGACACTTTAAGTCAGATTTCCCTTTGCGAGACCTACAAAAAGCTTTTTGAAAGGGCTTATGACAGTGCAATGGGTGAGGAGCAAAGCAAGGGACAAATGTATAAAACCTGCGGCTGTCTTTTGGCGGTGGCGCTTATTATATTCATAATCTAGGTGAAAAAATGGATGTAGATTTCATATTTAAGGTGGCGGCAATCGGAATTATTGTCACGGTTTTAAATCAGCTGCTGGTGAGAAGCGGCAGGGAGGAGCAGGCAATGCTCACAACACTTGCGGGGCTTGTGGTTGTGCTGCTTATGGTGGTTAAGGTTATTGCGGAGCTTTTTGACACGGTGAAAAGCGCCTTTGGGCTTTAAAAATGGACATTTTGAAAATTTTGGGAATCTGCCTTATCGTGGCTGTTTTATGCGTGCTTTTAAGACAATATAAGCCTGAGTACGCCTTGCTAATAAGTGCTTTGGGCGGCACAATGCTTTTGATTTTCCTTGTGGGACAAATTGTTCCCGCCTTTTCATCCCTTAAAACCTTTTTAAGCCGCTTTGGCCTTGAAGCCTTCTATTTTACCGTGGCACTAAAGGCCGTGGGCATTGGCTACATAACGCAATTTATTGCCGACACCTGCCGCGATGCAGGGCAGGGTGCTATTGCTTCAAAGGCAGAGCTTGCAGGGCGCAGTGGCATTTTTCTTTTATCAATTCCCTTGCTTCAAAAAATTCTGGAGCTTGCAGAACAATTGTTATGAAAAAGTTGGTCGTGTTTTTAATTTTAATA
>JAFTPI010000072.1 GCA_017463345.1 Clostridia bacterium | reverse complement strand
CGGTGACACAGCCAAAGAGGTTTGGGATCTTGCCGAAGCCAAATTAAAAGAACCCCAAATGAGCGTTCGCGGTCTCATTGAACAAAGCAATGTTGCTTTTATCGGCACAACCGATGACCCCACCGATAATCTCCAGTGGCATATTAAAATTAAGGAACAAGGTACCCTTAAAACAATTGTTGCTCCCTCCTTCCGTCCTGATAAGGCCTTTAACATTGATAAGGCAGGCTGGAAAGAATACATCGCTTCCCTGTCTTTTGTTAGCGGTGTTAAAATCAACTCCTTTGAAAGCCTGAAGGCTGCTCTGCGCGATAGAATGAATTTCTTTGACACGGTCGGCTGTAAGGCCAGCGACCACGGTCTTGATTTAATGATTTTCTGCCCTGCTGATGAAAAAATACTTGATAAAATCATTAAAAAGGGTCTTTCGGGCAAAAAAGTTACTTCTTTAGAAACCGAAATGCTTAAAACCGAGCTTTTAAAATTCTGCGGCAAAGAATATGTTAGACTTGGTTGGGCAATGCAGATTCATTACAACTGTTTAAGAAATCCCAACACAAAAATGTTTAACACCTTAGGCCCCGACACAGGCTTTGACTGCATTGGACCCAACAATGGTGCCGCAAAGGTTGCAAAGCTTTTGGATGCACTTTACAGCACCGACAGCCTGCCCCGCACAATTCTTTATAGTCTTGATTCAGCAGACAACACTTTCCTTGATACAATAATCGGCTCCTTCCAGGGCACCGAAATTGCAGGAAAATTGCAGCACGGCTCGGCTTGGTGGTTTAATGATAACAAACAAGGTATGCGTGACCAAATGGTTTCCCTGGCAAATTTAAGCCTGCTTGGCAACTTTATCGGTATGCTTACCGACTCCCGCAGCTTTTTAAGCTACACCCGCCACGAATATTTCAGAAGAATTCTTTGTGCTTTAATCGGCGAATGGGTTGAAAACGGAGAATATCCCGATGATATTGATGCAGTCGGCAAAATTGTTCAGGACATCAGTGCAAATAACGCACTTAAATATTTTGGCTTGGAGGTAAAATAAATGGATATGAAGCTTTCCTTCCGCTGGTATGGCGAAGATGACCCTATTTCCCTTGAGTACATTTCTCAAATCCCCGGTATGCGCAGCATTGTTTCTGCGGTTTACGATGTTAAACCCGGTGAGGTTTGGCCTGAAGAAAGCATCAAAAAGTTAAAGGACTCCTGCGAAAAAAACGGTCTCATTTTTGATGTTGTTGAGTCTATTCCAGTTCATGAGGACATTAAACTCGGCCGTGGCAATATTGATGAGCTTTTAGAGGTTTACTGCGAGAATATTCGCCGCTGTGCAAAGTATGGCGTTAAATGTGTTACCTACAACTTTATGCCTGTTTTTGACTGGACAAGAACCCAGCTTGACAAAAGAGCGCCCGATGGTTCAACAAGTCTTGTAATGTATTGGGATCAAATGAGAGGGCTTGACCCCCTAAAAGATGACATTCATCTCCCCGGCTGGGATTCAAGCTATTCTCAAGCGGAGGTTCGCGAGCTTATTACAGCCTACGGCGAAATTGGTGAAGAGGGCCTTTGGAAGAACCTTGAAAAATTCCTTAAGAAGGTTATTCCCGTTGCCGAGGAGTGCGGTGTTAGAATGGCAATTCATCCCGATGATCCGCCATATCCCATTTTTGGTCTCCCAAGAATTATCACATGCGAAGCAAATCTTGACCGCTTCTTAAAGCTGGTTGACTCCCCTGCTAACACTCTTTGTCTTTGCACGGGTAGCCTTGGTTGCGCTAAAACCAACGACATTCCTAAAATGGTTAGAAAGTATGCCGAAATGGACCGCATCGGCTTTATGCATATTAGAAACGTTAAGGTTATGGAGGATGGCTCCTTTGAGGAACGCGCTCATCTTTCCTCCTGTGGTAGCCTTGATATATATGAAATTGTTAAGGCTCTTACCGATAATAATTTTAAGGGCTACGTTCGCCCCGACCACGGCAGAATGATTTGGGGCGAAACAGGTAAACCCGGCTATGGTCTTTTTGACAGAGCACTGGGCGCTGCCTATATCAACGGTCTTTTTGAAGCTGCCGAAAAAGCAAAATAAGGAGAAAAAGCAATGAAAAAGAATGTTTTAAACACCGATTTAACCGGCAAGGTTGCCGTTGTAACAGGCGCAGGCGGCGTTCTTTGTAGTCATTTTGCAAAGGTTATTGCCAGGGCCGGCGCCAAGGTTGCGCTTCTTGATTTAAACGAGGCTGCAGCACAAGGCTTTGCCGATGAAATTGTTGCCGAAGGCGGCATTGCCAGGGCCTACGGTTGCAACGTTCTTGATAAAACAATCTGTGAAGAGGTTGCAAAAAAGGTTATGGATGATTTTGGTCCCTGTGACCTTCTTATTAACGGCGCAGGCGGAAATAATCCAAGAGCCACAACCGATAAAGAATATTTTGAGCTTGGAGACATTGATGCCGATACAAAAAGTTTCTTCGATTTAGAGGCTGACAGCGTTGGTTTCGTATTTAACCTTAACTTCCTAGGCACCCTAATTCCCACTCAGGCATTTGCAAAACAAATGGTTGGTAGAAAGGGCTGCAGCATTCTTAACATTTCCTCAATGAATGCCTACACTCCCCTTACCAAAATCCCCGCCTATTCAGGCGCAAAGGCTGCAATTTCCAACTTTACACAGTGGCTTGCAGTTCATTTCTCAAAGGTCGGCATCCGCGTTAACGCTATCGCTCCCGGTTTCTTCTCAACAAAGCAGAATGCAAAGCTTCTCTTTAATGAGGACGGAACTCCCACTGCTAGAACAGGTAAAATCCTTGCCGCAACTCCTATGGGTCGCTTCGGCGAAAGCGAGGAGCTTGAAGGCGGTCTTTTATTCCTTGTAAATGAAGAAGCAGCCGGCTTTATCACGGGTGTTGTTCTTCCCATTGACGGCGGTTTTTCAGCATATTCAGGTGTATAATTTATATTAAAGGAGATATTTAAAATGGCTAAAATTGTTACTTTCGGTGAACTTATGCTTCGTTTGGCACCTAACGGTTATTATCGTTTTTTTCAAAACGACCAAATGCAGGCAACCTTTGGCGGCGGTGAAGCAAACGTTGCTGTGTCCCTCGCAAACTATGGTATGGATTCAGTTTATGTTACAAAGCTTCCCGACCACGCAATCGGTCAGGCAGCTGTTAATTCCCTTCGTTATTTCGGCGTAGACACCTCTAAAATCGTTCGCGGCGGAGACAGAGTTGGTATTTATTACCTCGAAAAAGGCGCTTCACAGCGCGGCTCGGTTTGTATTTATGACCGCGCTCATTCCTCCATTCAGGAAGCCTCCCCTGCCGATTTTGATTGGGACAGCATTTTTGAAGGTGCCGACTGGTTCCATTTCACAGGTATTACCCCCGCTCTCGGCGGAAACCTTGTTGAAATCTGCAAGCAGGCCTGCATTGCCGCAAAGACAAAGGGCGTTAAAATTTCCTGCGATTTAAACTATCGCGGTAAGCTTTGGACAAGAGCCGAAGCCAGAGAGGCAATGACAGAGCTTTGCAAAT
>JAFTPI010000071.1 GCA_017463345.1 Clostridia bacterium | reverse complement strand
GGTCCCCTTTCAAAGGGAAAATACCGAATGATTAAAAGCTTTTATCTTGACAGTGGCACAGTTACCACCCAAATAGAATTTGAGATAAAATAAAAAAGCGGGCTTAACCCGCTTTTTTTAATGCAAAAATATGTAGCCGAGGCCCATAAGAATGTAAAGGGGCCCGAAGCAGTAAACCATAAACATTTCGGTGTGTGGCACCTTGGTTTGAAAACAATCGGTAACGGCAAGGCATTCGAAAACATAGGCTGCCGCGCCGCAGAAATAGGCAATGCCCTTAATTAAATACTGCACCTCATGGGTGGCGAAAGAAACAATAAACAATAGCGCTGCAAGTCCTACAAAGATATTACGAAGCACAAGCAACGCATAGTCAATTTTAGGGTGCAGCTTGTGGGGCAGGTCCTGCCTGTCGGGAATGGTGACATCAACCGTGTGTTTAATTTGCTCAATCAGTTTGGGCATATTTTGCTCCTCCGAAATTAAAATTGGGGAAGTTTATAAAAATATTTTACCACAATTTTTCCAAACCTGCAACAAAAAAGGCCTTGAAATAAAAATTTGCCTTTTACGCTAAATTTCAAGAAGCTCTGAAAAATTGTAAATGTAATAATCGGTGGCGGCCTTCATTTCATCCACATATTCCTTTGAGGATTCATCATAAACACCGCAAACGGTCATGCCTGCCGCCTTGGCGGTTTGGTTGGCGTTCAGGTTGTCATCGAGGAACAAAACCTCGTTCGCATTTTTCCTAAGTTTATCCGCCGCCATTTTATAAATTTCGGGGTTGGCCTTGGTGATACCGAAATCATCACAGGACCACACATTGTCAAAAAGGTCGTAAAGCTCAAGCCTTTTAAGGCAAGCATCAAGGGTTATGTGGGGGCTGGCTGTTAAAACATTAAGACTTGCCCCTCGCTTTTTAAGTTCCCTTAAAACATAGGCAACATTTTCCTTTGCGGGAATCACATTAAAGTAGCCGTGAAGCATATATTTTTTCATATCCTCCACAATTTCCAAAAGGCTTTTTTTAAGGCCCAGGCTTATAAAATATTCCGCGGTGCCCTTGATCCCCAAGGGAGTTATAATACTAACAATGTCCTTTTCATAAGAAATGCCGTTTTCATCCAAAATGCGAAGCATCGATGTAACATAGGCAGGCATTGAATCCACAAGGGTGCCGTCAAAATCAAACAAATAAGTGTACATTATTTCACCTTAAGCTTCATATTTCATTTTTCCTCTGATAATGGTCTTTTTAACCTCAAAACATTGGTCGGTTATGATAATATCGGCATCCTTACCCTGTTCAAGAGAGCCCTTGCGGTCGGCAACACCAATAACGGTGGCAGGGTTAAGCGATGCGCAGTTAACGCACTCGTGAAGGGGAATGTGAGAATTTTTATAAGCGTTCCAAACACCGTGGTTAAGGTGCAGCACGCTGCCCGCAACGGTGCCGTCCTCTAAACGGCAAACAATATCATTATAAACAATCTTTGCGCCGCCTAAGGTATATTCCCCAAAGGGCAGACCCCCTGCAGGCAGACAGTCGGTTATAAACACAAGCTTTCTTCCCTTTAACTTCCAAACCAAATCGTAAAAGCATTTATCAACATGGAAGGTGTCCACAATAAGCTCGGTGGTAACATCGCTGTCCAGCGCCGCTGTGACAACACCGGGGGTACGGTGGGACATGGGTGACATTGCATTAAACAGGTGGGTTACGTGGCTGACACCCGCTTTAATACCTGCCTTTGCAGTGGCATAATCGGCATCGGTGTGACCCATTGAAACAACAATATCGGTATCTGCACAAATTTCGCGAATGACGGAAAAATCGTTTTCATCCATTTCGGGGGCAATGGTGATGATTTTGATTATGTCAGCATATTCCCGAGCAAACTCGGCATCGGGCTTTAAAATGTACTTTTCATTTTGTGCGCCCTTTTTACTTTTATTTATAAAAGGACCCTCAGCGTGACAGCCTAAAATTTCACTGCCCTGCCAGTTTTTACTCTTTTCCTTAAGTGTGCGGCAGGCCTCCAATGCCTTTTTAATAACCTTTATATCAACGGTCATTGTGGTTGGAAGATAACCTGTAACGCCGTTTGCAAGAAGACCCTTTGATATAATTTCAAGGCTTTCTTCCTCACCGTCACAGGTGTCTTTGCCAAGATAGCCGTGAATGTGAAGGTCAATTAGCCCTGGGGAAACAAAGCCGCCCTTTGCATCAATAACCTGTGCATCCTTTGGGATATCCTTTTCATCCACAATGCCCTCAATAACACTTGAATAAATAAGGGCACGGTTTTCAACAATACCATCCTTTAAAATGATTTTGCCGTTAACAATTGCCTTCATTTTATCACCTTGTTTTTTAAAATCTGCAATATTTTCAATAATTTTTTTCATTTGCTCCCACTTGTTTTCCATGTCGGCAACCAGCTTAAATTGTGTTCTGCAGCGGTCAAGGTTTTGGTCATCGTACTTGGTTTTAAAATAGGTGTCGCCCTCAAGATAGTCGGTTAAAAATCTGATTCCGCATTCTAAGGTCATCATCTTAGCGCCCTCAGGCAAAAGCATAATTTCATCCCTTGTGAGCAGTCCGCCGCAGCCCGAAATGAAACCCTTGGCATAGGTTTCAAATAGGTCAATGTCCATTTGCACCTTGCTTAAATCCTTTTCATCATCGGCCGCAGTGGATGCGCCAAAGCGAATGGAATCGCCGAAATCGTTAACCGAAAAGCCCAGCATAATTGTGTCAAGGTCAATGACACAAAGTGCCGTTCTTGTCTTTTTATCAAGCATAACATTGTTAAGCTTTGTGTCGTTGTGGGTAACTCTAAAGGGCAGGCGACCTTCCCTTTGTGCATCAAAAAGGGTGCTGCAAAAAGCTTTTCTCGCCTTAACAAATTCAATTTCCTGCTTAGCAGTGGCCGCACGACCAAGAGGGTCTTTTTTAAGGGCGGCTAAAAATTTTTCAAATCTATCGGGGGTGTTGTGGAAATTGGGAATTGTCTCGTAAAGCTTATCCACGGGGAAATCAATAAGCTGCCTTTGAAACTCGCCAAAAGCAATTGCCGACTGATAAAAATCCTGAGGGGTTTCAGGCGCTTCAAGGCAAAGTGAGTCCTCAACAAAGTCATAAAGTCTCCAAAAACCGCTCTCACTAAGGGAGAACGCCTTGCCGCTTTTGGTGCGAACAAGTGAAAGCACCCTGCGCTCATCCTCTGTCTTGGTTTTTAAAAATTCGGTAACCATTTCTATGTTGTGCATTACCTCTTGAGGCTTTTTAAACACATTTGTATTGATTCTTTGCAGAATGTAACGCTTTGTGTCTCCGTTTTCCTTTTTGCCCACCACAAGAAATGTATCATTGATGTGACCGTTCCCGTAAGGCTCTATGGAATCAGCGGTCACCCTTGTGTCAAATTCTAAAAAAGCGTTAAGCCTTGTTTTCATATCAATTTCGCCCATAAAATCACCCCTGTTTTTCTTTCTCATTCTTATTTTATATCATTTTAAAAATATTTCTATAAAAAATACTGCATTTTTTACGAAAATATGATATAATTATCATAAATTTAAGATATTTTTTAAAAAATATGCTATCATTACTGTAAAAAAAGGGGGGTAAATTCATGGGAGCTTCTCTTGAAATAAATGACATACTTCGTGAGTTTCACAAGATTTCAGGGCTTCGCATTTCAA
The DNA here is from genome assembly GCA_017463345.1 of Clostridia bacterium. Lineage (GTDB taxonomy): Bacteria > Bacillota > Clostridia > Oscillospirales > Acutalibacteraceae > SIG587. The sequence goes on along the minus strand of JAFTPI010000071.1, from coordinate 1,705 downwards.
TTCACGACACCGAGTTTAACGAAATTTTTGCCTATCCAAAAGGGCTCTCTCCCTACTGTGCTATAATTCAAAGCAACTCTGCTAGAAAAAAAGAATGCTTAAAAAATGACCGTGCGGCCTTCGAAAAGGTTAAAACAACGGGTAAAATTGAGGTTTACCGTTGTGCCCACGGGCTGTTTGAAGCCGTTGCACCAATTTATCATTACGGTATTATTTCAGGCTTTTTGATGATGGGACAGGTTTGTGATGACAAGATAAAATATGCCGAAACCATTAACGCACCACTGAAAAGCATTGTTGGCAACACAAAACAGATAAACCAAATTTTCCTTGGTATTCGAGATGTTCCTACCGAGCTTTTGAACTCTTATGTTTTAATAATGCAGGTTATTGCAGAATATGTAACCGGGACAAATCGCTTGTTTTTGGGCAATGAGAGCATTCCAAGGCTTGTTATGAAATACCTAAAGCAAAACTATTCCTCAAAAATAACCCTTAAGGTGCTTGCCGAAAGGTTTTCCTGCTGTGAATCAATGCTTGTGAAAAGCTTTAAAAAGGAATATGGTACCACCATTATGAACGCATTAATGGACATAAGGCTTGAAAAATCAGCCGAAATTCTTAAAAACAGCCGCCTCTCCATAAAGGAAATTTCCTCACTTTGCGGCTTTTCCGAACAAAATTATTTCTCAAAAGCATTTTCAAAGAAATTCGGTTGTTCCCCCAGTGAATATAGGAAAAGTTGAAATTTTATCCTTAAACAATAGAAATCCACTCTTAACGAGTGGATTTTTTATTATTTGCATTTTACAGTTTTGGCGTATTTACAAATTTCATCGTAATGCTCATCAAAATCCCCTGCCTTTGTGCCAAAGCAAACGGTCCAAAAACAGTTGGTGCCCTTATAAAAAGCCACGTTTATTGTATTTTTGCCATTATCGCCATCGGCGGTGTACTGCATCATAGGGATTTCTTCTTTCTCAATAATTTCGGTGGAATCGACCTCTAAAATCGAGCGGAAGGCGTTAGCGTAGTCCGTAACAGTTATTTCCTGGGCTAAATCTTCCTCAACATCCTCTTTTAGCCCCATAACCGTTATTTTTTCACTGCCCACAACGAAATCCCATTCCTCATCTTCTAAAAATTCCATTCTCAGAAAATCGGTAGTAAGCTCAATGGAAAGGTCATCAAATTCAAAGGTCTTATCCTGCGCCACATCATTTGCGGCAAGGTCGCCCACATCCTTTAAAAAGCTGCATCCGCAAAGAGTTACAAATAAAACCGCGGCTAACAAAACGCATAAAAACTTTTTCATAATATCACCTCTATGAAATTTAAACTATTCCTTATCTGCATCCTCTGCAAACCTGCAAATGAATGCGTTGGGCAGGTATCTTCCGAGGCTGTTTTTGCTGGAAGGTCGGCTAATTGTTTTTCCTCTGTAATTCATAATCGAGGAGCTTCCGCCATCCAAATTCATTGCCTGGTAGGCCTTGTGTCTGAGCATAATTTCGGCAAGGTCATTAACGGTGGCTCCAATGCTGTGGCCCACCTGGCGCCCATCAATTATCAGCATTAAAAATTCGCCGTCTAACGTTTGCGCAACTGCGCTTCGAGGCTGCAGACCGTAGCCAAAGGTGCCTTGAACAAATTTTTCGCCATCCACTATCAGCGCAGGGCTGAACTGAATCGCCCATTCGTAATC
>JAFTPI010000070.1 GCA_017463345.1 Clostridia bacterium | reverse complement strand
TAAGGCAGTTCAATGTAGTGGTCGGTAAAGGTGGAATTTTGTTCGCCATCAAGCACCTCAAGGAGCGCGGCGGCAGGGTCGCCTTTATAATCTCTGCCCAGTTTGTCGATTTCATCTAGTAAAATCAGTGCATTGTTGCTATCTGCCTGTTTTACAGCATTTATAATTCTGCCGGGCATTGCACCAATATAGGTTTTTCTATGTCCTCTAATTTCGGCTTCGTCGCTAACACCGCCAAGGGACAGCCTTGCAAAGCGCCTGCCCATACACTCGGCAATTGTTTTACCAATTGATGTTTTGCCCACACCGGGAGGGCCAACAAGGCAAATGATTTGTCCGCTTATATCGGTTTTTAGGTTGTAAACACACAGCATTTCAAGAATTCTATCCTTAACCTTTTTCATACCATAAAAATCACGGTCAAGAATTTTTTGTGACCTTGAAATATCTTTAGAAACCTTTGTAACGTTAAGCCACGGAAGCTCAAGGCAAATGTCAAGATAATTTCTTACAACAGTTGCCTCGTGTGAGCCTGCGGGCATTTTAAGAAGTTTATTAACCTCAATATTAAGTTTTTCTTTGATTTCTTCAGGTGCGTTCAAGGCTAAAATACGGCTTCGATATTCCTCAATTTCATCACCGCTGTCATCACCGTAAAGCTCGTTATTTAAAGCCTTAATTTGTTCGCGCATGTAATACTCACGGTGCTGGTCATCCATTGCGGTTCTGACCTCGGCATCGATTTTTTTATCAAACGCAATGATTTGACCTTCCTTTTTAAGGAGGAGAGTAAGCGCCTTTGCACGATTAATAACATTTGCTTCCTCAAGCAAAACGTGTTTATCATCCATGGAAGCGGGAATTTGCATTGCAATATAGTCGCAAAGATAGGAAAGGCTGTTAGCCGACATAACCTCCATAATAATATCGGGAGGAATTCTGCCGTTTACAATGGCATACTTTTCAAAATTTTCTTTTACCTTCCTAAAAAGTGCCTCAACATAGTTTTCGCTTCTTTTAATGGGTTCGTCTTCAAAAAGGGTTATATCGGCTTTAAGGTGTGCGCCTTCACTATAAAGCAGATTAAGCTTTGCGCGTTTAACTCCACCAACCAGAACTCTAATTTCGTTTTCTGAAATCTTAAGAATGTGACGGATTTTTGCATAGCAACCGACGGTGTAAACATCGTTTTGCTTAGGGTCTTCAACAGCAGTTTCATACTGAGTTACAAGAAAAATGCCTCTATCCCCCGCCATCGCCGATCTAACGGCTTCAATGCTCTTTTTTCTGCCGGCATCAAAATTTAGCACCATATTCGGGAAAACAATTAAGTCCCTGAGTGCCACACAGCTGACACCGTATAAATTACTGTTATTGTTTATCATAAAGGAATTTCCTCCTAAAAAACGGATTTCTTAATATTATACTATAAAGAGAAAATTTCTTCAACAAAATTTGCAAAAAATAAGAGCAGGAAATTCCTGCTCTTAAAAATTTTTATTTGCTTTTGGGCCTTTTAATCTTGTTAAGTTTAGCGTTAATGTCAAGAAGCTGCTCTTTTGTAAACTTTATGTCAGCCATACCGCCCATAAGTGTGAACAATCGAAGCACGGTGAAGCCGCCCATCATACTAATCATTTCAGGACCAACCTCAAAGCCTGCTGCTTTAATCTTGCCATCCTTGCTGTTGCCGCCCATTAACTTGCCGAAAAGGCCCATAAAGAGCATTTTGCCCTGCAAGGTGGAAATTACATCGCTCATTTTATCATTGAGGGATAAATAACCTTCGGGTGCATCAATATCAAACCAGTTAAGGATAGCGCCTTTTTCTTTAAGGCGGTATTCCTCGTTAAAGGTGTCAACCTTGCGGATAACACTTTCATCTTTGAATTCACCTGCAACAGCAACAAGTTTGGTTTCACCGATGTTTTGAACATCAAAATAGAAGAAATGATCCTCAGCAGTCTTTTTACCAAGAGAAACTCCATTTGCAAAAAGCTCAACCTCAGGAAGGTTAGAATAAACAGTAACCTTTGTTACATCTTCAACCCTGTCAACATAGCGTTTGCCGCAGAGGTGAACGAATTTTTCATCAGAAAGCCATGCTTTGTAGGCATAGAATGCATCTTTTTTGTATTTACGGTCGATGGTAACAAGACCCTTGTGGTTCTGACCATTTTCGCCGCCCTCATTACGGGCATCGGCGCCGAAGTCAAACATATTCCAAACGTGGGTTGCCCACATATATTTACGGCTAAAGAACTGTTTAATAAGCTCCTCATGGTAGTATGCCTGATATTCCTCGGTGTAGTCACCCTGCATAGGATTAGAGGTGTGCCAATTAAGGGCTTCGCAGCCATATTCAGAGCAACCAATAGGAATATTAGGATGCATTTTGTGGAATTTATCAAACCAAGGACCGTTCATATCGGTCTCGCCGCCGTACCAACCGAAATAGTGGTTGTAGGAAACAACATCAGGGATTTGGAGATAAGGATCATCCATTTTGCACATTGAAACTGCCGCAATTGTTGTTAGACGGGTTTTGTCCATTTCATGACAAAGGTCGTTAAGAATGCGGTGGTTTTCAAGCAAATCATCATCACTGCCGCCGATACCGATTTCGTTGGAAAGACCCCAAACAACAATCGAAGGATGGTTGTAGTTTTGGGCAATTAGCTCTTTCATTTGTGAAATGGTGTTCTCACGACCTGTAGGCATATGCTTTGAAATATAAGGAATTTCAGCCCAAATTACAAGACCGTATTCATCGCATAAATCATAGAAATATTGGTCGTGTTGATAATGAGCCAGACGAATGGTGGTTGCACCGAGCTCGTAAATTAACTCAATGTCTTCCTTGTGGTCCTCTTTAGAAAGAGCGTTACCCTTGCCCCAACGGTCCTGGTGGCGTGATACACCGCGCAGCGGATATTCCTCACCGTTTAAGATAAAGCCGTTGTCAGGATCAATTTTAAAGGTGCGGCAGCCAAAACGAGTTGAAATATTATCAAGCACTACACCATCTTCAACAAGTTCTGCCTTTGCAGTGTAAAGATAAGGATTTTTTCTACCGTGCCAGAGGTTAACCTCTTTAATGTTTAAAACAACCTTTGTGTCGGGTGAAGTTATTTCGGCAACAACATTGCCATCCTTATCCTCAACTGTGTAACGGATCTCCTGACCCATTTTGCTGTTAGTAACAAAAGTTTCAATGGTAACCTCTGCATCGGCGCCCTTGATTTCAGGTGTAACGGCAATGCCGGGGCCACCGTAATAATCAAGGTCAAAGTGTGAATTGTTTACACAAATAATGTTAACATCTCTGTAAATACCGCCATAGAAGGTGAAGTCTGCCATTTGAGGATAAACTGTTTCGTTTGCAGAGTTGTCAACAACAATAGCAATAACATTCGTAGCATTAAGATGGTCGGTTAAATCAACACGCCAGGTAGAATAACCGCCATCGTGATGGGCCAGAGCCTTACCGTTAATATAAACATCGGCAGAAGAATTGGCACCCTTGATTTCAAGATAATAACGGTCTGCTTCAGGCAAATCAGATTTCATTAATGCCTTTGCATAGTAGCCCTTGCCACGATAAAAATCATTGTCGCCGTCCTGACCGTCAATAGCATTCCAGCAATGGGGCAAATTAACAAAGCACCATTTGTTTGAAATCTCGGTAGGGATTTCTGTGGCAAGTTTTGTAAAGGCCCATTTTGCATTAAAATTGATAATATTTCGCATAAAGAAAAACCTCCGGAAAACTTAAACTAATTAGATTATACATTAAGATGGAATTAAAAGTTTAAACAAATTTTAAATTTTCAAAAAGTACGACCGTGGTTAGCGGTCGTACAAATTTAAAATTTATTATTCTGCTTCAATCTCGCGACCGAGTTCAGCATTCATTTTTTCAAGAGTCTTCTTATCGAGATT
>JAFTPI010000069.1 GCA_017463345.1 Clostridia bacterium | reverse complement strand
GTTAATTTCATTTTCGGAACCATCGTGTATTGGGTTAACCCTTACAAGAAGCTTTGATTTATTTATAGCCGCTCTTATGTTTTTTACATCTTCGATGGTGTGGTGATTTTGTACCGTGTCAAGCCCGCCCTGCCGCTGGGCCTTGCCAATATATTCCATATCAATAAAAATTCGGTCAACGCCGGCTCTCTCGCAGGCTTTGGCAATATCAGCATCGTTTGTTATGTAAAAATACTCTAATGACATAATTTATACCGTCTCTGTTTCTTTTTCTTTGGTTTGGTCAGTTACAAGTGTTGCACCTACATTTACATTGTCCTCATTTTTAATAACCTTAAAAAATGTTATAAACAATATTTTTATATCGAGCCACAGCGACATATTGTCAACATACCAACAGTTAAGCTGTATTCGCTTGTGCCATTCAACACCTTTTCGGCCATTAACCTGTGCCCAACCTGTAATGCCGGGGCGAGCATCAAACATATGTAACTGTTCTTCGGTGTATTCCTTAATAGGCCACGGATGATATGTAAGCGGAGGTCGAGGGCCGATGAAACTCATATCGCCTTTTATAATGTTGAAAAGCTGCGGCAGTTCGTCAATACTTGTGGCTCGGATAATCTTTCCAACCTTGGTAACACGCATATCGTCAGCGCCGCTGTAAACACCTGTACCGGTATGCTCTGCGCCCTGACACATAGACCTGAACTTGTAAATTTCAAAAGCCTTACCCTTATACCCAATTCGTTTCTGTTTAAAAAGTACAGGGCCTTGTGAATCTATCTTGATAGTGATGGCAGTAATAATCATTGGAATTAAGCAAATGGTGATACCAATTACAGAGAGAACAATATCTATAACCCTTTTGAAAAATCGTGCATACATACCGCAAACCTCTCGAGAAAATTTTTACCCAACAAATCACAATAATTATACCACTATCAATTATAAAAATCAACACTTTTAACAATATTAATAATATATAATAAGATTTATAATACAATAATAGCGTTTTTACCGTACCACATATGAATTTCACTTGCAACTCTCGCCAGTTTAAGCAAATTTAAAGGCACGAACTTTTCACAGTTCGTGCCTTTAAATGTTTTTATTTAGAATTTTATGACATCGTTCATATCATACATGCCTGGTGCTTTGCAAGCAATAAATTTTGCGGCTTTAACCGCGCCTGCGGCAAAAACTTGTTTTGAGCCGGCGGAGTGGGAGAGGGTGATAACCTCATCACGGCCTGCAAAAATAACATCGTGTTCGCCAACGATTGTGCCGCCGCGAACCGAATGTATGCCAATTTCGTTTTTAGCGCGTTTTGCACGCTTTGAATGGCGGTCATACTCGTACATCATCTTATCATCAAAAATGCTGTTAAGCGCATTTGCCAGCATAATTGCGGTGCCTGAGGGGGCATCAAGCTTTTGATTGTGGTGCTTTTCAACAATTTCAATGTCAAAATCATTTCCGAGCACCGCTGCAGCCTTTTTAGAAAGGGCAACAAGCAGGTTTACACCGAGGGAGAAATTAAAGGTGAAGAAAACGGGGATTTCCTCTGCAGCCTCTTTAATTTTTGCAATTTCATTTTCAGTGTAGCCGGTGGTTGCCAAAACAACGGGAATTTTTTTTGCCTTTGCAAGCTTTAAAATTCCGTCAAGGGCGCTAGGGTGAGAAAAGTCGATAATAACATTGGCTGTTTCTTTAATGTCCTCGGCTGATTTATAAACGGGATAGCCACGGGAAATGTTTTCGTTTATATCAAGACCGCAAACAATGTTAGCATTTTCATCGGCCTTAACAATATCGGTTATAACACCGCCCATTTTTCCGCTGCAACCGCTTAAAATGATATTGGTCATTTTTTCACATCCCATTTAAAATTATTTTAAAAGACCGTATCTTTTGAGCAGTGTCAGCATTTGTGCCTTGTGCTCATCATCCATTGTAAGAAGGGGAAGGCGTAGGGGGCCAACGTTGATGCCCAGCATTGCCATTGCATCCTTAACGGGGATGGGGTTAACATCCATAAACAGGCCGTTCATAATGTCTAAATAATATTCTTGCATTTCTTTACATTTTGCCTCGTTACCGTTAAAGAAATGCTGGCAAAGCTCGTGTAGTTCTCTGGGGAAAATATTGGAGAACACCGAAATAACGCCAATACCGCCAAGCTTTAAAATATCATAAACCTGGTCATCATTGCCTGAATAAATATCAAGGTCGTCACCGCAAAGCTCGCGGATTTTAGCAACAAGTTCAAGGTCGCCACTGGCTTCCTTGGTTGCAACAATGTTATCAATTTTAGAAAGTTCTTTGTAGGTTTCGGCAGCGATTCTCATACCTGTTCTGGAAGGAACATTGTAAAGAATCATAGGAAGGTCAACGCTTTTTGCAATTTCGGTATAGTGCGCAATAAGACCGCGCTGTGAGGTCTTGTTATAGTAAGGTGTGACCTGCAAAAGTGCATCGGCACCAAGAGCGGCGGCTTCCTTTGAAAGCTTAATGGAATAGGCGGTGTCATTACTGCCGGTTCCTGCAACAATAGGAACACGACCGCCAGCTACCTCAATAGCCTCAGCGATAACCTTAACGTGCTCATCGTGGGAAAGGGTGGAGCCTTCGCCCGTTGTTCCGCAAATGATAAGGGAGTCAATGCCTTTTTCGATTTGGTCGTTAACAAGGGTGCGAAGCGCATCGTAATTAACGCTGTAATCTTCATTAAAGGGGGTAACAAGCGCTGTGCCTGCACCGGTAAAGATTCTTTTTTTCATAAAAAACACCTTTTTTAAAAATTAGTCCATGTAACCCTCAGCACAAAGAAGCTCAGCAAGCAGAACTGCGCCGCCTGCGGCACCTCTTAAGGTGTTGTGGGAAAGGCAAACAAACTTGTAATCATACTGTGAATCCTCTCTAAGTCGACCGATGGAAATTGCCATACCGCCCTCAAGGTCACGATGGAGCTTGGTTTGAGGCATATTATCCTCGGTGAAATAATGGAGGAACTGTTTAGGTGCGTGGGGAAGGGCTAGTTCTTGAGGACGGCCGCTGTAATTTGCCCAGGCTTCAAGAATTTGCTCTTTAGTGGGCTTTTTGCCATCCTTAAAGGAAACGAACACGGCAGCCATGTGACCATCTGAAACGGGAACACGAATGCACTGAGCGGTAAACTTAGGCTCGGTAGCGTTAACTATCTCACCATCTTTAACCTCACCCCAAATCTTAAGGGGCTCCTGTTCGCTCTTTTCCTCCTCACCGCCAATAAAGGGAATAACATTATCAACCATTTCGGGCCAACGCTCAAAGGTTTTTCCGGCTCCTGAAATTGCCTGATAGGTGCAAACCAAAACTTTATCTACACCAAATTTTGAAAGAGGATAAATTGCGGGAACATAGCTTTGGAGTGAGCAGTTTGATTTAACGGCAACGAAGCCGCGCTTTGTGCCGAGGCGTTTTCTTTGGCTCTCGATAACCTTTGCGTGGTCGGCATTAATTTCGGGAACAATCATAGGAACATCCTTAGTGCCGCGGTGTGCGCTGTTGTTAGAAATAACGGGGCACTCATGCTTTGCGTAAAGCTCTTCAAGGGCTCTAATTTCATCCTTTTTCATATCAACTGCACAGAAAACAAAATCAACCTGACTTACGATTTCCTCAATATCCTCAGTTGCACTTAAAACAACCATGCTTTTAAGTTTTTCGGGAATGGGTGCGGTCATTGCCCAACGGTCTTTAACGCAGTCCTCGAATTTTTTACCTTTAGAGCGGGGGCTGGCGGCAAGAACCGTTACTTCGAAATTGGGGTGGTCGGCCAAAAGAAGGCAGAAGCGCTGACCTACCATACCTGTAGCGCCGATAATACCAACTTTGTAATTCTTCATTTTGAGTCACTTTCCTTTGAAAAAAACTTTTGGTTGCTATTAAGGGGAATTTGCAATATAATATTAAAAAGCAAGCCTTATTTAATATATAACCATTAATTAAATATAACATTGCTGAATTGGTTTGTCAAATATATTTTATTCGTTTTGGCGCTGAAAGGTTAATATTATGAAAAAAAGCGATTTTTACTATGATTTACCCGAAAACCTTATTGCACAAACACCAATAGAGCCGAGAAATTCATCAAGGCTTATGGTGCTAAATAAAACAAATGAGGAGATTTTACACACTAGCTTTAACCACCTTGATGAATTTTTAAAGGCGGGGGACTGCCTTGTGCTTAATAATACAAGGGTTTTACCCGCAAGAATTTTCGGCACAAGAATAGATACAGGCGCAGTGGTTGAGTTTGTTCTTTTAAAGCAGGAATCAGCGCTTGTTTGGCAGGGTATTGCAGGTCCCGGAAAAAAAGCAAAAACAGGAACCCAGTTTAAATTTTCGGACAAGCTTTCAGCAACCGTAATTAATGTTTTGCCTGATGGCAACAGGGTTTTAGAGTTTAAATGCGATGGCGAGTTTTTCAGTGTTTTAGATGAGGTAGGTCAAATGCCGCTTCCGCATTATATTAAGGAAAAACTCAGTAACAGCGAACGCTATCAAACGGTTTATTCAAAGGAATTAGGCTCTGCCGCAGCGCCCACCGCAGGGCTTCATTTTACAAACGAAATGCTTGAAGATTTAAAGAAAAAGGGCATAAAAATTGCCTATGTCACCTTGCACGTGGGTCTTGGCACCTTTAGACCTGTTAAGGTTGATGAAATAACCGAGCATAAGATGCATAGTGAATGGTACTGCATAAGGGAGGAAGCCGCAAAAACCATAAATGAAACCAAAGCGGCAGGAGGCAGGGTTATTTGTGTGGGCACCACAAGCTGCCGAACTTTAGAGAGCGCCGCAACAAAATTCGGCGTAATAAAAGAGTGTTCCGATTCCACCGATATTTTCATTTACCCAGGTTATAATTTTAAATGCATTGACGGGCTTATAACCAATTTCCACCTGCCCGAAAGCACGCTTATAATGCTTGTAAGTGCGTTTTATGGCTATGAGAAAACAATGACTGCATATAAAACCGCAGTGGATGAAAAATACAGATTTTTCAGTTTCGGAGATGCAATGATAATTCAGTAAAGGATTTTTTTGTTATGTATAAACTTTTAAAGCAAGAGGGAAATGCAAGGCGCGGCGAGCTTATTACCAACCGCGGTGTTATTAAGACCCCCGCATTTATGAATGTTGCCACCTGCGGTGCCATTAAGGGCGCTGTTTCGGCGCAGGATTTAAAAGAGGTTAACTGCCAGGTTATGCTTTCAAACACCTATCATCTCCACGTTAGAACAGGGGATGAAAACATAAAGAAAATGGGTGGACTTCATATGTTCACCACCTGGGATGGTCCCATTTTAACCGATAGCGGCGGATTTCAGGTTTTTTCCCTTGCACAGCTTCGCAAGATTAAGGAGGAGGGTGTTACCTTTTCCTCCCACATTGACGGCAGGAAAATTTTTATGGGGCCTGAGGAAAGTATGCGAATTCAGTCAAATTTAGGCTCAACAATAGCAATGGCGTTCGATGAGTGTGTTGAAAACCCTGCAGAGCATTCCTATGCCAAGCAGTCTTGTGCCAGAACAACACGCTGGCTTAAGCGCTGTAAAACCGAAATGGCAAGACTTAACAGCCTTGATGACACAATCAACAAAGAGCAACTGCTTTTCGGTATAAATCAGGGTTGCACCTACAACGATTTAAGAGTTGACCACATGAAGGAAATTGCCGAACTTAATATGGATGGATACGCAGTTGGCGGTCTTGCCGTTGGAGAGCCCACCGAAATTATGTATGATGTTCTTGACCATGTTGTGCCGGTTATGCCAAAGGACAAAATCCGTTATCTTATGGGCGTTGGAACTCCGCTTAACATTTTAAATGCAGTAGAAAGAGGAATCGACCTTTTTGACTGCGTTATGCCCAGCCGCAACGCTCGCCACGGCCATCTTTTTACAAGCGAAGGTATTATTAACATAAACAATGAAAAATATATGCTGGATGATTCTCCCATTGATAAAAGCTGTAACTGTCCTACCTGCAGGCAGTTCTCCCGCGCTTATATAAGGCACCTTCTAAAAGCAAACGAAATGCTTTCCCACAGGCTTTGCGTAATGCACAATTTGTGGTTTTACAATAACCTTATGACCGAGATAAGGCAGGCGCTTGATGAGGGTCGCTTTGCTGAATACAAGCGGGAAAAGGAACAAATTCTCGGAAAAAGAATTTAGCACTTGCATTATTAGTTTCTTTTAGATATAATAACAATATCGAATTTAATCGGAGGTAAAAAAATGAACGCATTTCTTTTAAACAATCCCACCGGCGGACAGGGTGAAGGCGGAATCGGAGGCACTATTCTCTATTTCGGTATGATTATCTTAATGTTCGTTGCAATGTATTTCATTATGATTCGCCCTCAGCGCAAAAAGCAAAAGGAAGAAGCAAAAATGCGTGAGAATCTTCAAATCGGTGATGAAATTCTCACCATTGGTGGTTACTATTTAAAGGTTGTTTCTCTTAAAGAGGACAGCGTTGTTGCCGAAAGTGTTGCTGACCACACAAAAATGAAGATTGCTCGTTGGGCAATTCAGCAAAACCTCACCGTTCATGACGATCAGTCAGGCAAATAAAACAAACAAGAAAAAAGGACTTAAGGATTTTCCTTAAGTCCTTTTTTTTATGCAAAAAGAGAAACAATCCAAGGAATACCGTAACTCACAAGGGAAACAATGAGTCCCGCAGTTACAACACCCACAAAAATAATAGGGAACGCCTTTTTAAAACGAACATCCAAAATATCGGCAACAAGGGCACCTGTCCAAGCGCCTGTTCCGGGCAGAGGAATGGCGACAAAGGTGAAAAGGCCCCACAAAATAAACTTGTTAATGCTTTCGCTTTTTTTCTTTGCGCGTTCGTCAAGCTTTTCAACGATTTTTTTCATAAATTTAATCTTTTTAAGCCATTCGAAAATTTTTCTAATGAATAAGAGAACGAAGGGAATGGGCAACATATTGCCAATGATGCAAATCGGCAATGCAACATACCACTCGATTCCAACAATTGCTGCGGCAATCAGGCCGCCGCGCAACTCGAGAATGGGGAGTAGGGAAATGATAAAAACAACGAGCTCAGCGCTTACATATTCCCTTAAAAATTCCACAACGGTTTCTACCATGGCCTATAAACTCCTTTTAATGCGAATGAAAAAAGATTATTAAAGTTTTCAACAATGTCAATGCCTGACTGGGCGGGTTTTACAAGAAGGAAATAAATAATAACCGCTAAAAGGCATAAAACCAGGCAAAAAAGAATTAAAATAATGGTTGAATTGCCACGGTTTCGGCCGTGCTTATAACGCCCATTTTTATCGTTAACAGGTGAAATAAGCGAGAAAGTTTCGTTGTATTTCTTAAATACATCGGCGGAGAATACCGTTTCATACGATTCATCATCTGCGTCATCACCTTCGGCAAAAACAAGGCCACTGTTAGTGGGCAAAACATGGTCATTTTCGAGAGCATCCCCATTTGTATCATCAGCGGTGGTGTCCTCTACAAAGGCTACCGTCTCGTTTTCTGTCGCAAAATCCTCTAAAGAAACGGTTTTAAGTTCTTCCTCGTTCTTATCACACTCATCCAAGGACTGCTCCGATTCTTCCTCTTGAGCATTGCTTTCGCTCGCATCAACGGTCGCATCATTTTCTGTAATTTTATCAGATTCTTCCAAAGCTTCGGGCTCGGGAGAGTTAAAGATTTCAGACTCGTTTTTATCATTTTCGGCAACCAAATCGCTCAAGGCACCCGATTCTGATTTGCTCAATTCTTTAATGTAAGGGTGCACGAGATTTTGCATAATCTCCTTGCGACCGTCCTTATCATTAGAAATCATAATAATTGCCTGGGGACCTTGTTCAATAACACAGCCAAGCAGCTTTCCGCTTGAGGTAACAAGAGGAATGCTTTGCTTTAAAATGTGTGTTTTACCGTCACCCGCAATTCCGTAAAGAGTATTTTCAACCTCCTCAAAATCGCGACCCACAGCCTTTGAAATAATGTTCAAAAGACCCGCTTCTCCGTAAAGCTCGCCGCACAAAAGGACAACGCGACTTCTTGCAACGGCAACCTTAATGCAGTTTACAAAGCTTTTTAAATTCTCCGCCTCGGCGGTGAGCAGGCGCATTCTGCAGCAACCGCAAAGGTTGAATTCCATTTCGAAATCTTTTTGTGTGTCATAGTAGATAATATCAAGTTTAATATTTTCTAACACTTAAAAGCCTCCTAGCCTAAGTTTAGTGAAAAAATAGTTTAGTTTTCTGTGGAATCATCGGCTTGACTTTCACTTGACTCAGCGGATGATGAAGTCCCTTCACTTGAGGAAGCCTGTGAGCTTTCGGAAGAAACTGCCGATGAACTTTCTGATGAGGTGGGGGAAGATGAGCTTTGTGATACAGTGCTCTCGGTAGATGTTGTGGTGGATGAGCTTGCCGTGCTCACACTGGTTGAGGTGTTTGCACTGTTCACTCCCGATACGGCACTGCTTACCCCCGATGTGGCAGAGGATGCGGGCACCTGAGAACTAATGGGGAAGAAGGGCACCGATGAGGTTTCACTTGAGGTGAGTGCCGACTGGGTTCTAAAGGGATTTGTAATTCCCTTTGTGTCGTACCAAATTTGTGGATAAAGGGGATTGGTGTTTATAAAGGCCTCATAGGTGTTAACCTTGCCTTCGCCCTCCCTTGTTTTTCGTGCCATAACAACCAGACGGGCATCCTTAAAGTCATAAGCGCAGGTAACAAGTGTTAGAATTTCATCGCCTTCATCAACGTTAACTGTTGTGCCAATGAGACTTCTTTTCCTTGCCTCATTAATCCACGCGTTAAAGGAATCATCATCAACAAAGTTGTTTCTTAAGAAGTTGTAGAGATAACCGTTGTCATCATTTGGCTTTGAGTTAATCAGGAATACCGAGAACACACGATACTCACTTTGCGTATAGCGAGTGGTGAGTGTGAAGGTGGGGTTTTGTTTGTAGAAGGATAAATTCTTGTATTTAAGCAGGTCGGCAAACATGTTGCCATCCTTCATATTATGACCGTAAATTACCAGGTTTTTACTGCTTCCCTCGCCTGAAATTATATCGCGATAGTCAAAGAAAAGCGTACCATAACGGCTCTTTTCTTTTTTAAAGTTATGGTCTAGGTAATAATCGTTATTATCGGTTTGACAAACAGGATTGTTAATTTTGGTGTTGGGAATATTAATCCATGCCATTGTATCGGAATTGATTTTAAGCAGCGGGTCAAAAATAGCGTTTAAATCAGAGGTGTTTTCATTTTTGCTGATTGCCTCATTCCAAATTTGCTGTGTTTCGGTGATAACGGCATTTTGCTGTCTTTCGGAAACAAAATAGCTCAGCAGGTTAATGGAAGAAATAACAAAGGTGAGAATTAAGACTACAAAAATGCAGTTGAAAACGATTTTTTTGGTTTGAATCGGTGTGCTGCTTAATTTTACTTTTATATCCGATGCAAGGGTCTTTGCGCCTTCCGCAATTTTTTTAGCAATATCCTTTACGGTTTTAAATATACCGTTACATTTAATTTGTTCAATTATGCTGATTTCTTTTGCCGAGTGCGTGCGGTGCTTAGTTGTTTCGTTATTAGCCTCACTCTTTGGAGTAAGGAAGGTGGAAAGACTTGCGGCAAAATCATCCTTATCAATAATCGGTAAGCGAGTTTCTTCCAATTCCTCAGTTAAAACAGGCTTTTCGCCTTGAGGCTGTGAAGAAAGGATGTTGATTTTTTCACCTTGAATGGTGCCCTCAGGCATAACTGCGGGTGCAAAATAGGCATATCTTCTCGCAAGGTCAAGAGCCGTCATGGCCGCAAAGTTTCTGATTTTTTCGCGGTCATAGCCAACGGTCAGGTTAAGCTTTCTAACCCAAATGCGCTCGCTGTCGGCAAGGCAGACATAAACGAGACCCACTTCTTTGCCTTCGGACTTATCGGGGCCTGCAACACCTGTTATACCGATGCCAAGGTCTGCACCGTGCAGGCGGCGCACATTAACCGCCATGTGGGCGGCAGTTTGCTCGCTTATGGCACCGTAAGCCTCAATGATTTCACGGGGAATTTGAAGCTCATTTATTTTTATTTCGTTTGAGTAGGCAATTATACCTGTTTTAAAAATGTTTGATGAGCCTGAAACCGAGGTAATCCTTTCGGCTACCATTCCGCCCGTGCAGGATTCGGCCGTGGCAATGGTGAGCTTTTTCTCAATTAGGGCATTAACGGTGGCGGCATCAAGACCTTCAGCATCAATTGCATAAATGTTTTCGGCAAAAAGCTCTTTTATTTTTTTAATAACAGGCTTGCAAAGTGCTTCGCTAACTACATCATCTTTTCCCTTTGCGGTCACTCGAATCATACAGTCGCCAGGGGAAGCATAGGTGGTAACGGTTGGGTTGCTGCTCTTAACCAGATCGCCAAGCATTTCCTCAATTTTAGATTCACCAATGCCGAAAATGCGAATATAGTGGGAGACAAGGAGTGAATCGGAAATTCCGTGAAGGTAGGGGAACACGGAGCTTTCAAACATTGCTGTAAGTTCCTTGGGCGGGCCGGGGAGCAGGAAAACGCGCTTGCCG
>JAFTPI010000011.1 GCA_017463345.1 Clostridia bacterium | reverse complement strand
TGCAAGCGGCTTATAAATTTAGAGGAGAGACTTACCCACCAAATGCGGGAGTTTTTGTAGTGATAAAAGTCAAACGGAATTTTCCGTTTGGCTTTTTTATTTTGCCTTGAAAGGTAAAAGGGGGTGTGCTATAATGATTTTGTCCAATGGGGAAGCAGGTGAAATTCCTGCACGGGCCCGCCGCCGTGAGGCACGTCGAATTTGTTTTCTTGCCCTTTTGCCGCAACAAAAGGGGACAGGCCATTGAAGGAAATTTCTTTGAGAAGGTGAAAACAAGGTGCCGCAGTCGAAATATCCAACGGACCAAAACCCTTTTAAATTTATGTCGCGAGCGCCGACTTCTAAAAAGGGAAAAAAGAAAAAGGAGAAAAGAAAATGAAAAAGACACATTTAACTAAAATGCTGTCGTTCATCCTTTGTCTTGTGCTTGTTGCGGCAATAGCACTGATTTCAATAGGTTGTAACGGCAAAAATGAGGATACCTCCTCACTTACTTCACTTACATCTTCCGTAAGTGAGCCCACAAAGGTAGGTCAGGGAGCCACCAAGTTTACCTTTACCGTGGTTGATGCCTCGGGCAAGGAAACCATTTTTGAGGTTAGTACCGATAAAACCCTGGTTTCGGATGCTCTGCTTGAAGAGGGCCTTATTGCAGGCGAAGATTCACAGTACGGTCTTTATGTTAAAACCGTTAATGGAACTACCCTCGATTTTGACAAGGATGGAAAATACTGGGCATTTTATGTAAACGGTGCCTATGGTCAAAAGGGTGTAAGTGAAACCTAAAATGTTGCCGGTGACACCTATTCCTATAAGGCAGAAAAATAGTGAAACAGAAAATAAGAGAAATCGCTGTTTTTGCAGTGCTCGGTGTTATTCTATTTGTGGCCGACATTGCCTTTGAGGCGCTTCCCAACATTCATCTTGTGGGGGTGTTGATAGTCGCTATAACTGCGGTTTACAGAGTAAAGGCGCTTTTTCCCATTTATGTTTATGTTTTCTTAAACGGACTTTACGGAGGCTTTAGCACCTGGTGGATACCGTACATTTACATTTGGGCTGTGCTTTGGGGCTTTACAATGCTGCTGCCAAAGGAAATGCCCAAAGGGGTAAGGCCCGTAGCCTATAGCCTTGTTTGCGGGCTTCACGGATTTTTGTTCGGCACCCTTTATGCTCCTTTCCAGGCAATTTTTTTTGGCCTTGATTTAAACGGCACAATTTCCTGGATTATTGCGGGCCTGCCCTTTGATGCAATTCATGGGGTTAGCAATATCCTTTGCGGAGCGCTTATTTGCCCTATAATTATGGCTCTTAAAAGGGCAGAAAAATTTGCAAATTAAACAGAAAAACTCTCAACAAAAATTGTTGAGAGTTTTTTGCATTTTCTATTGTTTTTTAAATTTACCTATGCTAAAATGAACGCAAAAGAACCTATGGAATGAGGCTTAATTATGAAAAAACCTATTATTGTCCCAAATGTCCAAAAAATGACGGTTAAAGGTGGAAAATGTGTTCTGCCCGAAACCGTTAAAATTGATTTCGGCGCTCTCAAAAATGATTTTTCATTCTTTTTAAAGGATTGGTTAAATTTCCAAAAGGCAACCGATAACGGGGATATTACCTTGGTTTATAATGAGGAAATTAAGCCCCAAGGCTATGCTCTTAAAATCAATGAAAAAATCACTATTGAATATAGTGAGGCCTGCGGCGCATTCTATGCCTTTACAACCCTTAAACAGTTGAGTTTAGGTGAGCAGGGCCTTATAAAAATTGAGGTTGAGGACTGGCCCGAAATTGAAAACCGCGGAATTATGTTTGATGTAAGCCGTGGCCGCGCAACAACCCTTAAGCTTTTAAAAGATATGATTGACCTTATGGCATTCCTTAAATATAACCAGTTCCAGCTTTATTTTGATGCCATTGTTTTTGAATATCCCGGTCTTGAGGAATTTACCAAGGGCCACACCTGCTATACCGTAGAAGAGATTAAAGAGTTAAAGGAATATTGCGCTGAGCGCTTTATTGAGCTTGTGCCCAACCAAAACAGCTTTGGCCACATGGAAAAATGGACGAAAAAGGAAAAACTTTCTCATCTTGCAATCGTTAAGGATGACAGCACCATCGGCACCACCTTGAATCCCCTGGATGAGGGCTCGGTTGAGCTTGTTGATAAAATTTTCGGCTCACTCCTGCCGTTCTTTGATTCCCAGTTTATAAACATCGGTTGCGATGAAACTTTTGACTTGGGTCAGGGTCAAACCAAGGAGGCCTGCGAGAAATACGGCGTTGGCCGAGTTTATATGGATTACCTTTTAAAACTGCACAAGCTTATCACCGAGAAATACGGTAAAACTCCTATGTTCTGGGATGACATTGCAATGCACCACCCCGAGCTTATCCCCGAGCTTCCCAAAGATATGATTTTTATCGAATGGGGCTATGAATTTGACCACCCCTATGAAAAGCATTTAAAGCTTCTTCGTGATTTTGGACTTCGCACCTATGTTGCACCCGGCACCTCAACATGGAACTGCTTTGGACTTAGAAGCGTTAATATGATTGAAAACATTCGCATTTGCGCTAAAAACGCAATTAAATATGGTTGCGAGGGCTATTTGCTTACCGATTGGGGCGATGGCGGCCATCCACAGCCACACGCCTGTTGTTTTGGCCCCTTTGTTGTCGGTGCAATTTATGGTTGGCACGCCGATAGATACTGCACAGGCGGCAAGAAAACCGTTTATGAAAACGCAAAATATTTTACCGATAAATACATTTTCCCGGCTGAGAATTTCAGTCTTTTCGAGTGGATTTACCGCCTTGGAAAATGCTACCATTTGGAGGATGAAAGAATCCCTAACCACACCTGGGTTTCCTGGAATGTTAACTGGCAGTGTACCCCTGAAGAAATCCCCGTTGTTGCGGAATATGCAAAATATATAGCCGAGGAACTCCATGGCGTTCAGTTTAACTTTGAGGGCAGTGAATGGATGGTTGAGGAGCTTACAAACACCTGCCGACTGATTAGAATACTTACAAATCCTTTAAAATATAGAAATGAAATCGACACCTGGAAAAAAGAGTATGCAAAGCACTGGCTATTGCGCTCAAAACCCGATGATAATTGGGGCAGTAAGTTAATGCCTAATGGCGTTGATAAATATTTTGAGGAAATTGACAAGATTTTGGCCAAAGACAAAAAACTCCCCAGAAGAAAAGTTGATGTCAGATGGGATTACTAGTAATTTAAGTGTTAAAAGGGGATAATGAATTTCATTATCTCCTTTGCTTTTTTACTTAAATATTTTGCTTGACATTTCATTTCATTTGTGATAAACTTGTAGAGCCGCGTATTGGAGGCTTTTTAAGTTGTGCCCGAATTTGGGCCGCGCCTCACAGTAGCGAGATCAAAATTAAGGTAGGTGCACCAAGAGGATGTACGCAATTATCGAAACAGGTGGAAAGCAGTACCGCGTTGAAAAAGGCGACGTTATTTTCGTTGAGAAATTAAACGCAGCAGAAGGCGAAGAAGTAACCTTTGATAAAGTTGTTGCTGTTAAGAACACAACTTTAAAAGTTGGCAAGCCTTTCGTTAAGGATGCTTTCGTAAAAGGTACCGTTGTTAAGAACGGTAAGGGCAAGAAAATCACAGTTTTCACTTACAAGCCCAAAAAAGGCTGTGCTCGTAAAATGGGTCACAGACAACCTTACACCAAGGTAGAAATTACCGAAATCGGTTAAGGTTTATGACAAAAGTTAAGTTTTTTGCCAAATATACAGGTTTTGAAATTTCGGGCCATTCTTCAAAGGATTATAATGATGAAGAGGGTCGCATTGTTTGCTCGGCAGTTTCCTCGGCGGCTTATATGGCGGCCAACACAATTACAGAAATTGTGGGAGATAAAGCTGAAGCAAAGGTGGATGAAGCCCAAATGTGGGTTAAAGTTTTAAATCCATCAGAAAAAACAAAAACCGTTTTGGCAGGTTTGCAGCTCCATTTAAGCGAGCTGGCAAAGGAATATCCAAGCAACATTCAGGTTATTTCGGAGGTGTAGAATATGTTAAAGATAAACATTCAACTGTTTGCTCATAAAAAGGGTGTGGGTTCCACCAAGAACGGCCGTGACAGTGAGGCAAAACGCCTTGGTGTAAAACGTGCAGACGGTCAGTTCGTTCTGGCAGGTAACATCATCGTTCGCCAGAGAGGTACACATATCCATCCGGGTAATAATGTAGGCCGTGGATCTGATGATACCTTGTTCGCACTTATTGACGGTAAGGTAAAATTTGAGCGCGTAGGCCGTGACCGCAAGCAGGTCAGCATTTACGCTGTAGAGCAGTAAAAAGTTACTCCGAGTGAAAATAACATTTCACTCGGATTTTATTTTGTTAGAATAATGGAATAATAATCTCAAAAACGGAGATAAAAAATTTATGTTTGTTGATGTTGCAAGAATTCATCTCAAGGCTGGAAACGGCGGTAACGGCGCCGTTTCCTTTCATAGAGAAAAGTATGTAGCGGCAGGCGGCCCTGA
>JAFTPI010000068.1 GCA_017463345.1 Clostridia bacterium | reverse complement strand
TAAGAATTCACTCACCCTTCCCTTTTTCAAAACACAAAATGACAGTTATTTTTTAGATGGTGTTAAAAATGAATAAAACCGTTTCTTCAAAGCTCTACTGCGCACTCGTTTCCATTTTCGTTCTTGGAAACGCCACTATTTTTTTACCGAAGGAGGCCGGTGGCGGCGGTGCCTTTTTAGGACTTACTTTAAGCTTTTTAATTGGCTTTATACTGTTGCCTATTCTTAGAAATTTTAACCACACAAACCTTTTTTCTAAAAAGACGGGGAAAATTGTTGCCGTTTTTTTGTGCCTTTTTGCGCTAATTTGCGCTACAAATTCAGCAGCCGATTTTTCCCTTGTTGCAAATAAAAAAATTTTAAGCAGTGAAAATTATTTTATTTTTTCACTCATTTTTTCCGCTCTTGTCTTCTTTCTTTTAAGGGCGAAAAAGCAGGTTATCTTTAAAATAAGCCTAGTTTTTTTGGTGCTGATAATTTTTTCACAGCTGGTGCTTTTCCTGCTTTCAGGAAATCAGTTTAACCTAAATAATTTAAAGGGTCTTGGTTTTTCTGGCACCCTTTCGGGGTTGCTTTTTTTCTTTGCGAAATGCATAGCACCAATGCTGCTTTTACCATTTATTATAAAAATGGAAAAAAGCACCCCAAAGGGTATTGCCCTTGGAATGCTTTTTGGCTTTTTACTAATATTGCTTCCCCTTTTGCAGGTTATTTTAATTTTCGGTTTCCCCTATAGTGCAAGCCTTGATTTTGCCTTTTTATCAGTTTTAGATACCGTTTCTTTGGGGCTTAAATTCAGCCGCCTTGAGGGGCTTGCATATATAATTTTCTTTTTTGGCTCACTTATTAAGTGTGCGGTGTGCCTTATTTGTGCAAAGGAAATATTAAACCTTGCCTTTAAAAAACAAATAAAGCGCCTGCCGCTTGTTCTTTCAATAATTCTTTTTATTGTAATAATTTTTAGCCAAACAGTTGTAAAATTCAGCGCCCTTTTAAATTGGGTTATTACCATTTTTGCCCTTACCTTTATCCTTGCGGCTGTCCTTTTAAAAAGTCATACTCATTTCCAATGTAAAACCAGGTAACAGGCCCAACAGCACCTGTAGGATCAAGACCGTAAAGGCTCTGAAAGGTTCGCACAGCATCTGCCGTTGCGGGGCCGAAAACACCGTCAACCTGAATTTTTGGGATTTGGGGAATGTTGTCGGCAATGAAGGATAGATAGGTTTGCAAATCTCTCACATCATCGTTACTAAGCCCTTCTGAAAGAAAATATCCGGGATATGCCTTAGCAAGACCACTGCTGTAATCGGCAGGAAGCGAAGCTCTTGTGTCATTATAAACCGAGCGCAGCTTATTCCAGGTTGCTTCATCAACAACGCCCGTAACATTAAGTCCGTAAAAGGTTTGAAAATTGCGAACGGCATTTTCAGTATTAACCCCAAAAACCGAATCGATAGGAAACACATTAAGTGAAGGATTAAAATATGCTATAACATTAAGGTAATACTGAACTGTTGTAACCTCAACGCCACTATCCCCTGTTTTAATATCACTGCCAAAGGGAACGCTGGCTTCATCAATGGTAACACCAAGACTATCAAGCTCAGCAAGGCGTTTTACACCCACATAATACCGCTTTATTTTGTACCATGTGGCAGAATCAACCACACCTGTTACAGGCAAAAAAAAGACCTCCTGAAATTTTCGTACGGCGTTTTCGGTTTGCACATTAAAAATTCCGTTTAATTCACTTATTCTCGGTATTGCGGGATAGTTCCTTGCTATGGCGTTTAACTGCACCTGTAAAATGCTCACATCGTTTCCCGCATCTCCAAGGCGAAGTGGGGTACCGGGGTAGGATGAATCAATATCGGCAACAGGCACGTTTTCCACAATGTTAATATCGTTGCCGTAGTAATTTTGCAAAATGGCATAAGGGGTTAAGCCCTGCTCAGCAAGGGTAACTGTGCCCCACTGTGAAAGGCCATCGCAGGTTGAGGTAGTGCCGTTGCAAAACTGTGTAAAAAGCGGCTCAACCGAGCCCTGGCGCACCACATAGCTGTCAAAAATTTCATCAACAATTTGTGATATGTTTTCAAATACGCTTCTATCCCGAACATAAGCCTGATCAAAGGCGGTTGTGTTGGTTATATCAAAATCATAGCCGCGGGAAGGATACCATTCGGTGTAAATTCGGTTAAGGGCAAAGGAAATAATTGCATAAATATTTGCTCTTAGCGCATTTTCAGGCCAGGTGGGATAAATTTCACTGGATGCCACATTTTTTATATACTCGGTAAAGGGCACGGTAATGTTTTCAGCGGCGGCGGAAGGAGGACCTAGGTGCACCGTTATCTCCTCGGGAATTTTAGGGTTTAAAATCATTTTATCACCTCAAAGCTCGTATGTGTTTTGTGTGTCGTAATTCGTACCGCTGCTACCATTTTCCGCCGAATTTGACAGCATATCAACCGTTTGCAGTGAGGTTACACCATCAAAAATCGGCACCGATTTTATTCTTGTTGTTTTAAAGCCCGACCTTGCAGCCTCAATATCATAAAGGCTGAAGGTGGCGGCACCGCTCTGGCTTGGAGACTCTGATAAAATACGGCGTGGAGCAGGAAGCGACAAAACGGCCGTGTGACCGTTTTCATCGGTTCTAAGTGTCGAAATAAGGGCACCGCTTTCATTTTCATAAACCCTTACCTCGCCACCGCTTAGGGGAAATGCACCCCTTGCAGTTGTTAAAATCACAATAAGGCTACCCTGCCCTGAACTACTGTCATCAGTAGGATATTGGGGCAAAGGGGCGGATACCATAACACTTTTTGAATACATTTTAAGCATTTCTTTTTTATAATCTTCAATAGTTTTATTAAGCATAAAAAAACACCCTCTCATACCAAGGTATGAAAGGGTGTTAAATTTTGTTATTTTATTGTATTTTTGATTTCTTTCTCACATCTTCCTGAACAATGTAATAAATTGTTGCAGCCGTGGGAACGCCAAGCAGCATTCCTAGAACGCCCATAATTCCACCGCCAATGGTAACTGCGGCAAGAACCCAAATTGCGGGAAGACCCATTTTAGAGCCCACAACCTTGGGGTAAATAAGGTTACCCTCAATTTGCTGTAAAACGATTATGAATATAAGGAAAATCAGTGCTTTTACAGGTGACACCATTAAGATTAGAAACGCACCAACAATTGCGCCAATATATGCACCTGCAATGGGAATAAGCGCTGTAAAGGCAATAAGGGCGCTTATCATAGGAGCATAAGGAAGTCTGAAAATAAACATTCCCACCATACAAAGAACACCCAGAATCAGTGCTTCAATGCACTGACCCGAAATGTAGTTGTGAAAGCATCTTTGGGCAATGCTCAGAACATACTGAATTTTGTCAAACCAGGTACTTTTAAGATAAATTCCCATGGTGCGGTTTATCTGCTCGCCAAGCTTTTCCTTTGAGAAAAGAATGTAAACCGAGAAAATAATGCTTAAAAATGTGGTAACAACACCCGAAAAAACCGAGGTCACAATGTTAACTGCAACGCCTAAAACATCACCAAAGCCGCCTGTAACTGCCGAAACAATTTTGTCAATTTGTGTTTTGAAATCAATGCCTGAAAGCACATTAATGACATCATCGGAAAGAATTTCAGTTTTATCAAACCAAGCAACGGTGTTTTGAAGGGCTGTGGGAAGCTGCTGAATAAGCATTTCAATAGCCGAAATAAGCTGAGGCAAAATGAGCCATAAGATGGCGGCAATAATTACTGCGAGGGTTAAAAAAGCAAGTAAAATTGAAATGGGCCTTTTAATGGTTATAAAAAATTTCTTTTTTGGGCTTTTGAAAATATGTCGCTCGTAAAAGTTCATTAGTATGTTAAGAACAAAGGCAATGGCACAACCGATAAAAATCGGTGAAGCGGCACCTAAAATCTTAACTAAAAGGTTGCCTAGACCCGGCAAAAAAGAAATGCACAAATAAAAGATAAGTGCAGTAACCCCAACCCTGAAACAAGTTTTCCAATCAATCTTCATTTTTATCTCCAATAAATTTATTTTTTATTTTTGAAAGGCGATTTCTGACCCTCGCCAAATTCTTTTTAAGAAACTTAGAAAATGGATTGCTGATAAGAAAAACATAAAATCTAAAGAAAAAGCCACCACATTCAATTTCTCTGCCGTTTTTGTTAATCGAAACTAAAATGCCGATGATTTGCTCATCCCTGATTCCCTTTTCTTTTGCATACTGATTATCTCCCGACATTATGTAGCTATCGGGCATAACCTTTATAACCCTATGAAGCACAAAGCCGCCGTTTTCCCTGCGGTAAAGGCAGGCGTCATATTTTTGAAGTCTGCCTTTGGGCTTTTTAATGGTGACACTGTCCCTGCCGCCGACAATGACAGGCTGCATGCTTATTCCCTCGGGAATGAAGGTGACCTTGCCATCTGCCTTCAGCATTTCCTCAATAACAGGCAGCATTTCGCTTAAATGAACTTTAGCCATTGTCTTTTGTCCTTTTCATTGTGTTGTAGGAAAGCAGTGCCGCCTGCTTACTTATGTTACAGCCCATTTTATAAACGGGAACGTTTGAAAGAATGTCATCAAGAAGTTTTAAAAACTTATCAAGTTTTTCTTCACTTAACCGATGAATTGTTTGCCTCAAAATGGGCACAATTGCCTCCTCAGCCGAAATTCTTTCTATAACATTTTCCTCATTTCTGTAAAGGAGGCAAATTCCGCCGAGTTTCACCTTTTCGTTGGCGCTAAGGTCTTCCTTGCCGCTAAAAGGGGTGCCGTAAACAAAAAGCTCGTTATCCATTTTTCTTATTGCAGGCTTATCATCATTTATGATATAGGTGCCGTCAATATGCTCACACCAAAGGCGGGTGTGGGTTGATTTACCTGTGCCTGAGTCGGCCGAGAAAAGGTAGGCATAGCCATCCTTCACAACGCCCGATGCATGCAGCATTATGCCGCCGAAATCAATGAGCTGTGTATAAAAAGTACTGCCTGCACGGAGATATTCCGCAATTTCTTCAGTGAAATTCGGATAGCGCTTTAAAATTCCTGAAATTTGCCTTTCGGTAACCTTCACGGTAATATCGGCTGCACTATTAAGTTGTGAACAATCCTCATAAGGAACACACTGCTTTAAAAGTCTTTCGCTTTTAACATCAATGTCAACCTGCAAATCGGCAATTTTAAGTCTTTTCATAAGTTTTTTCCTAAAACAAAATGCGGCAACTAAATTTTAAAGTCGCCGCATTACTTTTTAATTAGATGGAAATTTCATGAGCGATATCGTACAACTCGTGATCAAATTTTCTTTCCATTGAAAGAGCTTCGTAAATATCGAAGTCAATAATTTTGTTGTCGGTGAAGGAAATAACGCGGTTACCAATGCCCTGAACAAGAAGTTCAACTGCGGCATAACCCATTCGGCTTGCCATAACACGGTCGCGAACGGTGGGTCTTCCTCCACGCTGAACGTGACCGAGAATAGTTGCACGGGTTTCGATGCCCGTTTTATCCTCGATTTCCTTGGCAATGTCTTTTACCTTGCCGATGCCCTCGGCAACAACAACGATAAAATGCTTTTTACCGGTTCCCTGGTTTTTATCATTTTTTCAACGATTTCATCAACGTTGTATTCAACCTCAGGCACAAGAATGGCAACCGCACCAACGGCAATACCAGTTCTCAGCGCAAGATAACCTGCACCCCGACCCATAACCTCAACAACACTGCAACGGGCGTGGGACTGTGCGGTGTCACGCAGGCGGTCAACCATTTCCATTACGGTATTCATAGCGGTATCAAAACCAATGGTGTAATCGGTTGAGGAAATATCGTTATCAATGGTTGCAGGAATGCCAACGCAGGGAACGCCGTGCAATGATAGGTCACGAGCGCCACGGAAGGTTCCGTCACCACCAATGGTAACAATGCCATCAATACCGTGCTTTTTACAGGTTTCAACAGCCTTCATAATGCCCTCTTCGGTTTTGAATTCGGGGCAGCGTGAGCTGTAAAGAACTGTGCCGCCTCTGTGAATGATTTCAGAAACGGAACGCAGGTTAAAATCAATGATTTCGCCATTTATAAGGCCGGTGTAACCACCGACAATACCAACGACCTCAACACCCTTATTAAGAGCAGTTCGAACAACGGCACGAACAGCCGCATTCATACCCGGGGCGTCGCCGCCGCTTGTTAAAACACCAATTTTTTTAATACTCATTTAATAATCACTCCAAGGAAATCGCAATAAAAATATTATATACTATAATTCTTAATTATTCAACTGATTTTACATTATTTTTTCCAATTATTTCGGCAATTTTTTCTTTTTTGGGGTCATTTACCCTCAGCCACATGTTTTTGGGGGCTGAAAAACGCTTGTTATTATCTACGCTGTAAATAAAAACAGGAACATTTCCGTTTGAATTTTGCAAAACTTCCTTCACCCTTTCAAACTCAGGGCAGGTCATATTCTGCACCCTTAGGTAAACACCGCTTTTGATTTGCTTTTTTTCAGTCTTAATTGCCGCAAGATTTTCGGGAACGGGCTCAATCTTTTCACAAATAAGCTCTCTGACCCTTTCATCGGAATCGCTGACCTTGGCCGTTAAAATAACCGGCTTTTGCTCAACCAAAAGTGGTCTAAACTCGTTATAAACTTTTGAAAAACAGGTGACCGAAATGCTGCCTGTTATATCCTCTGCCGTGGCAGAGGCAAGAATGTTTTTGTTTTTAAGGGTTCTAACCTTAATGGATGAAAACATTACGAGCGCCCTTACTCTTTTATTATCTGCATTTTCATCACCGATAATCTCACTAACAGTGAGCGTGCCGATTTTTTTAGAAACGCCATCAAATTTTGCCATTGGGTGGCCTGTAAGATAAAGCCCTGTGGCTTCCTTTTCCATCATAAGCAGTTCGGCAGTTGGAAGTTCCTCTAAAAGGGGAAACTCAAATTCAATTAGTTTGCTTTCTGTGTCGGAAAACAAATCCATTTGACCGCCTGATGTAAAGCGGCGCTGGTTATCCACTGCTTCGATAATTGCATCTACGGCAAAAAGCATTTGTCGGCGGTTGGCGCCAAGGTTATCCAGCGCACCGCTTTTAATGAGTCCCTCAAGGGCGCGGCGGTTGAATTCCCTAGAGGAATTTCGAATACAAAAATCGTAAGGCGAAACATATTTCCCACCTGATTTCCTCTCGGCAATTAAATTTTCAATAACAGCTCTGCCTAGGTTTTTAACCGCCAAAAGACCGAAACGAATACCATCGTTTGTTGCCGTAAAGGACTCGTTACTCTCATTCACACTGGGCGGCAAAATTCTAATGCCCATACGCTTACATTCGGCGGTGTATTCCCCCACCTTATCAGCGTTTTCAAGCACGCTTGTTAAAAGGGCGGCCATATATTCCTTAGGATAATGGCACTTAAGGTAGGCCGTTCTATAGGCTACCACGGCATAGGCGGCGGCATGGGATTTATTAAATGCATAGGAAGAAAACGCCGACATATCCTCAAAAATTTGCTTTGCGTCGGCAACGCTAACCCCGCGGTTTACGGCGCCCTCACACAGAACATTGCCATTTTCATCCTTTTCGCCGTAAATAAATGCTTTTCTTTCCTTCTCCATTACCTCGTGCTTTTTCTTGGACATAGCACGGCGAACAATATCGGCCCTTGCCATTGAATAACCCGCAAGGTTAACGCAAATTTGCATAACCTGCTCCTGATAAACAATACAGCCATAGGTAACCTTTAAAATGGGCTCTAAAAGCGGAGTTAAATAGGTTACATCCGCACTGTTATAGCGGTTGTGGATGTATCTTGGAATTGAATCCATAGGGCCGGGGCGATAAAGAGAAATGATTGCAATTAAATCCTCAATGTTTTGGGGCTTAAAAGAACGCAGGGTGTTCTTCATTCCACCCGATTCAAACTGAAAAACGCCATCGGTAAGGCCCTTGCCGAAAAGCTCAAGGGTTGCCTTATCATCCATAGGGATTTTTTCAATGTCAAGGAACACACCTCTTGCCTCAAGGGCCTTTAGCGTGTCATCAATAACGGTCAGGTTGCGAAGGCCTAAAAAGTCCATTTTAAGAAGACCGAGTTCATCAAGGGCGGTCATTGTGTACTGTGTTACAACCGCATCATCATTTTTAGAAAGAGGAACATACTCGCTAACCCTTTTATCACAAATAACCACACCTGCTGCGTGGGTGGAGGCATGGCGAGGCATTCCCTCAACCTTCATCGCCATATTGAGAAGATTTTTAACCTGCTCATCAAAATCGTAAAGATTTTTTAAATCCCTAGAAATTTCAAGAGCCTTTGAAATAGTCATTCCAATGCTGTAGGGAATAAGCTTTGCAACCTTATCGCAAAGGCTGTAGGGCGCATCCATCACCCTGCCAACATCACGAACGGCCGCCCTTGCAGCCATTGTTCCAAAGGTTACAATTTGTGCCACATGGTCAGCACCGTATTTCTCAATGACATAATCAATAACTTCACTTCGCCTTACATAGCAAAAGTCAATGTCGAAATCGGGCATTGAAACGCGCTCTGGATTTAAAAAGCGTTCAAAGAGAAGGTCATATTTAACGGGGTCAACACCTGTAATGCCTATGCAATAGGCCGCAAGGCTACCTGCGCCCGAGCCTCTACCCGGACCCACGGGAATGCCCTTTTTCTTAGCAAAATTAACAAAGTCCTGAACAATGAGATAATAATCCACATATCCCATTTTTGAAATGACTTCAATTTCATGTTCAAGGCGGTCAAGCACCCTTTTTTCGGGATTATCACCGTAAATTTTATAAAGGCCCTCGTAGCATTTATTCTTAAAATACTCCTTGTGGTCAACATTTCCGATATCAAAAACGGGGAGTTTAATTTTACCAAACTCAAAATTCACATTGCATCGCTGGGCAATTTTCACCGTGTTCTCTAGAGCTTCGGGAACATTACCAAAAAGCTCGGCCATTTCTTCGGCAGATTTAAGATAAAATTCATCAGTTTCAAAGGAAAGACCGTTTTCTTCGCTCAGCTTTTTGCCCGTTTGCACGCAAATGAGCACCTTTTGCATTTCGCTGTCTTCCCTGTCAACATAATGCACATCGTTAGTGGCAACAAGACCTATTCCCGTTTCCCTTGCAATGCGAATGATTTGAGGGTTAATTCTTTGTTGTTCGGCAAGACCGTGGTCCTGCAGCTCTAAAAAGAAATTATTTTCACCGAAAACATTTTTGAACCACAGTGCACTTTGCTTTGCCGCTTCATAATTTCCCTTTGAAAGGGCGCGGGGAATTTCGCCTGCAAGGCAGGCTGAAAGGGCAATAATTCCCTCGTGATATTGTTTAAGAAGTTCCCTGTCTACTCGGGGCTTTGAGTAAAAGCCCTCAGTGAACCCGAGAGACACCATTTTTATTAAATTCTCATAGCCCTTTTGGTTTTCGCAAAGAAGCACAAGGTGGGTGTATTCGCTGTCAAGGAGTTTTTCTTTTTGAGTTCTGCTTCTGGGCGCTACATAGACCTCACAGCCCACAATAAGCTTAATTCCCGCCTTTTTGGCGGCTTTATAATAATCAATTACACCGTACATTACACCGTGGTCGGTTATGGCAACCGCCTTTTGGTTTTTCTCCTTTAAAGCCGCAAAAAGCCTACCCGAACGGCAACAGCCGTCGAGCAGGCTATACTATGTGTGGAGATGAAGGTGTACAAAATCCATTAGTCTTTATTTTTCTCCTGTGCAATTTCTAAAATTCTTCTAAAACGATGGTT
>JAFTPI010000067.1 GCA_017463345.1 Clostridia bacterium | reverse complement strand
TTTATTGTTTTTGAAAGATAGCACACGCTCGAAGTTCGCATACCTTGTTTTTTTGAATATTGGGATTTTGACCGCATATTTTGATTTCCTCACGTATCCAATTGTAACATACGGTATCCCTGCCATTATAGGTGTTGCTCTAAGCAGAGATGATCGTTTAGAAGAAAAATTGGTTAAAATTGTACGAAATGGACTTTTATGGTGCTTGGGATATGGAGGTATGTGGGGTTCTAAATGGATCATTGCCAGCATCGCTACCGGCAACAACGTGTTTGCAAATGCTATGGATGCATTTACATTTAGAACATCCACAATCCCTTCCGATGGATTAACTAAATATTCAGTTTTCAACAGTGAAATTACGAATTACACATATTTTATTAAAACGCCGTTCATTATCATAGTAATGATTTTTTGCATTTATCTTTTATTTAAGCATATTAGGCACTATAACTTTGGTGACAAGAGTGCGCTTGCAATAAGTTTACCATATACAATTCTTCTATTCGCTCCTGTAGTTTGGTATGCTTTTGCAACCAATCATTCGTGTATACATTCTTGGTTTACCAACAAAGCGTGTGTTGTTACTTTGGCAGCACTACTATTTGGACTAACAGATTTATCCCAAAATATGTCACTCAAGTCAATATCCAACACACAACTAAAAAAGAAAGAGAAAATCTTGTGAATAAGGCTTTAGGGGTAATTTTCAGGGTGTAATTTTAGATAATAGTCAAACCTTTGGTAATTCTCTTGCAAATTGATAGCAACAAACTCAGGAGAACACAGCAATGCTGGTGGGTATGTGTGTTTCTTCGTTGCTCACGAAGTGAGCATATCGAATGTATTGGTGTATATCGATGCTTTTTGCCTTTGCACAAAAATTTAAAAGAAATAAAAAACGGCGAGTTTCTCGCCGTTTTTCTTATTTTATTTCCTTTAAATCATAGGGTGTTGACTGATAAACAAAGTAGTTCAGCCAGTTAATAAAAAGCAGGCTTCCGTGGGCGCGCCAGGTAACATTCGGCTCGTTTTCGGGGTTATCATCAGGGTAATAATTTTTTGGAATTGCTGTGCCGAGGCCCGCCTTTTGGTCGCGGCGATATTCGGCATCAAGGGTTAGCGAGTCATACTCACTGTGTCCCATAACAAAAAATCTCTTTCCGCCGTTCTGGGCTACAATGTGAACTCCTGCCTCTTTTGAGGAGGCGAGAATTTTAAGGTTTTCGTTTGCCTCAATATCCTCACGCTTTACCTCGGTGTAGCGGGAATGGGGAGCATAAAAAACGCTGTCAAAGCCGCGGAGGAGCATTGATTTCGGATGCTCGCAAATGTGGGGGAACACACCGAAAAGCTTTTTGCCGAGATTATGCTTGTTTATGCCGAAATGGTGGTAAAGCCCCGCCTGAGCGCCCCAGCAAATGTGCATGGTGCTGTGAACATGGGTTGTGGACCAATCCATTATCTTGCAAAGTTCATCCCAATAATCAACCTCTTCAAACTCCATCAGCTCAACGGGAGCGCCCGTTATAATCATTCCGTCAAAGTTCTCGTTCTTTACATCATCAAAGGTCTTGTAAAAGGCAAGAAGATGCTCGGCAGAGGTGTTTTGGGACTGATGGGTGCTTGTTCTTATAAGGGTAAGTTCAATTTGAAGCGGTGTGTTGCCGAGAATTCTCGAAATTTGTGTTTCGGTTTCAATCTTCTTAGGCATTAAATTAAGAAGCAAAATTTTAAGTGGCCTTATATCCTGTGTTATAGCCCTTGTCTCTGTAATGGCAAAAATGTTTTCATCGGCAAGGGTTTGAACGGCAGGTAGGTCATTTGGAATTTTAATGGGCATTTAATTACCTCGTTAAAAGTTATATTTTTTAGATAGCTGCAAGTGCCTGCTC
Source organism: Clostridia bacterium (assembly GCA_017463345.1). GTDB lineage: Bacteria > Bacillota > Clostridia > Oscillospirales > Acutalibacteraceae > SIG587. Next base: position 2,546 of record JAFTPI010000067.1, on the reverse strand, counting down.
AATGTCGGCAATCAGGTCGTTTGCATCTTCAAGGCCGCAGGAAAGGCGGATAAGGTCGGGTCCAACGCCTGCGGCAATAAGCTCGGCATCGCTTAACTGCCTGTGGGTTGCGGTTGCGGGGTGCAGGCAGCAGGAGCGAGCATCGGCAACGTGGGTTTCAATGGCAATGAGCTTTAAGGCTGCCATAAATTTAGAGGCTGCCTGCCTGCCGCCCTTAACACCGAAGCTGATAACGCCGCAGGTGCCGTCAGGCAGGTATTTTTTAGTCAGCTCATAGTCCTCATCGCCCTCTAAAGCGGGGAACTTAACCCAACCGATTTTATCGTTGTCTTTAAGGAATTTAGCAACGGCAAGGCCATTGTCGGAATGGCGCTTCATTCTAACGTGCAGGCTCTCAAGGCCAAGGTTTAAAAGGTAGGCGCTCATAGGAGCAGGTGTAACACCCAAATCACGCATAAGCTGTGCAGTTGCCTTTGTAATGTAGGCGCCCTCAATACCAAAGCGCTCGGTGTAGGTTATGCCATGGTAGCTTTCATCGGGTGTGCAAAGTCCGGGGAATTTTTCGGCATACTTAGTCCAGTCAAATTTACCCGAATCAACAATAGCGCCGCCAACGGCAGAGCCGTGACCGTCCATATATTTTGTGGTGGCGTGGGTTACGATATCTGCACCCCATTCAAAGGGGCGGCAGTGAACCGGGGTGGGGAAGGTGTTATCAATAATAAGGGGAACGCCGTGGGCGTGGGCAATGTTTGCAAAACGCTCAATGTCTAAAACGCGAAGTGCGGGGTTGGCAATGGTTTCACCAAAAACAAGCTTTGTGTTTTCCTTAAATGCGGCGTTAAATTCCTCATCAGTGCAGTCGGGAGAAATGAAGGTGCATTCAATGCCCATTCTCTTTAAGGTTACTGCAAAAAGGTTAAAGGTGCCGCCATAAATTGCCGAGCAGGAAATAAAATGGTCGCCTGCAGAGCAAAGGTTAAAAACGGCTAAAAAGCTTGCCGCCATACCAGATGAAGTAAGCATTGCGGCGGTGCCGCCCTCAAGCTCGCAAATTTTTGCGGCAACGGTGTCACAGGTGGGGTTTTGAAGGCGGGAATAAAAATATCCGCTTGCCTCTAAATCAAAGAGCTTGCCCATCTCCTCGCTTGTGGCATATTTAAAGGTGGTGCTTTGGATAATGGGAACCTGCCTCGGCTCGCCGTTACCGGGAGTGTAGCCTCCCTGCACACATTTTGTACCGATTGTATGTTTATTCATAATGTTTTACCTCCGAAAAAACAATATACACATTTATTATATACTATAATTTATTATATTTCAAGATGTAAAGAATGTAAAAATTCCCTTGACTAAAGCCAAGGGAATTGGGCAAATAACAAATTAATTTTTAATATAAAAGTTCCTCTAAAGAGACCTTAAACACTTTGGCAAAGGCAACAATTTCAATATCGGTAACAAACCGTTTTCCACATTCAATGCGCTGAATGGCATTTTTGTCAATATCAATGCCAACCAGTTGCATTTTATCTGCCAGTTCTCTTTGGGATATGCCTAAATCGTTGCGAAATAAAGCAATGTTTTTGCCGCAAAGATTATTTAACCCATCGTTTGATTTATTTATGAACATATAAATCCCTCTTTTGACATTTTGTGCTTGTCAACAAAGAAATTATATGTTATAGTATGAATAGATATGACATTCACAAAATGTCAAAATATTGTAAGTTTGTGAGGAATAAAATGGCAAAAAAACTTTTTGATGTTACGGGGGTTCCTTTAACACCCAGCTTTCAAGGAAAAAAGTGCTTAGGTAACGGAGAACATAAGGAATATGAGTGTTGCTGTGAGGAATGTGATTATTATTTAGGTTGCTTTCCACAGTTTAATCCAAAAATTAAACCAATTAAAATAAGTTGCAAAATAAAAAACACCTGAAAAGCATTTGCTTTCAGGTGTTTTTGTATTAAAGGGTTGCCGCCATAACGGCTTTAATTGTGTGCATTCGGTTTTCGGCCTCATCAAAAACAATGGAATTTTCACTTTCAAAAACTTCGTTTGTTACTTCCATTTCCGTAATGCCGAATTTTTCATAAATTTCTTTGCCTACGGCGGTTTCAAGGTTGTGGAAGGCGGGCAGGCAGTGCATAAAGCGGCACTTTTCACCTGCATTTTCCATAAGTGCTTTGGTAACGCGGTAGGGGGATAAATCTTTAATTCTTTCTGCCCAAACTTCCTCTGGCTCGCCCATTGAAACCCAAACATCGGTATATATAACATGGGCGCCCTTTGTGGCAGCGATGGGGTCGGAAATGAACTCTAAAACAGCGCCTGTTTCGTTGGCGATTTGCTGACACTCATCAATGAGGACTTTTTCGGGGAAATACTTTTCGTTTGTGCAGGCGACAAAATGCATTCCCATTTTAGCGGCGCCCACCATTAGGGAATTGCCCATATTATAACGAGCATCACCCATATAGACCAGTTTTTTAGCCTTCAAAGAGCCAAAATGCTCTTTAATGGTTAAAAAGTCGGCAAGAATTTGG
>JAFTPI010000010.1 GCA_017463345.1 Clostridia bacterium | reverse complement strand
GTTACATCGTAAGAAGGAACACGGCTTTTTAAAGAGAATGGCAGATAGAAACGGCCGCAAGGTTATTGCACGCCGCAGAGCAAAAGGCAGAAAGTCGCTCACTTACTAAAGGCCAACATTTTGGCCTTTTCTTTTTAGTTTCGGGTGACAGTTTTAGCCTTGTCACCTTAAAGGAGAAGTTTGCTATGACTTCTAATGACCGTCTTAAACTCAACTGGGAGTTTCGACGCGCCTACACAAAAGGAAAATCGGTGGTAACCCCCGCCTTTGTTGTTTATGTTGTCAAAAATTCGGGGCACGGCGTTCGCCTTGGAATTAAGGCGAGTACAAAACTTGGCTGTGCGGTAAAGCGCAATAGGGCAAAAAGGGTGCTTACTGCTGCGTTTTCGCACTGCTTGCCCAACATTCGGGGAAGCTATGATATCGTGCTTGTAGCACGGCATAAAATTTTATCTCAAAAAAGCACACAGGTAGAGAACCTGCTTGGTGCAAAGTTTACGGAAATGGGAATTTATGAGTAGAATACTAATTGGTTTAATTCGTTTTTACCAAAAAAACATTTCACCCCTTAAAATATCCTGTTGCCGATTTACTCCAACCTGTTCTGCCTACGCTATTGAGGCAATTAAGGTACACGGTGCCGTTAAGGGCACACTGCTCGCTTTGTATCGGATTCTTCGCTGTAACCCCTTTTGCAAGGGTGGCTACGACCCGGTACCCGACAAAAAAGAATGGACGGTAAAACCAAAGTGAATTTTTTACAAGGTATATTTAATATATTGAATATTCCGCTGGGCTGGATTCTTAAAAATATTTCGGCTCTTTTCGGCGGAAATTTTGCTGCTGCGGTTTTTGTTTTTACCTTGCTTGTTAACCTTGCAATGATTCCACTGAGCATTAAAAGTCAAAAATCATCTGTTCAGCAAATTCGCTTAAAGCCAAAGCTCGATGAGCTTAAAAAGAAGTACGGCGACGACCGTAACAAATATGCCACCGAAACACAGCGCCTTTATCAGGAAGAGGGCGTTTCCATGTCGGGCGGCTGTTTACCTATGCTCATTCGTTTACCCATTATGATGAGTATTTATTATCTCATTTGCTCACCGCTTACCTATCTTATGAATGTTTCGGCAGATGTTATCACCAAGGGCAAGGAGCAGCTCACCGCTTTAGGCCTTAAGTTCTCTGATTACAATGCCGAGCTTCAGATTATTGATAATATTGAAAGCGGCAAGTTTTCTATTCCTGAAATTGCAGATAAAATCGGAAAAATTGACTTTGATTTCTTAGGAATTAACCTTACCGAAAGCCCAAAGTTTTCTCTTAACATTTTCGCCGATTTTAAACCTATTTGGATTCTCCCCATTCTCGCCTTTGCGGCGGCAATGGTTTCAAGTCTTATTTCCCTTGCAATCTCTAAAAAGACCAATCCCGATGCACCCAACATGGCGGGTATGCTGCTCACAATGCCCATTATGTCACTTATAATCGGCTTTAGTGTGCCCGGCGGTGTGGCTTTCTATTGGGCCTGCTCATCCCTTATCAGCGGTGTTATTCAGGCCGTTGTTCAAATGACCTACGGTCCCCACCGTCTTATTGCAAGAGAAAACGCAAAATCTATTATAAAAACTCATAAGTCTGAACTTACATCAATTAAAAATTCAGCCGAGAGGAAAGAAGGCAATTAGTTTGATTAAAGAAGCATTCGGCGAGGGCTTAACCGTTGAAGAGGCAAAGGAAAATGCCGTTTTAGCCCTTAATGCCCGTTCTGATGATGACGTTATGTTCGACGTTGTTGAAATGCCAAAGCAAAAGGTTTTGGGCCTTTTCGGAGGAAAACTTGCAAAGGTTAGAGCCTATGTTGAGCTGCCCGATGAAAAGCCTGCAAGAAAGCCTAAAAATGATAAGAACGATAGAAAAAAGAAAAATGACAAGCCCCAAAAGAAGGCAAAAAATAATACTCCTGCCGAGGATAAGGCTCAGGCACCTAAGGAGTATGAAAACGCTGTTCCCGCCGAGGAAATTGACAAGGATTCTCCCGCAGGCAGAGCAGTGGCTTATGTTAGCAATATTATCGGCCACTTAGGCTGTAAAAATGTTGAAATCAAGGTTGCTCCTCGTGAAAACGGCGCCATTCTCATCCTTTCTGGTGAGGGCCTCGGTGTTGTTATCGGTCGAAGAGGTGAAACCCTTGATTCACTGCAGTATTTAGCAAGCCTTGCCGCAAATTCGGGCAATGGCTATTTCAAGGTTTCCCTTGATATCGGTAACTACCGCGAGAGAAGGGAAAAGACCCTTATCTCCCTTGCAAAGCGCGTTTCTGCACAGGTAATTTCGACCTCCAGAAGCAAGTCGTTAGAGCCTATGAACCCCTATGAGCGCAGAATAATTCATACTGCTGTTCAGGAAATTGAGGGTGTAACCTCGGGTTCAGTAGGAGAGGGAAACTCCCGTCGCGTTGTTATCAGCCCCGTTAAGGGCGCTGCCAAAAAGGCAGAGGCAGCCCCTGCCAGAGCACCTAAGAAGGATGCTGAAAGTGCACCCCTTTACGGTAAAATAAACTAAAACAAAGCCGACAAGTTCCACAAACGGATTTGTCGGTTTTTTATTTTTCCTTGACTTTATGGCTTTAGTGTGGTAATGTAAATAAAAATAGAACGATGATAGAGGTGCGTCTATTAAGAGTACCGTGTTTCTTAAAAAGGCTTTGGAACGCGGGAAAGGGATAGATGCCGAAGTGCCGTGGGGTTTGCCTTGAATTTTTCGGTGCTGGTGTGCAGCAAAATATGCTGTAGACTGTCACAAATGTGGAGCGCTATCCGGATTTTAATATTTTTAAAAATTTTCCGTGGTTGCTCTATGCGTGCAACTGCGGTTTTATTTTTTATAAATTTTAAGGAGAGAAACAAAATGACAGCAAAAAAGATTATCCCCAAGATTCTCATTGTTGCCTTTGTTGTGGGCTTTGGTGCTCTTTGCGCGGTGCAGGGCAGCATTATGAGCCCCGTGGGCACATTGTGGTCACTTTTCCCACCCGTTGTGGCAATCGGTTTAGCGCTTCTCACAAAAGAGGTTTATTCATCCCTCTTCGTTGGTATTTTGGTAGGTGGCTTGCTGGCTACCAATTTCAACGTGATTCACACGGTTGACTCGGTGGTTACAACCGGCTTTATTGATTCTGTTTCGGGCACTGCAGGCATATTTGTCTTTTTAGTGCTTCTTGGAATCATCGTTGCACTGCTTAACAAGGCAGGCGGATCCCGTGCCTTTGGCAACTGGGCTGCAAAGCATGTTAAGGGAAAAATCGGCGCCGCCATTGCTACCTTCGTTTTCGGTATACTTATTTTCATTGATGACTATTTTAACTGCTTAACCGTTGGTGCCGTTATGCGCCCTGTAACCGACAAGGCAAAAATTTCCCGCTCAAAGCTTGCCTATTTAATTGATGCCACTGCAGCACCTGTTTGTATGATTGCACCCATTTCCTCTTGGGCGGCGGCGGTTTCCTCCTATGCTCCCGACGGTGAGGGCCTTGCAATGTTTATTAAGGCTATTCCTTACAACTTCTATTCGCTTTTAACCTTTGTTTTCATTGTTGCAATTACTCTTATGAAATTTGATTACGGCCCGATGAAGCTTCACGAGCTTAACGCCCAAAACGGCGACCTCTTCACCACAGGTGAAAAGGTGGCTGAAAACAGCGATGAGCAGGAGGTTTCCTCAAAGGGCAGAGTGTTCGACCTTATTGTTCCCATTGTCACTCTTATCGGCATTTGTGTATTCTCACTTTTCTATGTCGGCCGTTGTATGGGCGAAGAGTGGGTATTCAATTCCGCTAACTATGACCCCTCTTTAAACTTTGTTGATGCCTTTGCCAACACCGATGCCACCGTTGGTCTGCCTTGGGGCGGTCTTATTGCACTTGTTGTGATTATTATTTACTTCGTTGCCCGCCGCCTTATCACCGTTAAAGAGGCTATGGAGTGCATTCCCAAGGGCTTTATTGCAATGGTTCCCGCAATTCTTATTCTTACAATGGCAACTGCCCTTAAGAATATGACAGGTCTTCTTGATTCCGACACCTTTGTTAACAATGCCCTTGCAAATGCAGGCGCACTTAACAACTTCCTGCCCGCAATTATCTTCCTTGTTGCCTGTGCTATTGCCTTTGCAACTGGAACCTCTTGGGGCACATTCGGAATTCTCATTCCCATTGTGCTTTCCATTTTCCCTGCCGGAAGCCTTGTTGGCACAATTGGTATGTCCGCCTGCCTTGCAGGTGCGGTTTGCGGCGACCACTGCTCACCCATTTCCGACACCACAATTATGTCTTCTGCCGGTGCACAGTGCAACCACATTAACCACGTTTCAACACAGTTGCCTTACGCTTTAACCGTTGCAGCGGTTTCCTTCGTGTGCTTCGCCTTAGCGCCCTTCATTGCAAACGCTTGGATAAGCCTTGCAATCGGCGTTGCGGCAATGATTGCAGTGCTCTTTGTTATTAAACTTGTAACCAACAAGAAGGCTGCATAAAACAACTTGAAAAAGTAAGTCACTGCCTGTATAATTAGGGCAGTGACTTTTTTGTTTTTGGAGTTTTAAAATGGCTGAAAGAATTTTAGAAAAATCGGTGGAAATTGAACGCAGTATTATAAAAAAATACCGCAAAAGCATTTGGAACCCCTTTGTGGGCGCCGTTAAGGAATATGGCCTTATAAACGAGGGGGATAAAATTGCCGTTTGCATTTCGGGCGGAAAGGATTCGGTGCTGCTGGCAAAATGTATGGAGCAGCTGTGCCGCCATTCCGAGGTGCCCTTCACCCTTAAGTTTATAACAATGGACCCCGGCTATAAAAAAGAAAACAGAGAAAAGATTGAAAACAACGCAAGGCTTTTAAATATCCCCTTGGAAATTTATGACAGCGATATTTTTGCCGTTGCTAATTCGGCAGGGGGCTCGCCCTGCTACCTTTGCGCCAGAATGCGCCGCGGCTGGCTTTATAATAAAGCCAAAGAGCTTGGTTGCAACAAAATTGCTCTCGGCCATCATTTTGATGATGCCATTGAAACCTGGCTACTCAGTATGCTGTGGTCAGGGGAGGCCAAAACAATGCTGCCCAAGCTTAAAAGCGATAATTTCCCCGATATGGAGCTTATCCGCCCCCTTTACAAGGTTAAGGAGGAGGCTATTATTAAATGGGCTAAATCCAACGAGCTATCCTTTTTAAACTGCGCCTGCCGTTTCACAGAGGAATCGGAGGAGTTTGAAAATCTTTCAAAAAGGCGGCAGACAAAACAGCTTATAAAGGAACTAAAAAAGACAAATCCCAAGGCCGATGAAAACCTTTTTATGAGCATGCACAATGTGAATCTCGGCGCCATTGTGGGCTGGAGATATAGAGATGGGGAGGAACTTCATAGTTTTTCCGAAAAATATTAACAAAAACTTTAAAATTAACGCTTCGTTTCTATTGCAAACGGAGCGTTTATTTGTTATAATATATTATTATTAATATATATAAAAGGGGGAATAGCATTTATGAGCAATTTTGGCAGTGTAAACGACCTTTCTTGCCAAATTGGTTTTATGGAAAGAGTGCGTTCCCTTTTAAGCGAAATTTACCAAAATCCACCAAAGGCACACATTGTGGTTTACGGCTGTCAGCAAAACGTGAGTGATGCTGAAAAAATCCGCGGAATGCTTAAAACTATGGGTTATGAAATGACCGATGACATTGAGGCCGCCGATTTCATAATTTTCAACACCTGCGCCGTAAGAGAACACGCCGAGCAACGTGTGTGGGGCAATGTGGGCGCCACAAAGAATTACAAGCGAAAAAAGGAGAATCTTATTGTTGCGGTTTGCGGCTGTATGGCGCAGGAAGAAAAAACGGTAGAGCGTTTTAAGAAAAGCTTTCCTTATGTTGACATTGTTTTCGGCACCCATGTGCTTCACCGTCTTCCCGAATTTGTTTACCGCCGTTTAAGCGGCTCAGGCAGAATTTTCGAAACCTCTACCGAATTTGCCGATATTGTTGAGGGTCTACCCACAGAGCGGGATAGAGATATAAAGGCGTGGCTTCCCATAATGTACGGCTGCAACAATTTTTGCACCTACTGCGTTGTGCCCTTTGTAAGGGGTAGGGAGCGTTCGCGAAAACCCGAATTTGTTTTGGAGGAAGCTAAAAAACTTATTGCCGAGGGCAAAAAGGAAATAACACTTCTTGGACAAAACGTGAATTCCTATGGCAAGGGGGAAGAACACGGCGTTAACTTTGCAAAGCTGTTAAGGCAAATAAATGCCCTGGAGGGTGATTTTAGAATTCGCTTTATGACCTCTCACCCTAAGGACTGCACCGAGGAATTGCTCCTTGCAATGAAGGACTGCGAAAAGGTCGAGCGGCATTTGCATCTACCAATGCAGAGTGGCTCTGACAGGGTGCTAAATGCAATGAACCGCCGTTACACAAAGGAAAAATATTTATCCCTTGTTGCCCGCGCCAAAGAGCTTATGCCCGACATTGAGCTGACAAGTGACATAATCGTTGGCTTCCCAGGGGAAACCTATGAGGAATTCTTAGAGACGGTTGATGTTGTAAAGCAGGTTAAATTCGCCTCACTTTTCACCTTCATTTTCTCCCCTCGTGCAAATACCGTGGCGGCAAAAATGGAGGATCCCGTTTCCCGTGAGGAAAAGGGCAAATGGTTTACTCAGCTTTTAAAGGTGCAAGAGGAAATTGCCGCAGAGCAAAACGAGAATTATCTTGGCAAAACCTACCGTGTTTTGTGTGATGATTTTGGGTCTAAAGAGGGCTTTTTAAGTGGCCACACGGCAGGCTGTGCGGTTATAGAATTTGAGGGCTATAAAAACCTAATAGGACAGTTTGTAAATGTCCGCGTTGATAATGTAAGTAAAGTGCTTTATGGCACGATAATATAAAAACTTTCAAAGGAGAAATTTAAAATGACAGTTAAAGAGGCAACAAGAAAACTTGGTGCAGCAATTCAGCAGGATGAAAGATATATTGAATTTGCAAAGGCATCACTTGCAAACGATAAGGATGAAGCTTTGCAGGCTAAAATCGGTGAGTTCAACCTTGTTAGAATGTCACTTGACAAGGCGCTGGGCGAAGAGGAGCAGGATAACGGTAAGGTTCAGGCTCTAAATGAACAGCTCAGAAGCCTTTACACCGAAATTATGAACGGCGAGCTTATGACCAAATATAACGAGGCAAAGGCAAAGCTTGATAACCTTCTTAATGAGGTTAACAGCATCATTATGCAGTGTGTTGACGGTGCCGACCCCGAAACAGTTGAGCCCCAGACACAGTGCACAGGCAGTTGTTCCACCTGCGGTGGTTGCCACTAATTAAATTCAAAATAAAAAAGAAAGGGAGGTCGTAAAAATGGCGCAGAAGAGTCAGGAACTGTCACCTATGATGAAGCAATATTTAGAGATTAAGCACCATCATGAGGACAGTATCTTGTTTTTCCGTCTCGGTGATTTTTACGAGATGTTTTTTGAGGACGCAAAGGTTGCCAGCGAAGAACTAGATTTAGTTCTTACCGGTCGCGATTGCGGTCAAGAGGAAAGAGCGCCTATGTGCGGCGTTCCTTACCATAGCTGTGAAAGCTATATTGCCCGCCTTGTGGAGCGGGGCTA
>JAFTPI010000009.1 GCA_017463345.1 Clostridia bacterium | reverse complement strand
TGTTTATCTTAACGAAAGAGTGTCGCCAACCTTAAAGAATTCGGATGTGGGGTCGGTCTTTTGAACAACGAGTTTTCCATCGGTTGTCATTGTAAACACCATATCATAGGAGTCTGCAAGGGTGATGGTTTCTGTGGTTAGAGTATAGCGGCCGCCACCACCGAGACCACCGCATATATAGTAGGTTTTGCCTTTATAAACAATAGTTTCCTCTTCACCAAAATCTTCCAAGCCGAAAGGCGCCTGCATATATTCATAGCTGCCGTCTGTGTTAAATGTTATGAAAATGGCGGTAAGCATGGTTTCTTCTGCGTTATCGGGCTTTAAAATATAATATTCCTTGCCCTTTTTAAGGTTTTTAAGGGGATTTTTCTTTTCCTTTTCGGCGGCAAGCGCATCAGGGTCAGCCTTTTTGCACATTGTGCAAACGCCCGAAACATAGTTGTGGGGAGCAGGCTCGCCACGGGTAACACCGCAGGCGCATTTTGCAGGCTCGGTACAAGTGGCTTTAGAAAAGTCGTGATGATGCTGTGAATTGTCCGGGTCGCTGTTAACAGGGTCAGACTGAGTAAAACCAACCTTTTCGGTTTTAACCTCAGCAGTAATTTTAAGTTCGGTAAAGGTTTCGTTCGCGCTCTTTTCTACCAAATCGGTAATGGTGTCGGCGCTTATTTCCTTGTCCTTAACCTCGGAAACCTTAATGGAAACGGTAACGCCCTCTTTAACAAAGCCTTCATCCTTTGAAACGGTTATAATGCTTTTAACGGCAGCGTCAACCTTCTTGTTTTTAATGTCAAGCTTCTGGACAACTGCCTTTGCATCATCATTTACAGGCTCAACGGCTAAAACATTGCTGTCTTTATCAAGATAAAGCCTGATTTGCGGATTGATGGTTACAAGTAAAACCGAAGCATAGTTTTCGGGCTTTACAAAAGCGGCGCTGCCTGCCTGACTGCTTTCGCCTTCATTGCCGCTTTTACCGCAGGCGCAAAGGGAAAGACACAAAAAAAGGGCTAATAAAAGAGCTACTAATTTTTTCATTTTTATCTCTCCTTAAAACTTCTTTCAGGATTTGCCACAAATTAATTTTAGCACAAAAAACTCAAAAATACAATAAGGCTATTGAAATAAAAAAATCTAGGACATATAATATGTATAAATAAATACTAGGGGTGTTTAATATGGATTTAAGGGGCAAAAAAATCATATTTTTAGGTGACAGCATAACCGAGGGCGTTGGCGCTTCGGCAACCGATAAACGCTACACCGATTTGGTGGCGCAAAAAACAGGAGCTATTGTTTATAACCACGGTGTTAGCGGCACCAGAATTGCAAAGCAGAAAAAGCCTTCACTTGACCCCGTTTGCGATAGGGATTTTTGCATTCGCGCAAGGGATATGGAAAAGGATGCCGATGTTATAGTTGTTTTCGGCGGCACTAATGACTATGGCCACGGCGATGCCGAGCTTGGAACATTTTCCGACCGCACTAATGATACCTTCTACGGTGCACTGCATACACTTTATACATATTTGTGCGAAAACTATCCCAAAGCCCAAAAGGTTATTATGACACCACTGCATCGCGTTAACGAGGAGAGCCTTTTGTGCGACCATAATTCAGTTGTTCCCGTTGCGCCTCTTAAAACATACGTTAAAATTATTAGGGAAGTGGCGGAATACTATTCTTATCCTGTGCTTGATATGTTCAAGGTAAGCGGAATTCAGCCCAATATTCCGGCTAACAGCGAAGCTTACACAGTTGATGGATTGCACCCGAACGATGCAGGTTACGAGCTTATAAGTGAACTTGTTATAAAATTTTTAAAAACTCTCTAAAAAACACTTGCAAAACATCGTTGTTTGTGTTATAATTTATCGGCTACCGTGTAGGCAGCAAAAATATTACACACATTTCGCCCCAAACGGACAGGTGCGCATCCTGCGTTTTCCGGCTGCCGAGGGCGAGATGGAGGAAAAACCTTAGGAGGAAAAAACATGGCAGTAGTATCAATGAAACAGCTTCTTGAAGCAGGCGTTCATTTCGGACACCAGACAAGACGCTGGAACCCCAAAATGGCTCAGTACATTTTCACTGAGCGTAACGGTATTTACATTATCGACCTTCAGAAGACCGTTAAGAAGCTTAACGAAGCTTATCTTTTCGCTCGCGACATCGCAGCTGAAGGCAAGGATATCCTTTTTGTAGGTACCAAAAAGCAGGCCCAGGATTCCGTTAAGGAAGAGGCTATCCACTGTTCAATGCCTTACGTAAATGCTCGTTGGCTTGGCGGTATGCTCACAAACTTTACAACCATCAGAAGAAGAATTGCTCGCCTTGAGCAGCTTCGCGCTATGGAAGAGGACGGCACATTTGACCTTCTCCCCAAAAAGGAAGTTATCAAGCTTCATCTTGAAATTGAAAAGCTTGAAAAGTTCCTCGGCGGTATTAAGGATATGAAGAAAATCCCCGGCGCTCTCTTCATTGTTGACCCTCGCAAGGAAAGAATCGCAGTTGCTGAAGCAAAGAAACTCGGCATTCCGATTATTGCTATCGTTGACACCAACTGTGACCCCGATGAAATCGACGCTGTTATCCCCGGTAACGATGACGCTATCCGCGCAGTTAAGCTCATTGCTGAAACCATCGCAGCAGCTGTTATCGAAGGCAGACAGGGTGAAGAGGTTGCTCCCGAAGCCGCTGAGGCTGAGGTAGCTCAAGAAGCAGCAGAAGAAGCAGCTGAATAATTTAGGAGGTAAAGACACATGGCTTTTACAGCAAAAGATGTTCAGGCACTCCGTGAAAAAACCGGTTGTGGTATGATGGACTGCAAAAAGGCTCTTACCGAAACCAACGGTGATATGGATGCCGCTATTGACTTTTTAAGAGAAAAGGGACTTGCTTCCCAGGCTAAAAAGGCTGACCGTGTTGCAGCCGAGGGCACAGTTTGTGCCATTGTTAAGGGTAACTGCGGTGCAGTTCTTGAAATGAACGCTGAGACTGACTTCGTTGCAGGCGGCGAACCCTTCAAGGCACTGGCTGCCCGTATTACTAACATTGTTATCGACCAGGCTCCCGCTGATCTTGATGCACTCCTTAACTGCACCGAAAACGGCCAGACTGTTGCTGAAATGGTT
>JAFTPI010000066.1 GCA_017463345.1 Clostridia bacterium | reverse complement strand
GGGATATTATTTTAATGGTTTCCGATGGCGTTATTGGGGAGGATAATGAGTGGATTTGCAGGGAGCTGGAAAAATGGGGCAACGATACCGCCCAGCATCTGGCCGAGCACATTGCCCACCTTGCCAAAGAAAAACGCAGCGATGGCCACACCGATGATATTACCGTTATTGCGGCAATTATAAGCAGAGCATAAAAAAAGAGTGACCAAGGCGTTGTACCCGTAAGGATACAACGCCAGTTTTATTCGCCAAAGGCGAGTTATATTGCTACGCAGTGATATTTGGACTAAAGTCCAAGTGATATTGCCTTCGGCAGTTTATGAGCGAATAAAATAACACTGAAACCGTAAGGTTTCAATAACACTATTGCCGCAAGGCAATAATATCACTCCGACAAGGTCGGAATATAACTTGAAAGGCGATTAGTTTTTATGTATAATAGATTTAGAGGTGATAACTGTGGCTGATAGTATTTTAAGAGATATAGCAAAAGAGTTTGCAAAGAAAACAGTTTTTCTTTGTCGTGATATGAAATCGAGTCATAAGGAATCGGTTTTAATTAATCAATTACTTCGCTCAGCAACCTCTATCGGAGCAAACTTACACGAAGCTCAATATGCTCAAGGAACTAAGGATTTCATTTCAAAACTCGAAATAGCTCAAAAAGAATGTTATGAAACGGAATATTGGTTAGAACTTCTTTTTGAGACAGGTTGTATAACTGAAGAAACTTATAAAGATATTCAAAACGAATGCGGTGCTATTCGCAGAATGTTAATTTCGTCACTTAAAACGATTAAATCAAAATAAGGAAGCGATATTGTGAATAAAAACAGTGTGTGGATAAAATCACAAACAGTGAAACTGAAAGTTTCTGAAAATATTTTGCCCGAATTTAATATTGGTTTCGATAAAAGAATACCGAAAGATATTGAAGAAGAACTTCGTTCTTTTGTGAGCTGGATAGAAGCTAATTATCGTATTCCCATTACTTTATGGGTAGACTTTGAGTACAACCACTATTTGATTAGCCGAAAAAATAAGCGAGTAGGATATTTGTTTTATTGGTCTGATTTTTCATCATATCCGGTCTTTGATAATAAAGAGGATATTCCACAGATACGCCTTCCCGTGCGAACAGAACATAGCACGATTGAAGAGATTTTATATTTTTTTATTGAGGCAATTACCGATTATTATGCTTGGATATGCAACGATATATGCGAAGAATATAAGGCGGATGAGAAAGAGATAGAAGAAATTTTGCAAAAATATTTTCAATCCAAAAGATGATACTTACATACTTATATTTTGTTGTTAATATAATAAAGGGTTTTAGGTTCTCCTAATAAGTGACATTTGGGCGCCTAAATGTCCTGCTTGTTACGGTATAAGACAAAATGAAAAGGAAGCGCGAAAAACTCGTGCTTCCTTTTTACTGTCCTTTAGAGTACGACTTAAACGGTCACTCTTTTTTAAGTCATTTTTAAAAAACATCGTTTCTTATAATGTCCTCATAGGTTTCCCTTTTAATAACCAAGCGGTCCTTACCGCCGCGAATAGCAACCATTGCGGGGCGTGGGTTGCGGTTGTAGTTTGAAGCCATTGAGTAGTTGTAAGCGCCTGTGGCGAAAACTGCTACCGTATCACCTGCGCAGGGTTTTGTTAAAGGAACATCTTCCTGAATTAAATCGCCGCTTTCACAGCACTTTCCTGCAACGGTGGCAACATAATCGGTGTTTTCAGCCGCCTTGTTTGCAACGCAAAGGGAATATTCACTCTTATAAAGGGCGTAGCGGGGGTTATCACACATACCGCCGTCAATTAGAACATAGTTCCTAACATCTTTAATTTCCTTAACAGCGCTAACGGTGTAAAGGGTAAGGCCGGCGCTTGCCACTATGGAACGGCCGGGCTCCATATAGATAAAGGGTAGCTCCAAATTGTGTTTAGCACAGGTGTCACGAATGGTGTCGTGAACAAGCTTTATATATTCTTCATAAGGTACGGGGTCATCCTTTTCGGTGTACTTAATACCAAAGCCACCGCCAAGGTTAAGCTCACTTAGTGTAATGCCAACCTCATCTCTAACCTGAGCCATAAAGTCAATCATCTTTTCGGCGGTTACCTTAAAGGGCAAAACCTCAAAAATCTGGGAGCCAATGTGGCAGTCGGCACCAACAACCTCAACATTTTGAAGGGTGGCGGCAAGGCGCATTATATCAAGGGCCTCGCCGTTTTCCATTGCCACGCCGAACTTGGAATCAATTTGACCTGTCATAATAAACTGGTGGGTGTGGGCATCAACACCGGGTTTAATGCGGAAAAGGATTTTAACCTTTTTATTAAGGCTTCCTGCGATTTTTTCAATGCGCAGCAGCTCCTCTTTATTATCAACAATAATTCTGCCAACGTTCTGGCTTATTGCCTCAAAAAGCTCTTGTTCGCTTTTACTGTTGCCGTGAAAGCAGATATCAGCAGGGTTAGTGCCTGCCTTTAAAGCTGTGTAAAGCTCGCCGCCCGATACAACATCAACACCAAGGCCGCATTCCTTTACAATTTTATACATAAAAACAGCCGATAACGCCTTGGAGGCAAAAAGCACCTTACCGCGGCCACCGTAAAACTTATCAATAGAGTTTTTGTAGGCAAGGCAGTTTTTTATAACTACATCCTCATCCATAACATAAAGGGGGGTGGAATATTTTTCTGCAAGGTAAACGGTGTCAACACCGCCAAGGGTTAGGCGACCCTGTTTATTTACCCCTGCACTTTCCATAACAAATTGCTTCATTAAAAATCACCTTAAAAAAATTATATAATCAATAATACTACATTTGTTTTCCAAAAGCAATAAAAAGAGTGAAATAAATTTTGCCTTTTAAATCAAAAACGGGCGAGCTTTGCTCACCCGTTTGGTTTAATACATATATTTTCTTGCGCCAAGGGCTTCAAGCTCACTGCATATATCCTGTGCGTTTTCCACCGCCACCAGAATCAGTATATCATCAAGCTCCATTATAATGCTATTTTCTATTTTCGAGGACTCCTTATCATTAACAAGCCCAACCGAGGCCTTGTTAGAGGTTAGGATTTGGGCAAAGCAGTCGGCAAGCTCCTTTTTCTCATCCACATTTTTAAAGGAGAAGGCCGCCACTGCATCATAGCGGGTATCATCATCAGAAATATAGGCGGCAAAGTTTTGAAGCAGGGCACTTGACACACCGTAATAGGCCGCCGCCTGCTCACTGCTTAGCGAAGTCCAGGAAATTTCCTCACTGCAAAGGGGAAGCACCTTTTGGCAGATGCTGTAGGGCGTGTGCTTTTCGGATTTGGCGCAACCAAAAAGGCAGCAAACCATTAATACCGCAAGGCATAAGCACAGCGCTTTTTTTAAAAGCCTTAGCATAAAATTATCACCCTTGAACGACCAAGAAAAGCATTCTTTTTAGCGTTTCTTGGAGATTTATTTTATTCTATCACAAATTGTCGAAAAAGGAAAGATAATTTTAAAATTTAAGGGACAGGCAGTTTTACATAATTTTTTTATTCAAATTATGAATAATTATGAGTTTTACAACTTATCAACAGTGTTATCCACCGAACAAACCCCATATTCAAGCCATTTTGCCCTTTTTAAGGTGGAAAAATGGGGATTAATCGGTGGATAAGTTGGATAACTTTATGTGGTTACCTTGTTTACATAACAACAAAACATGTCGAAAATTGTTAAAAAATTGTAACTAATTATGTCACCTAGAAGGGGAAAAATCTTCACATTAAAAGGTAAAGCAGCGCCAGCATTAAAAGGGGGTCGCCGCCATCCCTGTAAAGCAAAAAAACAAGGCCTAAAAGCACAAGCTTATCGCTATCCACAGTTGTGGGCAAAGGTGGTTGCGCCTGCCTTGGTGGGGTCTGCTTTTGGTGTGTTGGGGCAGGCTGTGGTGTTGACCTTGCCTGCATTCGGCGAAGCTGCTCGGTGGCCTCACGCTGCATCCGCATAAATTCGCTTTCCATTTTTATCCCCCTTTAGGGCAGAGCGAATAATCCGAACTCCGTTTTGAAAAGGCGGATTTTCACTCATACTTTGTTAAAATACTCGTTAATCTCAAAAAAGAGATGAAAACAGGTCGGTTTCTTTAAGCAGGGGCAAAAGCTGTATGAGCTTTAACAGCTTTACGGCGCCATCCACCCGTTTTGCCCGTTCTTCGCTTAAAATGGGCTTTAGGGCAAGGAGCAACCGCGTGCGGTTGTCCTCACCCTGATTTTTAAAGCGGGTTATAAGGGACATAACCCGCTTAAGGTCATCGCTGTTATCATCGCTTTCGGCTTTTTGCACCTCACCGCCAATGCCAAGCTGCTGAGCCAGCGCCTGCACCTTGCTTAAACTTTCCTCATCCTTTAAAATGCCGCTGAGCATTTCCTCCAACTCCATTTATTTTCCCCCGCCCTTGTTAAACAGTTCAAACAGCCGCTTTGCCTCGGGGGAGGAGAGGATTTGCCTTGTTTTTTCCTTATCGGCAAGCAAGGTGTTAAGCGCCTTAAGGGAATTTTTGTCAAGGTTTTTAATAAGGCTTTCTCCGCCGCTTCTTTTAGCCTTTTCAAGGTCCTCTTTTGTCAGCCCGTTTAACATTTTCTCCATGTCGTTCATCTTGAATTCACCGCCCTGATAATGTATACTATATAATATGTTAATTTAAATTTTCTTATGTGGGGTGATTTTTTGCGAATTTTGGTTTTTTCCGATTCCCACGGCAATGTTTCAGCCCTAAGGCGCGCCCTTGCCGCTCAACCACAGGCAAGCCACGTGTTTTTTCTTGGTGACTGTTTAAGGGATATTGAGGCGCTAGAAGATGAATTTCGTGACAAAATTTTCCACAAGGTCAGCGGTAACTGCGATTTCGGCGCTCTAAACCCCAGCACGGCAATGGAAAATCTAAACGGCACCCTGATTTTTTATTCCCACGGTCACCCTTACTATGTTAAGCAGTCGACAGTGCCCTTTTTGCAGGCGGCCGAAAAAAGGGGTGCGAAAATCGCCCTTTTCGGGCACACCCACTCCTCTCTTATAAAATATGAAAACGGGGTTTATCTTGTGAATCCGGGCTCGGTTTCTATGCCCAGGGAGGGCAGACCCTCCTACGCGGTCATTGATATAGAGGAAAACGGCATTATGCCGATAATAGTTAATTCGAGTCCTGTCACACTGTGAGGTTTTAAATGCATTATCAGATTATAAACGGCAATATAACCCTTGGGGCAAATGAAATTCTAAGGGATATAAATTTTGAAATTAAGGATAAAATGAAAATCGCCGTTGTGGGCAGAAACGGCGCGGGCAAAACCACACTTCTTCGCGGTGTTGCGGGGGAGCTGGATATTTTCGGCGAAAACCATGATGTTCCCTGCGTTGTTAAAAACGGCGAGCTTAAAATAGGCTTTTTAAAACAGCTTGCCTTTAGTGACGACAGCATAACTTTGGAGCAGGAGGTTAAAAAGGCCTTTTCCCGTTTTACCGAAATAAGACAGCGGCTGGACACCCTGCTTTTAAAAATGGAAACCGAAAACGATGCCGCCGCGGCGCAGGAATACAGCGAGCTTTCCGATTATTTCAAAAATATTGGCGGCGACTGCTTCGATAAGGAATATGAAACGGTGGTTTCCTCCTTTGGCTTTACAAAGGCCGATGAAGCAAAGAAACTCAGTGAATTTTCGGGCGGTCAGCGCACTAAGATTGCCTTTGCCCGCCTGCTGCTTTCAAAGCCCGATATTTTGCTCCTTGACGAGCCCACAAACCACCTTGACCTTGCGGCCACCGAATGGCTTGAGGAATATTTAAGCGCCTACCCCGGCGCCGTTCTCCTTGTTTCCCACGACAGAATGTTCCTTGATAAGGTTGTTACCACCGTTTATGAGGCGGCCTACGGCACCCTTACAAAATATAACGGCAACTATTCTGCCTTTGTGCGTCAGAAAAAGGATAACTTTTTGAAACACAAAAAGGAATATGAGGCTCAGCAAAGGGAAATTGCCCGATTAAACGAGCTGGTTGACCGTTTCCGATACAAGGCAACCAAGGCGGCAATGGCACAGTCAAAATTAAAGGAAATAGGCAGAATGGTGCCAATTTCGCCACCTGAAAAATTTGACCTTAAGGCATTTTACACCGACCTTACCCCCACGGTGCAGTCGGCCGGCACGGCACTCACCGTGAAGGAGCTTAAAATCGGCTACGATAAGGTGCTGTCCACCGTTAATTTAGAGCTTAAACGGGGCGCCAAGGTGGGCATTATCGGCTCAAACGGAATGGGAAAATCCACCTTTTTAAAAACACTCACGGGTAAAATCCCCGCCCTTTCGGGGGATTATTATTTTGGTGCAGGTGTGACGATGGGTTATTTTGACCAGCAAATGGCAAGCGAAAAATCCTTTGAAACGGTGCTGGAAAACTATCAAAACGCGTTTCCCTTGCTGACTGCAACCGAGGCGAGAACTAAACTTGGCGCTTTCCTTTTCACAAAGGATGAGGTTTTTAAAACCATTGATGTTTTATCGGGCGGCGAGCGTGTGCGCCTTGCCCTTTGCAAAATTTTTAATTTGAAGCCCAATTTCCTGCTTTTAGATGAGCCCACAAACCATATGGACATTGTGGGAAAAGAGGCGCTTGAAAATATGCTCAAGGAGTTTTCGGGCACCCTTATTTGTGTTTCCCACGACCGCTATTTTTTAGAGCAGATTACCGACAGCCTTCTTGTTTTCGAAGAAGATGGGGTTACCTATTATCCCTTTGGCTATGCCGATTGGCGAAGGCAGAGGGAGAAAAGGCAGGCCGAACAACAAAAAACCCTTTTAACCGAAACAGTTAAAAAGGAAAAGAAAAAATACACAACCCCCTTAAAGGAGCGGCAATTAAAGGAAAAGCGCCTCAGCCAAATCGGTAAGGAGATAGAAAAACTTGAAAATCGCCTTAATCAAATCAGCAGAGAGTGTGAGGAGTTTTCAAGTGATTATGAAAAACTATCGGTTTTATCGGCAGAAAACGAGGAATGTGAAGAAAAAATCCTTGCCCTTTTGGAGGAGCAGGAGGCTTTGGAAAGGGAATTAGAGAAATAAGAACCCGACCCGCCCGCAATTTAAATTGCGGGCGGGGGAGAGGAACCTTGTTGTATTCACAATAAAAAAGCCCGAAGTAAGAATCGTACTCTAAAGGATAGTAAAAAGCTGTGTAGAAAATTTCCACACAGCTTTTTTATATTTCCTATAAATTAGATGCACTCTGCCATCTTACTAAAAACATATCTAGTTTTTTGGAAGATATTCTTCATATATTCTTCCATAAACAAATAATCCGGTTCACCGTCTTCTTGCACGGGCAATTTAATTACAAAATCTCGTTTTATATGAGAATTTAATTCTTTAATAAATGCCCTGTAATTATTTTGGCTTTCTTTGAAGATCGCAGTAGCTATAAACTGTTTTGCTTCAAAAGAAATATCCTTTTTAGGAATTAAAACCACTACATTTTGACTTGTATAAAATGCTTCTTCTTGAATAAAGCAAGAACCTAAATATGCACCTCCCAAAGCCAAAGTCAGACACCCTGCGTCATACGGTTTTAATCCCTGTATTTCATTCACCTTTTGTGTAATACCATTATTAAAGTTAGATCTGCCTACGAAATTGATTTTGGGTGTAGTCGTATCCATTTTTGATTTATCTAACTTTGTGCCGGAGTCAATCTCAAAAATATCATATAAATGAAAAGTTGCCCATTCCGTTGTGTTGATTTTTGAAGAAACACCGAATTTCTTCGCTGACTGCAAGTCAGTCAGCGAAGAGCTGACTGCAAGTTCCAGATTTTTCATATATGACTCCATATATGAAAAATCTGGATTGCCTGTTTTATCAACAGGCAGTTTTATGCTTATTTGTTTTGCTGATTCTCTTGTGAATTTATTGACATAATCATAATTCAATCCTAAAGCACGGTTTCTAAATACGGAAACAAAGAATAATAATGAATACCTGCTCCATTTATCTTTATACTTTCCAATTGGGTACATTCCTTGTACGTGCGGATATCCCACAAAATCTTTTTCCTGAAAGAAAATAGCATCAGCAGAAGTTGTGTCACTAAATGTAATTATTCCGCCCTTTTCTGTGTTTTTTTGATTTGTGTATCCTCCAATTCCGTTATTGAAACTCGAATTAACAACAACAGGATTAACGCCATCTTCTTCCATAAGTGAGCTATTCGTTAATTTGTATGCTTTAGTTGGGTGTATATCAAAAAGTTCTCCTATTGGAAATGTACCCCATTCTTCAATTTTAATCGGTTTCATCTTGCTTATCCTCACTACTAATTGAAATAACAACATTGTTGTTTTTAGAAGTTATATCACTCTCATACATAACCTTTTTTACTAAAGATTCGCTAAATTCCTTCACATCAATTCCTTGCTTAAACATCAAGTAATCCATCATTGTTTTTGTGAAATCTTCTTCAAAAATTTCAAATGGTTTTTCGGGCATTTGATAGCTCAAATTTTTAGAAGGCTTAATCCATTGAACAGTATCATCTCCCGATTGTTTGCGGATAATATCCACCCATCTATCTTCGATACTTTGCCATCTGTCTTTAATATCTTGTCTACCTTGATTTTTAACGGTTTCCAATCCATCTTCCTCTATGTAACAAGCGAAGATTTCCTTATCATTTTGAGGAACTCCTGCTGTAAAAATAAAGATGGAGGTTGTAACTCCTTCTGAGAAAACTTTTTCAGGCAATTTTATGATTTTCTCAAGAGTACTGTGCTTGAGTAGTTTTCTTCCCTTTTTATCTTTTTCCAATTTCTTATCAGGGAGAACAAACGCACACTTTGTATTTCTTGGTACATTTTTTAATACGTTTTCAACGATAGTCAAGCAACCATATTTAGACTCAAAAGGTGGGTTCATAAGCACTTTCGTAATGCTTTTTGATTTAATCCAATCACAAGCCTCTCGTGTTCTGCTATCAAGGTGTTCCAAGTTTGTTTTTCCGTCTTTATGAATAAGCATATTTGCACAGGCAAGAGCAAATATTTCCCTATCAAATTCAATACCATACAACTGAGTATCTTTAATTTGAGATGCTTTTTTCGTATTGATTCCGCCAGCTTCCTTCATCATATTACACATTGCTTTTACCAAAAAAGCACCCGATCCACAAGCTGCATCTAATACCTTGTCATTTTGATTAACTTCAATCAGCCTATACATAAAAGAGGTAATGTGGTCAGGGGTGAAAACCTGACCGCTTTCGGATTTTTTCTTATAGCGGTTAAACTCATTGAAGAAGATACCCATAACATCTTCGCCATTCCAATAGTCTGAGTTAACGCAATCCGAGATTTCAGAAACCCAATCAATAAAATTGTTAATCGCATCTTGATTTGTAGTGTTATTCATCTTGATTTCAGCATACACCTCTGTAAGCAAATCAAGTTTTAAGTTCTGTTTTCTGCTATCTTCCAATGATTTTGAAAGAGTACTTAAAATAGAATTTTTCATCAAAGTAAAATTCATATTTTTAACCAATAATGCACCGTATCTTTTAGCAACCAATGCACAGGCAGTAAAAATCATTCGATGATATAAATTCTTTATACCAAATTCTGTATGCAAACAATCGTTAATGCGTTTTGTCAAATTGTAAATATGCTGTTTGTCAATTGTGTCTTGTGTAAAAAGCGACAAATAATATGATTTGTCCTGAAGCACATTTGAGATTTCTATGTTGCATAATTCGGTATCGTTTTTGAACACTCTAATATCAACGCCATTATATAGAATGCCGCAGACATTTTTATATTTCTTTCTTACGATATTGAGATTTTTTATAAGTTCGTTTACCCATTTTTGCAATGAAATATCTTCTTGCTCTGATTTCGTCTCCAAAATAATTGCAGGCAAGGTGCAGTCATCCGGAAGATACCATCCGTCAGGTTTATCAATCACACCTTTAAAGCCCAACTGATTGAAAGTTGTAATTTGTCCTGTTCCTTGTTTTACATTAGCTTCAACCTTATCAAAGCCAAGTTGAATTTTAGCACTATCTCTAACCTCGTCTTCGGTGCGATATACGATTTTATTTGCCATTGCCTTTTCCTCCGTTTTCTTCCTGCTTCTTTAAATATTCATCAGCCGCTTTATTAAACAAATCTGCCATACTATGCATATTGTCATCGTAAGCAATAGCTGCAAGTAAACGTTTTACTTTAGCAGGGTCCATTCTAAATTGGACTTGTCTAGTGCGAGTGGCTTTGTTCTCTTTAATCAAAGATAGCACCTCCAAAATGATATCATTATATCTTGATATAATGATATCATAATATCGATTAGAAGTCAATAATTTTTGTCGCATACCGTAACAAGCAGGGAAAATGTACATCACATTTTCCAAATGCTTAGGATATCCTAAAACCTTATAAGTAAAGCATAAGAAAAAGCAGAAACGAAATTTCGTTTCTGCTTTTTAAATTACTGTCCTTTAGAGTACAACCCTTAATTCGGGCTTTTAATTATTCAAGAATAAAGATTTCAACGCTTCTCCTGCCGAACTTAACGCACTCGGCTTCGCTTTCTAAAAACAAGTCAATGTTGTAGGGGTATTGTCTAATAAATCCGCCTGTGTCGGCAGCAACGGCGTAGCCGTAAATATAACGACCGTCGGAGGATTTAATAAACATTTTTGTTCCGTAAGGAATAAACTTAGGGTTAACCGCAATGTAACCAACCTGGGGCGCAACGCCTGTTGAGCAGTTGTTGCCGGTGTAGGTGTAGGCAGTGGCGGTGGTGGTTAAATGCTTTTTGTAATTAACGGGGTTGCCGTTCTTGTCAAGCTCAATGGGGGCGCTTGGCATAAGGGTGGACATTGCACCAACGTTTGCGCTTGTGGTAACGCTCTGTTCCTTAACAGCGTTAGAGGCGGGAACGCGCTCGGTAACATAGGCTGTTTTGGTGGAGAGCACCTCGGTTTCCACAACATTTCCGTTGACCAGCTTTTTCTGGAAGGTAACAATGGTGTTGCTGTTTTTGTCGGTAACCGTTTCGGTTAGGTAATCAACATTAACAACATCAATGTACTTAGTTTCAGTAACCTCACTGTTTAGTGCAAGGCTTACAATGTCGTGCTTGTCAAGGGTAATGCCTGCAAGCTTTAAAACATCACTTACCGTGCCCTTGGCAAAGGTTACGGGAATAACTGTGTTGCCTGTGGTAACATAAACAGGGAAGGTGGGGGTAATATCAAGGGTGATAACCTTGCCGTTCACACTTGCGCTGTTAAGAACATAATCGCCGCTTTCATAGCCTGCAAGGGCCAAAACCTCGGCTTCGTTTGTTTTTGATGTTTTGAATGTAAATTTTTCACCGTTAACAATAAGGGAAACTGTGTTAAGTGAAAGCATTATAGCAAAAACACTGAGAATGGTGGCCGCTGCAAGCAGCACGGCGGTCAGTGTTCTAAGCACAAGACTTTTATGTGCTTTTAAGTGATTTAGCATACTCATTAAATAACTCCTCTTACCGAAAACAAAGAAGAAAGAGATGTTGTTTTCGGGTTTAAATTGCTACGTTGTGGGCGTTTTCATCACCGAGGAAACATTTTAGCTTAAAAAATTGCAACTGTCAAACGGCAAAAACCCGCCTTTTTTTGTAGAATTTACACAAAAATAACAAAAAAATTACAAAGGTTACAAGATTGTAACCTTAAAAACCTTGGTTTTTTGGTAAAAAATGGTAAATTGTTTGTGCAAACCTACAATTTGGCAAGGAAGAATTTGTCGGCCACTCATAATATTGGCATTTTTCACCCTGAATATACAAGAAAATCCAAAATATCATTCAAATTTCTTTACAAACACAATATCTTGTGGTATGATATGTGGTGTGGGAAAAGTGAGTTTTGCCACAAAAAAGCGAAGCTTATATTATATATAATATGTATATATAACTCTTTTGTGTTTCGGGAGGGAAAAAGCAGTGCAGCACCTGAAATCTATTTTAATGGATGAAACAGCGGTTGACCGCGCTTTAAAACGCATTTCCCACGAAATTTTGGAAAAAAACCAAGGCGGCGGCGGTCTTTGCCTTTTGGGCATTAAGCGAAGGGGGGTGCCGCTGGCCGAAAAAATTGCCCAAAACATTTTTGAAATAGAGGGTGTTAAGGTGCCGGTGGGCAGTCTTGACATCACCCTTTACCGCGACGATTTAAGCGAGGTTTCCGAGGAGGCCGTTTTAAACAGCTCAAACATTCCCTTTTCGGTTGCGGCAAAAAAGGTTGTTTTGGTGGATGATGTTTTGTTCACGGGCAGAACGGCCCGCGCAGCCCTTGAGGCGGTTATGAAATTCGGCCGCCCCGAAGCAGTGCAGCTGGCGGTCCTTGTTGACCGCGGTCACAGGGAACTTCCTATAAGAGGCGATTATGTGGGCAAAAATGTGCCCACTGCCAAAAACGAGCGGGTGTTTGTTAAAATGCCGCCCATCGACAGCGTTTGCTCGGTAGAAATTTTTGGGGAATAGCCCTACCTTAATATATATAATCCGAGGGAAACAAAAATGCCCTCGTTTTAGAAAAAAATAAAACATAAGGGGAAAAAGAAAATGAAAATGATTTTCAATGTTAAAGACCGTCCCAAATTCGGTCAGCTGATTGTTTTCGCAATTCAGCAGCTTTTGGCAATTATGGCAGCAACATTGGTGGTTCCCGTAATTGTCGGTCACGGCATGAGCCCTGCCGCCGCTCTTTTCGGCGCAGGTGTGGGCACTTTGGTTTACGTTTTGTTTACTAAAGCAAAAAGCCCTGTTTTCCTTGGTTCTTCCTTCGCATTCTTAGGCTCAATGGCAGCTGCTTTTGCAGGCGGCGTGTCGGTAGCACTTGGCTACGTTGGTCTTATCCTCGGCGCAATTTTGGCAGGCCTTGTTTATGTTGTTATCGCCATCATCGTTAAGTTTGCAGGCGTTAACTGGTTAAACAAACTTATGCCCGCCGCAGTTATCGGCCCCACAGTTGCTATCATCGGTTTGTCCCTTGCAGGTAACGCAATCGGCGATTTGCAAAAGGGCGGCGTTCAGGTTGAAGGCGTGTCCACTGCAAATGTTCTCATTTGCGTTCTCGTTGGTCTTGTAACCCTGGCTGTTACAATGCTTTGCTCAACCTATGGCAAGAAAACCATTAAGCTCATTCCCTTCATCATTGGTATTTTGGCAGGTTATGTTGTTGCTGCTATCTTCACTGTTATCGGTATTGCAACAAACAACACCGCACTTCAGCTTATCAACTTCGCTAACTTCACAAACCTTGTAGCTGACGGCGTAACCCTTAAAACCTTCTTCGCAGTGCCTGAGTTCACCTTCCTTACCGCTTTCGGCGGCATCGGTGAATTAAACGGCGCTTACATTGGCACCATCGCTGCGGCTTATGTTCCTGTTGCATTCGTTGTTTTTGCTGAGCACATTGCTGACCACAAAAACATTTCTTCCATTATTGAAACCGACCTTCTCACCGAGCCCGGTCTTCACAGAACCCTCCTTGGCGACGGCGTTGGCTCAATGGTTGGCGCATTTTTCGGCGGCTGCCCCAACACAACCTACGGTGAATCTGTTGCCTGCGTTGCTATCACAAAGAACGCTTCGGTTTACACCATCATCACCGCAGCCATCGGTGCAATTCTTATTGCTTTCCTTAACCCCTTTGT
>JAFTPI010000065.1 GCA_017463345.1 Clostridia bacterium | reverse complement strand
ACACGCAGTCTTCAAGCCTTGCTCTTCCCTGCACCACATCCTCGGCAAAGGCGTGGCAGGAGGGGGCACCGCAGGCGGCGCAGTCCTTGCCGCAAAGGCTTTTCTCAAGCTCGGCAATCTGCGACATTTTCTTAAGGGCAACCACCATATCCTCATCAAGCCTTAAAACCGATGAGCCTTTAAGTTCCTTTTCCCAAAGACAGCTGCCGAAATGGGCCCGGTTTTCCTTGGCCGTTGCAACGGCACTAACGGGTAGATAGCGGCGCAGAATGTGAAGTCTTGCCCTTGCAACATAAGGGTTTTCAACATTAAGGCTGCCGCCAACACAGCCACCCTGGCAGGCGTTAAGCTCAACAAACTCAAGGCGACCAAAGGTTTTGTTATCAATTTCCTCCAGTACCTTAATAACATTTTCAATACCATCGGCGGCAATGTACTGGCTATTGTAAAGGGCCGATGCCTCGCCGCCTGAGCCCGCCCAGCTAATGCCTATTCTACCCGACTCACTCATAGGCTCGGGGTTTTTCATTTTGTTCATTATGGGAAGCAGTTTAAAGTACATTTCCTTAATTGAAATTACCCCGTCAATTTCACTCTTTTTAACGCCGATGGGGTTTTTAACATAGCTTACCTTTGCAGGGCAAGGGCTGATAAAGAATACGCCAATGTCTTCCCTTTTTAAATCCTTATGCTCGCTTAGTGCCTTATCCTTAGCTATGCGCGCGGCATATTCAACAGGTGCTAATATAGGCAGTACATTTTGGCAAAGGGAGGGAAAGCGCACCGAAATAAGCCTTACCACCGCAGGGCAGGCAGAGGAAATTACAGGGCGGGGAATGCTCTCGTTTTTTAAATATTCCCTTGTATATTCGGTTACAAGCTCGGCGCTTTTTGCCACCTCGAAAACCTGGTCAAAGCCACATTCCTTAAGACCGTTCAGTATGTAATCAATGTCCTCCATGTGGTCAAACTGACCGTAAAGCGCAGGGGCCGGGAGGGCAATTTTATACTTATAATTATTTATGATTTCAAGTTTGTCAGAGAATGCCTTTTTTGCCTTTTTTGGACAAACCCTAATGCACTCTCCACAGTCAATGCACTTTGCCGTTTCAATAACTGCCTTGCCGCCCTTAACTCGAATAGCCTCGGTGGGACAACGGCGAACGCAGGTGGTGCAGCCTGTGCATTTTTCTTCATCAAGAAAAACCGAATGTAAAAATTCAGTCATTGTTTCACCTCTTGAATTATTTAATATTAACCATCATATAAACGGTTGTGCCAACGCCTATGGTTGACTCAATTCTCATTTCATCGGTGTATTTTTTCATATTTGGAAGTCCCATTCCCGCGCCAAAGCCCAAAGCGTGAACATTATCGGGGGCTGTTGAATAGCCCTCCTGCATGGCAAGCTCAACATTTTCAATGCCGGGGCCTGAATCAGAAAGGAGAATTTCTATCTTTTTGGGAGAAACGGTAACCTCGGCGGTGCCGCCATTAGCATGGATAACCATGTTGATTTCACCCTCATACATTGCAATGGCAACGCGGCGGATAATCTCATTGTCAAGCCCCAGTTGGCGAAGCTTTTTCTTAACATTTGCCGAAGCCTCACCTGCAGAGGAGAAGTTATCTCCGTCAATTTGATAGCTGAGTTTCAAAAGCTCGCTCATCGTGCCCCTCCTATTCCGCAAAGGCCCTTTTCATAAAGCCTGCCGCAGGACACAAAAAGCCTGCACTCGGTGGAAAGCACCGAAATGCCGCACTCCTTTGCCAAAGCAATGATTTCCTCGGTGGGCTTTTTGCCGCGAACAAAAACAATGCACTTTAAATCAAGCATTGCCGCAGTTCTCACAACCTGAGGATTTAAAAGCCCCGTGAGTAGCACGGTCTGGTCATCAACAAAGGCCAGAACATCGCTCATCATATCACTGCCGAATGCCGATTTAACCTCAAAGTCAAAAAGGTCTTCCCCACAGTACACCTCGGCCTCTAAAATTTCTTTAACATCGCTAATCTTCATAACAAAACACCCTTTTTTAAAAAGCAGTTTATACCTTTCTTTAATTATATTACATCTTGAAGCAAAAATCTACAAAAAAATAAAGACCTCAAAGTTGAGGTCTTTATAGCCTTTATTTTGTCAAATATTTCACCGCATTTTGGGCGGCAATCAGTCCTGCGGCGGCAGGTACAAAAATTGCGCTTGCGGGGCAGGGCCTGCCCGTTTCACGGTATTCCCCGAAATCCTCAGCCTTAATTGGGGTTTCGGTGGAATAAATAACCGTAAGTTTTTTAACGCCCCTCTTTTTAAGTGCCGCCCTCATAGCACGGGCCAGTGGGCAGCCCTCGGTTTTATAAATGTCGGTAACGGTGAGTTTTAAAGGGTCAAGCTTGTTTGCCGTTCCCATAACGCTGATAATGGGAACGCCCAAAGCGGAAGACCGAGCAATAAGCTCGGTTTTGCAGGTTACTGTGTCAATGGCATCGATTATAAAATCGAACTGTGTTAAATCAATGCTGTCGGCAGTGTCAGGGGAATAAAAAATTTCGTGGGGAATAACGGTAACACTATCACTGATTTCCTTTGCCATTTCCTTTAAAACTGCCGTTTTGCTTTTGCCTACTGTGCCTTTAAAGGCAACCGCCTGGCGGTTTAGGTTGCTAACGGCAACGGTGTCGCTGTCAAATGCGTGAATGGTGCCGACACCGCTTCTAATTAGTGCCTCGGCAGCAGCGCCGCCAACACCGCCGACACCAAAAACGGCAACGATTGCGTTTTGCAGTTTTTCAAATTTTTCCTGCCCCAAAAGGGCGCTTATTCGGATAAATTCTTCGTTCATCAAAATTTACTCCAAAATTCTCATAAAGTCCGAAAGACAGCTTTCAAAGTTAACACCGTAACGGCGGTCGCTGTTTTCTTCTAAAGTTTTCTTTATGCACAAAACTGTGAAATCCACTGCAATTTTTGCCGCATCAAACACATTTTTACCTGATAAAAGAGCGGCGGTCAAAGCGCTTGCGAAAACATCGCCCGTACCGTGAAAAACAGCGTCCTCACGCTCTGTTAAATAGTGAAATATTTCACCGTTTTTATAAACGCTGGCTCCTATTTCACCCTTTTTAAAGCAAACACCTGTTAAAACCACCTGCGCGCCCGTGGCGGCGGCCAGCCTTTTGATTAGGCTCTCAACATATTCCTTTGTGTAAGGAGGCTCAAGATAATCCTCCCCCAGCATAAAGGAGGCCTCTGTGATGTTGGGCACAATAATGTGGGCGCTTTCACACAGAGTAAGCATTTCCTTTGGAAAATCGGGTGCAAAGCCTGCATAAAGTTTTCCGTGGTCCCCCATAACGGGGTCTACCACAACGAGGGTGCCTTCATCCTTTAAAAGGTTTATAGTTCGCTTAACAAGGCTCACCTGCTTTTTTGAACCAAGGTAGCCTGTATAAATGCCGTCAAATTTCAAATTTTCACTTTTCCAGTGCTTGGCTATAGGCAAAATATCCTCGGTTAAATCACGAAAAGTGTAGCCCTTAAAGCCGCCTGTGTGTGTGGAAAGCACAGCCGTTGGAATAACCGCCGTTTCAATTTTTGCAGCCGAAATTATAGGCAGGGCAACCGTTAATGAACACTTGCCAAAGCCTGATATATCGTGAATTGCGGCAACTCTTTTTTGTGGCATAGTTATTTTTTCTCCAATTTTTTCTTGCAAATTTCCTTTAAAACACATTTTTCGCAAAATGCCTGCCTTGCGGTGCACACAGCCCTTCCGTGAAGCACGGCACGGTGGCAAAAGTTGTTGGACTGTGAAAGGGGCAAAAGTTTAAGCATTTTTTGTTCCACCTTTAGCGGGTCTTTTGTGGAAACAAAGCCAAGTCTATTACAAAGGCGGATAAAATGCGTGTCGCATACAATAGCAGGAAGCCCGAAAATATCACCCCTGACAAGGTTGGCGGTTTTCCTGCCAACACCCGAAAGGGTTAAAAGGTCATCCATTTCCTTTGGCACTTTTCCTCCGTAAACCGACATAATTCTTGTGGCGATTTCCTTTAAATCCTTAGCCTTTGTTTTGTAAAGACCGCAGGTTTTAATAAGCTCCTCAATTTTTTCCACAGGGGCCTGACTCATTTTTTCTGCGGTAGGATAATTTCTAAAAAGCTCAGGCGTTACAAGGTTAACCCTGGCATCGGTGCACTGGGCCGAAAGGCGGGTGGCAATGAGAAGCTGAAAGGCATCGGTATAATTCAGGGAGCAAATAGCATCGGGGTACTCTTGTTTTAAAAACTCAACCGCTTTTTTTGCGCGTTCCTTCTCGGTCATAGCTTACACATCAAGGCGCATATCGCCTTTTTTAATAAGGTTAAGCTTACGCATTGCTTCACTGACTCCAAGGGAAATCACAGCGGGCAGAACAAAGTGCATAAGTAAAATTTCAATTAAAGCAATCTGCCAAGCAAAGCCGTCAACATTAACCATTGTGTCATAGGACATCAACGGTCCCACAAGACCTGCGGTGCCCATACCAGAGCCCGTGGCATTACAGGTCATTTTAAGCACTGCTGAGGAAATGGGGCCTAAAATAGCCGAGGAAATTATGGCAGGCAGCCAGATAAGAGGCCTTCTTACAATGTTGGGCATTTGAAGCATTGAGGTGCCGATACCCTGTGCAATAAGACCGCCGAATTTGTTTTCACGATAGCTTGCAACGGCAAAGCCCACCATATTGCAGCAACAGCCAACAACAGCGGCACCTGCGGCAAGGCCCGATAAATTCATTGCAATGCCAATGGCGGCAGAGGAAATGGGAAGGGTTAAAAGGATACCCATAACTACAGACACAATAATGCCGCCGATAATAGGACTTTGCTCAACATTAAAGTTTACAATTGCGCCAACCCACTGCATAAACTTGGAAATAGGCGGGCCAACAAGGAAGCCTGCAACGGCGCCCGACAAAATGCAGCAAAGAGGGGTTAAAATAATGTCGATTTTGGTCTTGCCTGCAACAAGCTGACCGATTTCAATGGCAACATAAGCAGCAACAAAGGCGCCAAGGGGCTCACCTGGGGCACCAAAGGCAATCTCACCTGTCACAACAGCTCCGGGGAATGCGCCAATCAGGCCTGCAACGGCGGCGGAAACTGCAGTCAAGGGCTTAGCGCCTAATTTTGCAGCAACGCCAACACCGATGCCCGCACCGGTCAGTGCCTTTGCGGCTTTAGAGGCGGCCAAAAGGTATGTACCCACAACACCGGGGATAAAGGAGGCAATTTGTGCCAAAATGGTACCGATGATAAGGGTGGAAAAAAGTCCCAACGCCATACCCGAAAGGCCGTCGATAAACAGGCGGTTTAAAAACTTTTTCATGCTAAATCTCTCCTTTTTTTGAGAATAAAGTATAAATTAAATAAATTATACACCCTTTTTAAAAATTTGACAAGTATGCTCTGTTACAATATTTATTAACCGATACTGCGTGTGGTTTGTAAAAAAGCAATAAAAAAAAGACCGTGCAAAAGCACGGTCCTTTTAAAGCTTGAAACAAATTATTTAATTTCAACAGTTGCGCCAACTTCGGTAAGCTTAGCCTTAATGTCTTCAGCTTCTTCCTTGGAAACTGCTTCTTTAAGAGTCTTAGGAGCGCCATCAACGAGAGCCTTTGCCTCAGCAAGGCCAAGACCTGCGATGTCCTTAACAACCTTGATAACCTTGATTTTCTCTGCGCCTGCAGAAGCCAATACAACGTCAAACTCGGTTTTCTCTTCAGCGGCGGCTGCTGCGCCACCTGCTGCGGGAGCTGCTACTGCAACTGCTGCTGCAGCGGATACGCCGAACTCCTCTTCAACTGCTTTAACGAGCTCAGAAAGCTCAAGAACGGTAAGAACTTTTAATTCTTCAATAATAGCTGTAACTTTTTCGGATGCCATTTTATTTTCCTCCAATTTAATTTTTTTGTTTAGTGTTTGGTGCGCGATTATTCAGCGTCACCGTTTTTGTCTACAATAGCCTGTACGGCACGAGCAAATGCTGCCATAGGAGCCTGGAATGCACCAAGCACGGTAGCAAGAAGAACCTCTCTGCTCGGGAGCTTTGCAAGAGAGTCAACCATGTCAAGAGAGATAACCTTGCCATCGAGATAACCTGCTTTGATAGAGAAGTTGTCGTGTGCGTCAGCAAATTTCTTTAAGATTCTTGCTGCTGCAACATAATCCTCTTTCGAGATTGCAATAGCGGTGGTGCCCTCTAAAACGGAATTCATTTCCTCAAGGTCAGTTCCTGCAATTGCGCGGGAAAGAATAGTGTTCTTAACTACGAAATATTCAACGCCTGCTTCACGAAGTTCCTTACGGAGCTTGGTGTCATCAGCAACGTTAATACCCTTGTAGTCAACAACAACGCCGGTGCAAGATTCTGCGATTTTAGCAGAAAGCTCTACAACCTGCTTTTTCTTTTGTTCTAATACTGCTGCGTTCGGCAATGTAATTTCACCTCCGAATGAAAAATAAATAATTTGTCAATAAAAATCGCCTATCCCGAAAGACACGAGATAGGCGGAAAAATACTTTAAAAATTAAAGAATTGTTCGCACACCTCGGCAGGCCATTTCTTTACACCGTTTAAAACGGAACCTGCTGTCTTCGGATCAGCATATAGGATTTTAACACGAAAACCTCGTGTTGTCAACCCCTTTTTTCAGCACTTAAAATTAAGCACCGAATTTTGCAACATTGAGCTTAACGCCGGGGCCCATTGTGGTAGCAAGAACGCAGGACTTAATGTACTGTCCCTTGGTTGCTGCGGGCTTAGCCTTAATGATTGCGCCCATTAAAGCGTCAAAGTTTTCCTGGAGCTTTTCAGGACCAAAGGAAACCTTGCCGATGGGGCAGTGAATGATGTTGGTTTTGTCAAGACGGTATTCGATTTTACCTGCCTTTGCTTCGGTAACAGCCTTAGCAACGTCGGGTGTAACCGTACCTGCCTTAGGAGTAGGCATTAAACCGCGGGGGCCTAAAACCTTACCAAGACGGCCAACAAGGCCCATCATATCAGGTGTTGCAATAACAACATCGAAATCAAGCCAGTTTTCATTCTGAATCTTAGCAACAAGTTCTTCTGCGCCGACAAACTCAGCGCCTGCAGCCTTAGCGGCATCAGCCTTGTCACCCTTTGTTAATACGAGAACGCGAACGTCCTTACCTGTTCCGTTGGGGAGAACAACTGCGCCGCGAACCTGCTGGTCAGCGTGACGGGAGTCAACACCCAAACGAACGTGGATTTCAACCGTTTCATCAAATTTTGCTGTACCGGTTTTTACAGCAATCTCCAAAGCTTCTGCGGCATCATAAAATTTTCCTGCCTCAATAAGCTTGGCACTTTCATTATACTTTTTACCGTGTTTCACTTTCTTTTACCTCCCAATAAGTGGTTAAATCGGAAATTTCCTCCCACGAGAGAGAACTAATCGACTACTGTGATGCCCATGCTGCGTGCAGTACCTGCGATCATGCTCATTGCTGTCTCGATGGTTGCTGCATTAAGGTCAGGCATTTTCTGCTCGGCGATTTTTCTCACTTGCTCGCTTGTGATTTGTGCAACCTTTGTTTTGTTAGGAACGCCGGAGCCACTTTCAATACCGCAAGCCTTCTTAATGAGAACTGCTGCCGGAGGAGTTTTGGTGATGAAGCTAAAGGAACGGTCTGCGTAAACAGTAATAACAACCGGAATGATTAAGCCTGCGTCGTTCTTTGTGCGTTCATTGAACTCCTTTGTGAACGCCATGATGTTAACACCATGTTGTCCAAGTGCAGGACCAACAGGGGGAGCCGGAGTGGCCTTACCTGCGGGGATCTGCAATTTAATGTAACCTGTAATTTTCTGAGCCATTATTTGCACCTCCAAAATTCGTGGTAGCGGTGATTATTCACCATGTCGAAGCGGTACGTTATTCCCGCCTCTCCCACCGTGGCACTTAAAAATTGTGCCGTTCGGCAAAATAGCCGTTTTTAAACAAATGCCTAAAGCATTTATTTGCCTAATTTAGTCTGCGAGTTTAATCTGATCAAGCTCCATTTGAACAGGGGTTTCCCTGCCGAACATGGAAAGAACAACACAAACATTATTTGCGGGAATGTCAATTTCTTTAACAACGCCGCTGTAGCCCTCCAAGGGACCGCTGATAATGTTAACTGTGTCGCCAACCTGATAGCCGACCTCAACAGTGTGTTTTTCAACACCTAAAGCCGCTACCTCACTGTCAGTGAGGGGAACGGGTTTAGAAGCAGGGCCAACAAAGCCCGTAACGCCTCTGATATTGCGAACAACGTACCATGAGTCGTCGGTCACAATCATTTTAATAAGAACATAACCGGGGAAAATTTTTCTTTCAACTTCCCTTTTTTTGTCGTCCTTAATTTCGGTTACGGTTTCGGTGGGGATTTTAATATCAACAATCAAATCCTGCATACCGCGGTTTTCAACCAACTTTTCAAGGTCGTTGGCAACCTTGTTTTCGTAACCTGAGTAGGTATGAATTACATACCATTTTGCTTCGTTTGTTTCAGCCATATAACTTTACCTCCTGTATCTCGCTTTATGCGCCGATGTTAAGGATTAGGTTAAGCAGCTGACCAAGACCGAAATCCCAGAGCCAGATGAAAGCTCCGATGATAAGACAGATAACAAGCACTACCAAAGTGTTCTTTGCAACATCCCTTAAGGTCGGCCAAACGATTTTCTTTGCTTCGCTCTTGTAATCGCGGAAGAAAAGAGCAATTCGCTTTAAAAGAACAACCTTGCCTTTTGTTTCGCTAACCTCGATATAATCGGAAAGAAGCAGATGTGCAACTGCGGCAGCACTGCCTAAAAACAAGGCGATGCAAACAACAGGCACTGCCCACTCATAGCGAACGGCGGAAACAGCCGTTAAAGGACGGGTGTCAACATAATAAGTTGCATTGCTTAAGGTAACAACCAGCATATAAATAGCGCCAAAAAGCATTAAAGCAGGAGCTGTGTAGCGAGAAATTTTAGCCTTCTTAGTGAAGGTTACGCCTGCGGCAACAGCTGAAAGAATTGTGATAATCATGCACAAAAGCAAATCAGCAGATTTTGCAAGCCCAAATTCTCCGCCGCCCAAGCTTAGCTGTGCGCCGTTAAATGCTATGTCTTTACCATTGGAAACAATTGTTGCAAAAGGACAAAAGAAAAGTACCAGTGCTGCCACGCTTAAAACCAGCGAAAGAATGCGGCAAATATTATTTGTAACTTTCATTTTGCGCCTCCTACTTTGTTTCCTTGTGTACGGTGTGCTTTTTGCAGAACCTGCAGTACTTGTTCATCTCAAGACGGTCAGGGTCGTTCTTCTTGTTTTTCATGGTGTTGTAGTTGCGTTGCTTGCATTCGGTACAAGCTAAAGTGATTTTTACTCTCATTTTTCGGCACCTCCCGTTTTACGGAAATATTTTTTCCCGCCTTATGAGAACGGCGGGCAAATAGCCTCCCTCAGACCTTTTCGCCCTTGGCAAACCCGATTCCACAACATTTTGTTGAGGGCGGGAAAAGCACATACCAAATAGGCAAA
This sequence comes from Clostridia bacterium, assembly GCA_017463345.1. Taxonomy (GTDB): domain Bacteria; phylum Bacillota; class Clostridia; order Oscillospirales; family Acutalibacteraceae; genus SIG587. Next base: position 3,612 of record JAFTPI010000065.1, on the reverse strand, counting down.
AAGCCTTTCATTTGGTCTTTTTTCGCAAAAAAAAAGAACCTACAGAGGTAGTATGATTATATCACAGCACCTCTGTAAAGTCAACAGTTTTTTTGATTATTTCTATTTATGATATTCCCCGCCCGAGCTTATCATAAATGCCCTGTAAATTTGCTCTAAAAGCATAACGCGGGCAAGCTTATGGGGAAAGGTCATTTTGGACATTGAAAGTTTAAGATTTGCCTTTTTCTTAACCTCCTCACAAAGACCGAAAGAACTACCTATTATAAATACAATATTCCCCGAGCCGAAATCAGTAGCCTGGGAAATGTGCTGACTTAGTTCCTCACTTGATAGGTTTTTTCCCTCAATGCACATGGCGATTACTTCGCTGTTTTGAGGGATTTTTTTGAATATTAACTCCGCTTCTTTTATAAGCGCTTTGTCAATTTCCGACTGTGATGGGTTATCGGGCAAACTCACGGGGTTTATTTCCACCGTTTTAAGCTCGCAAAAACGGGAAAGCCGCTTTTCATATTCCTTGGCCGCTTCAATAAAAAACTTTTCCTTTAAGCCGCCAAGGACAATAAGTGTCACCTTAATCACAGCACAACCTCCTCACAGCCATACTGCCCTGCACAGAGAATCAGGTAGTCCTCCCCTGCCACGGCGCCAATATCCATAAGGGCAGCCTTGGCGCAGGAAAGGGCAACGGCGTGGGTGTTGTTTTGGCGGCTTATGTGACCTAAAATAAAGCGGGTGGTGCCGCTTTTAAAAAGCGTGGGCAAAATTGCGGCGCAGGCATTGTTTGAAAGGTGCCCGTGGTCCGAGCCCACACGCAGCTTTAGTTCATGGGGATAGGGCCCGTCACGAAGCATCTTTAAATCGTGGTTTGATTCAATAACCATTCCGCGGCAGCCCTTTAAGTTTTCCAAAACCTCATCGCTTACAAAACCTAAATCGGTGCAAACGGCCACCGAGCAGGTGCCGCTTAAATTAAAGCGGTAGCCGCTGGAACCCTCACAGTCATGGCTGGTGGCAAAACGGGTAACCTTTATGTTTTGAACTTCAAAATCACCATCCACAGCGACAGTAATATTATTTTCGGTTAAAATTTCCTTTTCAAAAAGCGCGGCAAGAGTTTTTTCTGATGCAAACACAGGCACATTCAGGGTTTTAAGTAGAATCTTAAGTCCCTTAACGTGGTCGGTGTGCTCGTGGGTTATAAAAATACCTTTAACGGCTTCCTTTTCATAACCTCGTTTTTCAAGGGCATTTAAAATGCTTCTTGCGCTAACCCCCGCATCCACCAAAAAGGCGACACCGCGCACGCTTATGTATGTACAGTTTCCGTCACTGCCGCTAAACAGTGAACAAAGTTTAGCCATAATTTAAAAACCTCTTTATAAAAAAGGGCGAACAAAGTCCGCCCTTACATATTGTATATAATATATTATTCCGCTTTCAGAATTTCGCCGCCCTCAAAGTAGGTAACCCTTTTAATGTCGCCGCCAAGGGAGGAGAACTTCTGGACAACATCCTCATAACCTCGGTCAATGTGACCGATGTCGGTAATTTCGGTGGTGCCCTCGGCCATTAAACCTGCAATTATCATTGCGGCGCCTGCCCTTAAATCAGTCGCCTTAACAGGGGCGCTGGTTAGCTTTTCAACACCCGTGATAACCGCCATTTTACCGTCCACCTGAATGTCGGCACCCATAAGGGTTAATTGGTCAACATAACGGAAACGGTTGTCCCAAACGCCCTCGGTCACGATGCTTGTGCCCTCGCACAGGGTGAGCATTGTGGCGATTTGAGGCTGCATATCGGTGGGGAAGCCGGGGTGAGGCATTGTTTTAACATTGCAGCGCCTCGGCCGTTTGTCCATCTTAATGCGAACGGCCTCGTCAAACTGCTCAATTTCAGCGCCCATTTCGGCAAGCTTTGATAAAATTGATTCAAGGTGCTTCGGGGTAACGTTTGTGATGGTAATATCACCCTTGGTTGCGGCGGCCGCCGCAAGGTAGGTTCCCGCTTCAATCTGGTCGGGAATAATGCTGTAAGTGGTGCCCTCAAGGTGTTCAACACCACGGATTTTAATAATGTTGGTGCCTGCACCCATAATGTTAGCACCCATAGAGTTAAGGAAGTTTGCAAGGTCAACAATGTGGGGCTCTCTTGCGGCGTTTTCAATCACCGTCATGCCTCTCACCTTTGTTGCGGCAAGCATAATGTTAATGGTGGCACCCACCGAAACAACGTCTAAATAAATGGAACAACCGCCAAGGCGCTGTGCCTTAGCGTCAACCATACCGTTTTCAATAGTAACCTTTGCGCCCAGCGCTTCAAAACCCTTAATGTGCTGGTCAATGGGGCGAACGCCGAAATCGCAGCCACCGGGAGGGGCAACGCGGGCGTGCTGCATGCGGCCTAGCAAAGCACCTAAAAAGTAGCTCGATGCGCGCATTCCCTTTGCCATATCCTGAGTGACAATAAAGGAATCAACGCCCGTGGGGTCAATTTCCACCGTAGCGGAATCAATAACCTTTACCTTTGCGCCAAGGGCCGATAAAACCTTGTAAATTGCCGAAACATCGGAAATATTAGGTAAATTTTCAATCCGACAGGGGCTGTCGGCAAGTAACACTGCGGGTAAAATGGCAACTGCGGCATTCTTGGCGCCGCTTATGCGAACGCTGCCAACAAGCCTTTTCCCTCCGTTAATTACTATCTTCTCCAATTTCGGCACTCCAAATCTTTAAGATTTAAAAAGCATCCCTGCTTTTTGTTTACATAATCCAACGACTACATTATATATCTTTTAAGTGCTTATGTCAATTGTTTTGTTTTTTTAGTCCTCTAACTGTTTTCCCAAAAATGCGGCGGCAACGCGGGCTAAATTAACATCGCTCTCCCCTGCTGCGCCACCCTCATCAGAGCAAAGCAAAACAACCGCACCGCAAACATCCCCGGCCGATAAAATCGGCGCTGCAACAGCCGTTTCCCGCTCAACCCCCTCAAGGGCAGGGCTTGTATCCATAAGACTTGTTTTTCTTTCCTCCATAACGCTCTCTAAAAAGGGCGTCACCCTGCGCTCCACAACCTCTTTTTTGGAAATCCCCGCCGCAGCAATACAGTGGTCACGGTCGCATATTATAATAGGAAGTCTAGTGCCGATGGATAAGCTCTCGGCATAAATCGCCGCTGTCTCTCCCAGCTCGCCAATGGGGGAATATTTTTTAAATACAACCTCTCCATTAGCCCCTGTAAAAATTTCTAAAGGGTCACCCTCACGGATCCGCATAGTTCTTCTGATTTCTTTCGGTATAACCACACGACCAAGGTCGTCTATTCTTCTCACAATACCTGTTGCTTTCATATATTTACTCCTTTTCTCTACTCTAAAATGTGCCAAAAACCAGTATTTTTGCGGGTTTTCGGCACATTTTTGCTTGTGCTGAATTTTCTCCTTGTTCTAGCCCAAAATGGTTCGAAAATGCCCTAAAATGCGTTTGTGTATACTTGACATGAGGCCGAAAAACATCCCAGAGAACTTAAGACGAGTCGTTGTTTTTTGTTCTTTGTTAGTATCACACTTTTTGTAGAAATTATGAGTAGAATTTCCAATTGTTT
>JAFTPI010000064.1 GCA_017463345.1 Clostridia bacterium | reverse complement strand
GCGGCGGCCGAGGCGCTCATTCCCTTACCCATAAGCTCTTTGGCCATTAAAACTGCCTGCTGGAGGGTCAATTCATCACAATTTTCCTCTTTTTTGCCCTCAACAATGAGAACAAATTCACCCTTTGGAGCGTTCTCGCCATAAAACAAAGCGGCGGCGCTAAGGGTTGTCCTCTCAACGGTTTCGTGAAGCTTGGTAAGCTCACGAACAAGGGCTATTTGCCTATCCCCAAAAAAGCTTAACATATCTTTTAGGGTGGCTGTTAACTTGTGTGGTGCCTCATAAAAAATCATTGTGCGCTTTTCGTTTTGAAGGCAGGCTAAATGCTCACGCCTACTTTGCTTGTTAACCGACAAAAAGCCCTCAAAGGTGAAGCGGCCGCTTTCCATTCCCGAAATGGCAAGGGCAGTGACCAAAGCGCTTGGGCCGGGCACCGATTCAACCAAAACCCCTTTTTCGTGGGCAAGACCAACAAGGTCTTCACCTGGGTCTGAAATGCAGGGCATTCCCGCATCGGTTATAATAGCGCAGTTTTCACCCGCTAAAATGCGGTTTATAATTTCCTCGCCCTTTTCCCGCTTGTTGTGTTCAAAGTAGGAAATCATAGGCTTTTTAATTTCAAAGTGGTTAAGCAGTTTAACACTCACCCTTGTGTCCTCGGCGGCGATGAAATCAACATTTTTTAAGGTCTGGACTCCGCGAGGGGAAAAATCTGATAGATTTCCAATGGGGGTGCCTACAACAAAAAGTTTTCCTGCCATTTTTTATCCCTTATACTTTCCGTAAATTTTAAGCATTTCGGGGCTTAATTCCCCGTTTTCCTCAATGTAAAGGGTGTCGGCAACACGCATTCCCGTTTTGCCGCCTCGCCTGCCCTCAACAAGAACAAGCCAGGGCTCGCAGCCTTTGCTTTTTGCAACAAAACGCATTTTTTTAGGCTCGATTTTTTGTTCCCGCATTTTAGCCAGCAGCTCGGCCGTTCGTTCGGGGCGATGGCACATACAAAGTCTGCCGCCAAACTGCAAAAGTTTTGCCGCCACTGCTAAAATGTCGTCTAAATTGCAGGCCGTTTCGTGGCGAGCCATACGGTCTACACTGTCAGGGTTCACAATGCCTGCTCCTGCCGCCTTATATGGCGGGTTGCAGGTGACAAGGGTGCATTCCCCAAAGGGGATTTTGCCCTTTAGTTCCTTTAAATCGGCGCAAAGGGGGAGGAATTTTTCAAGGTTTAACTCCTCCTTTGTTTTTTCACAAAGGGAAATTGCCTCTTCGCTTATGTCAACACCGTAGGCCCTTTGAAGTTTATTGTCGCACAGCATTAAAAGTGCAATAATTCCACAGCCTGTGCCAAGGTCACAAAGGGTGTCGTTTTCCTTTGCCCCAGCAAAACGGGAAAGCAGCACAGCATCGGTGCCAAAAGTGTGGTGAGCCGATACATTTATCTTAAAATCGCCGCCGTTCAGCGGCTCTTTTTTTACTGCCTGCTCCATTTAACGCCCTGCGGGGTGTCCTCAAGGACAATTCCCATTCCTTTAAGTTTATCGCGAATGGCATCGGCGGTGGCAAAATCTCTTGCCTTTCTTGCCTCGGTGCGCTGTAAGATAAGTGCCTCAACCTCGGCATCTAAATTGTCGTCCTTTTTATTATAGCCAAGGCCCAAAACGCCGCATAGTTCATCAAGGGTATCTTTGCAGGCGGCAAGGGTGTCTTTTTCTGCGCCCTTTGAAATAAGGGTGTTAATATCTCGGATAAGACCGAAAACTGCCGCCAAAGCATCGGCGGTGTTTAAATCATCATCCATTGCGGTGATAAATTCATTTTTTCTTGCCTCAAGGAATTCGGGTGCTTCCCCGCCTTTTTCGGCGTGGGAAATGGCGAAATCCAAATCCTTAAAGCAGTTGTAAATGCGCTCTAAAGCATTCTTGCTCTGCTCGATAATATCGGTGCTATAATTAACAGGGCTTCTGTACTGAGAAGAAATCATTAAATAGCGAATGGGCTCGTAACCGTAAACCTTGGCAACCTCGCGAACGGTGAAGAAGTTGCCGAGGGATTTTGACATTTTGCGGTTATCAACATTGATATAACCGTTGTGCATCCAAAAACGGGCAAAGGCGCAGCCGTTGGCGCACTCACTCTGGGCGATTTCATTTTCGTGGTGGGGGAAAATAAGGTCCTGACCGCCGCAGTGAATGTCGATAGTATCACCAAGGTAGCGGTTTACCATTGCAGAGCACTCAATGTGCCAGCCGGGGCGACCCTTACCCCAAGGTGACTGCCAAAATGGCTCGCTGGGTTTGGCAGATTTCCAAAGGCAGAAATCCATTGGGTCTTCCTTTACCTCGCTTACATCAATTCTGGCGCCTGCCTCTAAATCCTCTAAAGGCTGGTGGGATAATTTTCCGTATTCCTTAAACTTCTTAGCTCTAAAGTAAACATCGCCCTTTGACTCATAGGCAAAGCCTTTTTCTTCCAGTTTTTTAATAATTTCAATAATTGCATCAATGTTTTCGGTGGCTTTGGGGTGAACGGTAGCCTCACGAATGTTAAGACCCTTTGAGTCAACAAAAAATTCCTCGATATAGCGTTTTGCAATTTCGGGAACGGTGGTGCCCTCCTCATTTGCCTTTTTTATGAGCTTATCATCAATATCGGTAAAGTTCTGCACGAAATTAACGGTGTAGCCGCGCCACTCAAGATAGCGACGAAGCACATCGAAAACGCAAAGGGGGCGAGCGTTACCAATGTGAATAAAGTTGTAAACTGTGGGTCCACAAGCGTAAATGTTAAGTGTGTTATCCTTTAAAGGAGTGAGCTCCTGTTTATCTCTGGTTAATGTGTTAAATATTCTCATTCTTATTTTTCTCCTCTGCTTTTTCCATTTTTACAATGCGCTGTTCAAGGCGGCAAAGCTCTTGAGCAACAGGGTCGGGAATGTGAATCTGGTCAAGGGGTACAACCTTCATTCCGCCGCGTTTAACAACACGAGCAGGAACGCCCACAACGGTGCTATCAGCGGGAACCTCCTCTAAAACAACGGCACCTGCGGCAATTCGCGCGTTATCCCCAACCTTAAAGGGGCCAAGCACCTTGGCGCCACAGCTTATCATAACATTGTTGCCAATGGTGGGGTGGCGCTTGCCTGTATCCTTACCGGTACCGCCAAGGGTTACACCCTGGTAGATAAGAACATCGTCGCCGATTTCGGCGGTTTCGCCGATAACTACACCTGCACCGTGGTCAATAACCAAACGGCGGCCTATGGTAGCCCCCGGGTGAATTTCAATTCCCGTTAGGGTTCTTGCCCGCTGGGAAATTACCCTTGCCCAGAATTTTAAACCGTGGCGGTGCAAAAAGTTTGCCTTTCGGTACATTCTTATTGCCTTTACACCGGGGTAAAGAAAAAACACCTCTAAAAAGCTTCTTGCCGCAGGGTCTCTGTCTCTCACGGCTTTAACATCTTCTACCCATCTAAAAATAGTAATCACTCTCCAAAACAAAACGCCCTCGGAAAAGCACTGCTTTCCCGAAGGCGAAAAAATCGCGGTTCCACTTCGTTTTGTAACTCTTTTGCCTTAACGCGGCCTAAACGCAAGCGAGATACTAAAATTCCCTCTTTCCCCCACTTGTGCTGACGGGTGCATTTGGCAGGTGTCACGCTTAAGCCCCGTTTCAGTCACGCAGGGCTCTCCCTGAAAGGTAACTTTACCTGTTACTTCTCCCGATAAACGCATCTAAATATTATTTTATCTTATTATATGCTTAATATTACTTTTTGTCCAGCATTATTTTGCACTCTTAACAAATTCCGCATTCTGAACAAGGTAAACGGCGCCCGAAACGGCGCAAAGAATGGTGGAAACCCAAAGGGCAACCGAAACGGCGGCAAAAAGGATTTCATTTAGAACGGGAAAGGCTGGGAAAAGGTCCACAAACGCCAAAACAGTTATGGTGAAAATGATTGCCACCATTTGGCTCACGGTTTTTGCTTTGCCCCAAATGTTTGCGGCAATAACCTTGCCGCCGCTGGAAGCGGCAACAAGTCTAACGGAAGTGACAAGGAATTCTCTTAAAAGGGTTATGAAAACCATCCACAAAATGCCTTCCCCAACGCCTGCCTGCAAAAAGGCCAAAAATGCGGCGGTGGTGAGCATTTTATCAGCCACGGGGTCCAAAAATTTGCCGAAATCGGTAACAATGCCACGCTGCCTTGCAATTTTACCGTCAAAAAGGTCGGTTAAAGCGGCGGCAATGAAAATGGCAAGGGCAACAACATAGTGACCCTTAAAGTTAAGCATCATAAAAAGCATAAAAACAGGTGTTGCAAGCATTCTTGCAACGGTTAATTTATTAGGCAGGTTCATCTATCTTTTCTCCCAACAAGTCATATTCCATGCAGTCGTTAATCTGCACCCTTACAAAATCGCCGATTTTTAGCGGCGAGTCGCTTAAAAAGAACACCTTTCCGTCAATTTCTGGGGCATCGGCCTCGCTTCGGCCAAAGTAGCAACGAATGTAGCTATCATAGCCCTCAATTAAAACGGTGACGGTTTTGCCGATTTTTTCCTCGTTCTTTTCTGCCGCAATGGTCATTTGGTCGGCCATAATCAGTTCCATTCGGTCCTGCTTTGTCTGACCCTCTACCTGGTTTTCAAATTCTGCGGCGGGGGTGTCCTCCTCGGCGGAATAGGCAAAACAGCCGAGGCGGTCAAACCGCATTTCCTTAATAAAGGCGTGCATCTGGCTGAACTGCTCATCGGTTTCTCCGGGGAAGCCTGTTATAAATGTGGTGCGCAGTGTCACCTCAGGAATTTCCCTCCTTATTTTGCTTAAAAGGCTTCTAATACTTTCCTCATTTCCCTTTCGGTTCATTCGCTTTAAAATTTCACCGTTTACGTGCTGCAAGGGAATGTCAAAATATTTTATAAGCTTGTCATTTTCCCGAACTGTTTTAATAAGCTCATCGGTTATCTTTTCGGGGTAGGTGTAAAGTGTTCTAATCCATTTTATTTCCTCGATTTTTGAAAGCTCATTTAGAATCTCGGCAAGTTTCGGCTCACCGTAAAGGTCGGTGCCGTAGGCAGTGGTGTCCTGCGCCACAACAATGAGTTCTTTTACGCCGTTTTTAGCAAGAGTTTTTGCCTCTAAAACAATGTCCTCAATTTTTCTTGAGCGCATTTTGCCCCTTATCATGGGAATGGCACAGTAGGTGCAGTGGTTGTTACAGCCCTCGGCAATTTTTATGTAGGCGCTAAAGGGGTAGCCGCCAAGAATCCTCGGTGTGTTAAGGTCTAAATCCTCCTTAGGACCGTAGGAGTTTTTGGCTCTGCCGGAAATGGCCTCTCTTACCAGTTTCGCAATATCCTTATTTGAGCCGATGCCAACAACAAGGTCGGCTTCGGGGATTTCCTCGGTAATATCATCGCGGTATCTTTCGGCTAAACAGCCTGTTACAATAACCGCCTTGCAGTTGCCGCTTTTTTTATACTGCGCCGCCTCTAAAATGTTTTCAATTGCCTCACTTTTGGCCTCCTCAATAAAGCCACAGGTGTTAACAATAATAGCATCGGCTTCGGCCTCACTCGATGTGATTTCAAAGCCTGCTTCCTTTAAAAGGTGGAGCATCATTTCGGCATCGACCTGGTTTTTAGGGCAACCGAGTGATACCACCGCAATCTTTTCAGCCATTACATTTCCTCACATTCATAAAGGGCATCGGAATAATTTTTTAAAACCGCCTTAATATCGGAAAACTTAAACCCTTTTCGCATTAGTGCGGCCACGGTGCGGCGAAGGTTTTCCTCATCCCCCACCTTGTTTTTATATTTTTTCTCAATGAGCGCCTGAATTTGCGCCCTTTCATCGGTTTCGGTATCACTCAGCACTGCCCTTGCCAAATCGCGGGGAATTCCTTTTAAAATGAGCTTTTGCTCACATTCCCTTTTTGAGCGATTTTCATTTAAATAATTTTCGGCAAGGCGATGGGCTAGCGCCTCATCGTTTAAAAGGCCGCTTTCCTTAAGGCGGCAAACCGCCCTTTGAGCAGTTTCCTTTTTAAAGCCTGCCCTATTAAGCTTATCCAAAAGGGCCTTTTCGCTATGGTCCGAACGTGACAAATACCACAAGGCCCTACTCCTCGCTCTTACAAAGTCGGAAGCGGCCCTGTGGTTTTCTATTTCAATGTCATCCATCTGCTCACCCTCAAAAATTGATGCAGTGAGCAGATAGTCGCTGTCAAGCTCTAAAACGGTGCCGTCGGAAAAGGTCACCTGATTCAAGTGCCTTTTGGGCGGACTAACCGACAAAACTGTCTTTTTCATTAGTCAACGGCAATGTCAATGTTAACCTTGCGGCGGCGCTTGGGCTCCGAAGCCGGAGTGTCGGCCTGAACGGGCATAATGCCGGGAACCTCATCTTCCGCCTCCTCGGTCTTTTTGCCCAGGTTTTCATAGTAAGCGGTGATTTTTGCCTCAATTTCATCGGCCAAGGCCTTGTTTTCGCAGAGCAGCTGCTTTGTGTTGTCCCTGCCTTGACCCAGCTTCATATCACCATAGCTGAACCAGGCGCCCGAGCGAATGACAATGCCCGATGCAACACCCATGTCAACAAGCTCGCCCTCTCGGGAAATTCCCTTGCCGTACATAATATCAAATTCGGCCTCACGGAAGGGAGGTGCAACCTTATTTTTAATGATTTTGGCCCTTGTTCTGGAGCCTATCATTTCACCGTTTAATTTAAGGGTTTCAACCTTTCTTATGTCAATTCTCACACTGGCATAGAACTTAAGTGCACGGCCGCCTGTGGTGGTTTCACTGCTACCGTAGAATACACCTATTTTATCACGAAGCTGGTTAATAAACACAGCAACGCAGTTGGATTTTGAAATGGCGCCTGCAAGCTTACGAAGCGACTGCGACATTAAGCGGGCGTGCAGACCCACATGGTTGTCACCCATTTCGCCTTCGATTTCTGCCTTGGGCACAAGGGCTGCAACCGAGTCAATTACAACAACATCAATAGCACCCGAACGCACAAGTGCCTCGGTAATTTCAAGTGCCTGCTCGCCTGTGTCGGGCTGGGAAACAAGGAGAGAATCAATGTCAACACCCAAATTTGCGGCGTAAACAGGGTCTAAAGCGTGCTCAACATCGATAAATGCCGCAGTGCCGCCCTTTTTCTGAGATTCGGCCACAATGTGGAGTGCAACGGTGGTTTTACCTGAGGATTCAGGACCGTAAATTTCCACAATTCGACCTCTGGGCACACCGCCGATACCAAGTGCTCGGTCAAGTGCAATGGAGCCCGTTTTAATGTGGTCAACATTCATTGCGGCGTTTTCGCCCAGGCGCATAATCGCGCCCTTGCCGAACTGCTTTTCGATTTGGCTCATTGCCGTTTCCAGAGCTTTGATTTTATCTTCTGCCATTTTTCTTTTCTCCTCTGTTAAAAGTTTTACTGTACTTATTATATTGCTTAAAGAGTACCATAAACGACCCTTTCGATTTCGTTTATATCCTCTCTTGTTTTCACATTTTTGAGGCCTGCGGCAATAAATAATTCTTTAACCCTTTCAGCCATTCCTGCCCCAACCTCTACAGCAAGACTGCCGCCCTCATTCAGGCGGGGAAGCCATTTATCTAAAATAATTTTATAAAAATCAAGGCCATCCTCACCGCCGAAAAGTGCAGTTTCGGGCTCGTTTTTGGTTTCCTCGTCGATGGTGGACATTTCCTCACGGCTAATGTATGGGGGGTTGCTTAAAATAAGGTCGAATTTTTCATTTGTTTCATAGGTTTCAATGTCGGCCTTAACGGCAATTACATTTTCGGCGCCGTTCTTTTCAATGTTTCTTGTAAGAAAATCGTAGGCGGCATCATATTTTTCCACCGCCGTTACCAGCGTTATGGGCTTTTCCTTGGCAACCGAAATGCCCACACAGCCGCTACCTGCGCAAAGGTCGGCAATTTTAGCAGGGGCGTTCCCAACAAGGTCAAGGGCGACCTCAACCAGTGTTTCGGTGTCGGGGCGGGGGCACAAAACACCCTTGCCCACAAAAAAGTCGTAACCGAAAAAGGACCACTCCCCAAGGAGATATTGCAGGGGAATTCTTTTCACCCTGCCTGCAACCACGCTTTTTAAAAACAGCTCCTTTATGGGGTCTAGCGGCTCCATATATTTTTCCAAAATCTGAGCGTTTGAATATTTGGTCACAAAGCGGATTATCTGCTTGGCTTCAAAAACGTAAGGCTCTATTCCTGCCTCGCGCAGTTTATTCTTTGTATCGTTATAAGCGGAAAAAATTGTCAATTTAATTGCTCCCTGTCTTCATCCTCCAAAACGGCATTAAGCGCCGCAATGGCAACCTCAATCATATCATCATCGGGCTCCTTGGTGGTAAGGCGCTGCAGCTGAAGGCCGGGGAAGGCAACGATTTTTGTCAGCAGGTTATCGTACTTTCCGCAAATTTTAATCAGCTCATAGCCAAGGCCGCACACAAGGGGAATTATTAGAATTTTCACAGCCACCCAAACAAAGCGGTTTAAAATGAGGGTGGGGAAAATGGTTTGAATAAGAGTGGAAATTATAATACTAACAATGAAAATTAAAATCATAAAGGAGGTGCCACAGCGGGGGTGAAGCCTTTTTTGTGCCCTTACATTTTCCACAGTTAAGGGCAGACCCTTTTCAAAGCAAAAAATAGTTTTATGTTCAGCCCCGTGGTAGGCAAAAACCCTTTTTATATCCTTCATTGCCGAAACACCGGCAACGTAGGCCACAAAAACCGCCAATTTAAGAAGACCCTCAAAAAGGCTTTTAAGGGGGGTAAGTGTTCCAGCTGCCAGAAAATTCAGCCCATCAAAAAGCAGGGCGGGAAGATACATAAACAGTGCCACCGCCAAAACAAGTGCCAAAACAAAGGCAACAACTCCGATAACACCCATTGTGCCGCCGCTAAGGCTCTCCTTTTCTTCCTCATCCTCGGCAAAGCCCGAAAGGTCGGCAGATTTCATCATGGCGGAGTAGCCCTGCACCATGCTTTCAATGAAATTAACAACACCGCGAATAACGGGGGCGCCTAAAAATTTATACTTTTCTTTAATAGATGTAAACGAAACGGGCTCTAAAAGGATTTCGCCATCCTTATTTCTCACCGCCATGGCGGTTTTCTTTTTGCCCTTCATCATAATTCCCTCAATAAGCGCCTGACCGCCTATGGAGGTGTACTTACACTTGCTCATTATTTTCTTCCTCTTGGATTTGGTTGGTTTGGGTATCGGTGAGTTTTCCCGGCTCTAAAGGAATCTCCTGCTCCTGCTCACAAAGGGGGAAAACAACCGTAACTGTGGTGCCAATGCCCTCGGTGCTTTCAATAAACAAAAGACCTTGGTGCTGTTTAACGATTTCATCAGCAACAGCAAGACCAATACCGCTTCCTCGCACAGTTTTGTTTGATTTAAAGAATTTTTCCTTAACACGGTCAAGGTCAGCCGCAGGAATGCCAACGCCGGTGTCCTTAACCACAATGCGGACACAGCTTTCCTCCTCATACTGCTCAATGAGCACCTGTCCACCCGATTCGGTG
>JAFTPI010000008.1 GCA_017463345.1 Clostridia bacterium | reverse complement strand
CCTGCGAGGAAGCTTTAATCCCTTGTAAATTCCGTTTACCACCGTCATTGCACCGCTTCTAAGTGAGGCCAGCTCACTGCTCATTTCCTGGCAGGAAAAAACAATCACCGCGCGGTCACTGACCGATGAAATGTTAACACGCTCAACCTTAACCGAAATTTCGGGGTTAGCCTTAAGGTTTGTGTGAATGGTTAGTGTATCGCCTGTTTTGTAGGCAAGGGAATCATTAACGCTAACCGTTGCGGCAATATACCACTTATAATCTGACACCAGCTGTCCTACAACCTCATTTTTAACATCGTTCGGCTTTAAGCCGTCAAGGATTTCGGGGGTAAGCTTTTCAATATCGGCAGGGGTTAAAATTTCCTCATAACCATCGGCTGTGTCAATAAAATAACCTGAAACATGGGCTGATATTTCACCCTGTGGGGATGAAAGCGTTGCCTGCAGTTTTTCACGCTCGGCCTTAAGACTTTGAAGCTGACCGGAAAAATCGGTGGCGGCATCGGTAACCATTTGTCGGCGGTTTAAAATCATCATTAGCTCTTCAGAATTTTCCCCCGCCTGCTCAAAATTACCGTAAGCACAGGCAAGCTTTAGGTTATTAAGACCTTCCTTAACTCTTGTGTTAAGCAGGTCAAGGTCAGCCGCCGTTATCGCATTGTAGCTTTCAAGCTCCTCAATGCTGGCAATTTTATCGTTAAGCGTTTTGATTTGTGATGCTGCAATAGACTGCTCCTCACCCGAATAAACATGGGCGATAACACCGTTTTTCTCAATGCGCTTTCCGCTTTCAACATTAAAGTGCAAAACGCCTGAGGAACTAAAGTTTACAAGACTTTCATCTCTTATAATAACGGCGTTTATATTAACACCCTCTACCATTTCACCGTAAACCGCAGACTGGGTTTCAATGGGACGGTAGAGTGCGGCATAGATTTGATAGGCAAGAAATAAAACAAGAACAAATCCCAAAAGGAATTTTAACACCTTATTATCTTTCACTTTGGTTTCCTGCCTCCTTTAAAATTCTTTTCGCCTCGGACAAAACATCATCGGTTTTGTCGGCGTAAATCCAGTTAATTCTAGTATCCTTTTTAAACCAGGTGAGTTGCCGCTTGGCATAGTGACAACTTTCTCTCTTTAAAAGCTCAACTGCTTCCTCTAAGGTTAACTCGCCCTTAAAATATTTATGCAGTTCCTTATGCCCAATGGCCTGAACGCCGCCACCCTTTAAATTAAGGGTTGCCTCGGCCTCTTTAATAAGGCCGTTTTCAAGCATTAAATCAACCCTGCGCCTTATTCTCTCATAAAGCAACTGTCTATCCTCAAAGGTGATGCCAAGCATCACTGCATCATAGGGGCTGGGCACACTGCGGGACTCAGTTTCGAGCTGGGTGATGGTTTTACCCGTAAGCTCAAAAAGCTCCAGCGCCCTTATAATTCTACGGGTGTTGTTTGGGTGGAGCCTTTGGGCCGCCGCTTCATCAATTGACTTGAGTCTTTCGTGCATATACTCCTCGCCTTGCACATTCAGTTCATTTTGGAGCCTTTTTCGAAGTTCAAAATCGGTGGGCTCTGAAACAAACTGAATGTTGTCAACAAGGGAGTTAACATAAAGACCCGTGCCACCCACCAAAATGGGCTGTTTTCCAGAGGAATAAATTTCTTCGATTTTTTTGTGAGCCGCCTCAACATAATCGGCAACCGAAAAGTTAACCGAAAAATCCAGCACCTCAATTAAATGGTGGGCAACCCCCTGCCTTTCCTCCATTGTGGGAACGGCGGAGGCAATAGGCATTGAGCGATAAATTTGCATTGAGTCAGCTCCAACAACCTCACCACCCAGGTGCTTTGCAAGGCCAACACCAAGGGAGGTTTTTCCCGATGCGGTTGGACCCACAACACAAACAAGGGGTATTTTATTCATCACTGAATTCTCCCGAACTGTTTTTCAATTTCGTTTTTTGTCAGCCTTATTGCCACGGGTCTGCCATGTGGGCAGTACATAATACTGTCATCATTTATAACCCTGCTTGCCAGCCTTTCAAGCTCGTAGGCACTTGTGTTGTAGCCCGCCTTAATTGCCGCCTTGCAGGCAACGGTATGGAAAATGCGCTCCTGTGCCGGCAAAACCGCTGTTTTGGTCTCACTTAGGCTTTCGGCTAAATCGAAAACCAGGGTTTGCACATCGAGGCCCGTTAACATTTGAGGAATGGCAGTAACCAAAACCGAATTGTTTCCAAAATCCTCAATTTCGAAGCCCGCCTCGCTTATTTTATCTGCGTTTTCGGTTATAAGAATATAATCATCCGAGGGCAGTGTCACGGCAACGGGCGTTAAGAGCGCCTGCACGGCAATTTCCTCGGTGGATTTAAGTTTTTCATAGTTAATTCTTTCGTGAGCGGCGTGCTTATCAATTAAATATACCTCATTTTCGCACTCGGCAATAATGTAGGTCTTAAGCGCCTCGCCAATATACCTTACCTCTTTTTGAGGTTTTGGCTCCTCGGTCGCCTCTGTTTTGGGTGCGGCAGGCTTTTGGATTTTTGCTTCCTCAAAGACTGCCTGCGGCTTTTGAATTTCAGGCTGAGGCTCGGATTTAACCTCGATTTTCACCCTTTGCTGTTCTGCCTTTACAACATCGCTGAGTGTAAAGCTTGTTTCCTCTTTTTTTGCGGGCGGAACATACTCAAAGCTTCTGGGCTTTGTGTTCGTGCTAACGTTCGCGGTTTGCTTATATTCCTGCGCCGTCATTCGGGCAAAAGGATTAACTGCACTGCTTTTAAAGGTTGCCTCGGGGCGTGTATCGGAAAATGTTATGGCATTTTTTACCGAGTAGTAAACCGCGTTAAACACGGCCCTTTCATCGGAAAAACGCACCTCGGTTTTTGCAGGGTGCACATTAACATCAACGCTGCCAAAGGGAACCGAAATGTTTAAAACGGCGCAGGGGAATTTTCCCACCATAACGGTGTTTTTATATGCCTGCTCAAGTGCCGCAGTTACCGTGCCGCTTTTAACAAAGCGGTTATTTAAAAAGAAGAACTGACCGTTTCGGCTTGTCCTGCAGTTTATGGGCTTTGAAACAAGACCACAAACCTTGATACCATCGGTCTCTCCATTTACCTCAATGAGATTTGATGCAAACTCACGGCCCAAAACGCTGTAAACCGCATTTTTTAAATTTCCGTCACCCTTAGTTACAAAAACGCTTTTGGAATCTCTTA
>JAFTPI010000007.1 GCA_017463345.1 Clostridia bacterium | reverse complement strand
TCCGATTATAAAAAGCCCGATGCCGTTACCGTTATAAGCCGCGAAAATTTTAAGGATATTGTGTGGCCTATGCCCGTTTCCGACCTGCTTTTTGTTGGCAAACAAACTGCCACTCGCCTTGCAGGCTGCGGAATTTTCACTATTGGTGATTTAGCGGCGGCGGATGAAAGAACCCTTGTTAGAATGCTTGGTAAAAACGGCAGAGAAATTAAAAATTACGCCATGGGACTTGATGATTCTACTGTGCAATCTGATAACGCTCAGGGTGTTCCCAAAAGTGTGGGCAGAAGCGTTACATTGCCTCAGGATGTGACAACCCCTGAGGAGGTTTGGCGTGTATTTTTAGATTTGGCTGAGGATATTGCAGGCACCCTTAAGGATAATAATCTTGCGGCAAACGGGATTGCTGTGCACACAAGGACAAACACCTTAGAGGTTAAGGAATTCAGCTTCAGCTTTTCTACCCCAACGGCGGTGGCAATGACACTTGCAAAAAGGGGAATGGAGATTTTTGAAAAAAACTATTTTTGGCACCTGCCTCTGCGCTCTGTGGGAATTAGGGCTATCCATTTAGTCCCCCTTGAAACCGCCACTCAGTGTGATATGTTCGGTGAGTGGGAGGAAGTTAAAAAAACCGAGGAAATTGATAAAAAGGTTTATAATATAAGGAAAAAATTTGGAGATGCCAGCATTGTCAGAGGCACTATTTTAAACACACATACTGAAAATAAGAAAAAGCAAAACTAAGGAATAGAAATAAATCACCGCGCCAATAATAAAGTGAGAATTCTTTTAGTGCGGTGATTTAATGAAAGGCAAAAGCAGTGCAAAATGGCGGCAAATAGGCGCCTTTACCTTAACTGCCGTTTTGTGTGGGTTGGCGTTTTTCCTAACATCTCTCGGTGTTTTGTGGCAGGAAGGCAGCACACAAACCGAGAAAAATCAGGTCAGTGAGCCCTATTTCCCGCCACCGCCCCAAAACACACCTGTAATGTTTTTGTGGGAGGAGGGTGGCGGAGAAATCGTTTACCTTGATTTTGAGCAATGTGAAATTGTGGTGACGATTTTGCCAGAAAATTGTGATGAAAATGCCGCACTTGTTTACGGCTATCGTGATTTTGAGGCTGTTAAGGCGAACTATCTGCTTATTGTCAGTCTCGTTGACCGCCTTGGTGGAATTGAGGTTATAAAAAACGGCGAAGCACTGCGCCTTACAGGTGCACAAATTGCCTCGTTTGTCGGTCAAGGCGAGGATTTCGCTACCAAAAGAGAGGTAATTTCAGCCATATTCGAAAAAATTGCAATTTCGGGCTTTTCAAACAATGATTTTATGTTTATAATAAATAACAGTAATACAACGCTTTCCTTCCCTGATTGCTATGGATGGGATGAAAAAATTGCCGAAATGGCAAAAAACACTAAGATTATTAACTAGAAAAGGAGGGGCAAAGATGAAAAGAATAATAGCAGTAGTGCTTGTGCTTTTGCTGGTTTTATCGGGCTGTACTATGCCAAATGTAACTTCACCCGACACATCATCTGATGTGTCTCAAAACAGCTCATCAGACATTCTCTCATCGTCAAGCGGCACATCCTCATCGGGCTCCTCCTCCGAAAACATAACAATTGTCAGCTCACCCGCAAGTGTTGGCACCGAAAATACGGTGAGCGGCTCAAAGCTGCCAAATGATGTGCTGCCCACCGAGACCGACACCTGGTGCTATGATAGAATTTCAAAGGAACAGCAACGAATTTATAAAATTCTCCTTTCCTCAGTTAACCGAATGGCTTATGGCTGGATTGATTTGGGCAAATGCAACACCGAAACCTACAATGAGGATATTGCGGTTGCTTACCGCGCCTTTACCTATGATTACCCCGAACTTTTTTGGGTGCCCTATGAATATGTTGTTAAAAGCGACAGCCTTGGCGTTAAGGTTGCATTTTCTTTAAAAGATGAGGAATTTAAGGGCAGTTACATAGTTCCCCTTGCCAACAAAAAGGAAATGCAAAAGGAAATTGATGAGATTGCCTCTAAAATAGTAGCGGAAATCAAGGGTAAGACAAACGATAAAATGGAAATGCTTACCCTCCTTCATGATAAGCTTTGCAATATGGTGACATATTATAAAGAGCCTATCGACCAGGATTTGCTCTACACGGTTTATGGCGCGCTTGTTTGGGGCTACACGGTTTGCGAGGGCTATGCACGCACTATGAAATATCTTTGCAGGAAACTGGGAATTGAATGCCTGATTGTAACAGGAACCTCGAAAAATGAGCAGCATATGTGGAATATGGTGCGCCTTGATAATGAATGGTATCACATTGATTTAACCTGGAATGACCCCGGTATTGATAGCGAGGGTAATCCTAAACCACCGCTTCACCCTTACTTTAATGTGACCGATGAGGTTATTTTAAAGGACCACACTATTGACCCTGATATTACCAAGGTTGCAGGCAGCGGCGCCAACCTTGGCTCGGTAGGCTTTAATTTTGGGCTTCCCGAGGCAAAGGGCAAAAAGTATGACTATTACGATTATAATGAACTTAATTTTTCCGATATGCTATATGCCGCAAGAAAAATAGTTTCCATTTATGAAAGTCAAAATTTCATTGAACTTGCATTAAATGATAAACAACTGCAAAATTATGAAAAGGACAAGGTGGCATTTATTTCGGCACTTATATCCAATATTTATTTGGTATCGGATGAGGTCGATTTATCACAAAAGGATGTTGTTTTTACCAACACGGGTAATACATTGTACCTTGAATGGAACGAAAAGACACAGTCAGTTAACTGACTGTGTCTTTTATTTATTGACAAAACTTACTATAATATTATATAATAATGAAATATAGTAATATTACTCTTGGAGGCAAAAAATGGACGAGGTAACAAAGATTTTCGGAAGTGTCGTTTTTAACGATGACCGTATGCGCGAAAGACTTCCCAAGGAAACCTACGAAGCCTTGCAAAGAACAATTAAATCCGGCAAGACCCTTGATTTGAGTGTTGCCAACCCCGTTGCCGCCGCAATGAAGGATTG
>JAFTPI010000063.1 GCA_017463345.1 Clostridia bacterium | reverse complement strand
TCTTTAACAATGCTTGGTCCCTCGGCATAAAAAAGCTCCATACCGATTTTAACAAAAGGCTTTCTGCCGGTGAATTTATCAAGAAATTCAAAGGTTTCCTTTGCACTTGAAAAATCGCAAGCAACGATAACATCCTTACCCATTTTTGCATCCTCCAATAATTTCATTTAAACTTTTTATTCCATATTTTTCCATTGCCTTTGGCAAATGGTTTATAATATCGCGGCAGGCATAAGGATTAACGAGGTTTGCGGCACCGACCTCAACTGCAGTGGCACCCGCAAGCATCATTTCAATAACATCCTCAGCCGTGGTTACACCGCCCATTCCCACAACGGGAATTTTAACGGCGTTTGCAACCTGATAAACCATTCGAACGGCCACGGGGAAAATTGCACTGCCCGAAAAACCGCCCATTGTGTTAGCAATGACGGGCTTCTTTGTTTTTAAATCAATCCTCATTCCGAGAAGTGTGTTAATAAGACTGATGCCGTCAGCCCCTGCTTCCTCGCAGGCCTTTGCAATGGAAACAATGTCGGTAACATTAGGTGACAATTTAATGATAACCGGTTTTGTTGTTACTGCCTTAACTGCCCTTGTAACCTCAGCTGCAGCTTCGGGGGAGGTTCCGAAACTCATTCCGCCGCCGTGAACATTAGGACAGCTGACATTTACCTCAAGCCAGCCCACCTGCTCCTCTTTATCAAGTAGCTGGCAGGTGTAGGCATAGTCTTCAATAGCAAAGCCGCTGACATTGGCCATTACCTTTTTATTAAAGCACTTTTTAAGCTTTACAAGTTCCTCGCTTATAACCTTATCAACACCGGGGTTTTGCAATCCCACAGCGTTAATCATGCCTGCGGTGCACTCGGCAATTCGAGGTGTGGGGTTACCAAAGCGTGCATCCTTTGTGGTGCCTTTAAAGGAAAAGGTGCCAAGCATATTTATATCATAAAGCTCTGCAAATTCATAGCCGAAGCCAAAGGTTCCGGAGGCCGGAATTATAGGATTATCAAGTTCTATACCGCAGAGATTTACCTTTAAATCTACCATAAAACTTCCTCCTTTAAAAGCACGGGACCCTCTTTACAAATGCGCTTATAGCCCGTAACGGTTTTGCAGGAGCAGCCCATACAAGCACCAAAGCCACAACCCATTCTTTCCTCAAAGCTTAAGCTGCCCGAAGTTTTTGAAGCGGCAAAAATTGCTTTAAGCATTGGCTCGGGACCGCAGGTGTAAAAATGGGTATAATCCACATTTTCCATTGCGTTTGTAACAAAGCCTTTTATGCCGTAGGAGCCGTCGACAGTTGTAACGATAACTTCTGCACCAAGGGCTTTAAACTCGTTCTCGTAGAAAATTTCCTGCCTTTGATTAAAGCCGAGAATAACGGTGACCTTTTTGCCCTCTGCAATCAGTTTTTTGCAAAGCATATAAAGGGGCGGAACGCCAACACCGCCGCCAAGGAGCAGCGGCTTATCGCCCGAAAGTGCGGTATCATAACCGTTGCCAAGGCCCGTTAAAACATCAAGAGTTCCCTCCTGCATTTTTGCCATAACCTCGGTGCCGTGACCAACAACCTTGTAAATGATGGTGATAATATCTTTTTCGCAGTCACACACCGAAATTGGGCGGCGCAAATAAAAGCCGTCAATTTTAATATTTATAAACTGACCGGGGGCGGTAACAGCGCTTGTGTCACCCTTTAATTTCATTCTGAAAATGTCTTTTGTCAAGGCGACATTTTCAATTATTTCAAAAAATCCTTGTTTCATTTTTCACCTTAGGGTAGAGCGAATAATCCAAACTCCGTTTTTAAAAGGCAGATTTTTGCTCATACTTTGTTAAAATACTCGTTAATCCGTCAGGATTAACTGTGTTTTGTGCCGCGTCTGAACTATGCATCAATTGTTGAAATTGTAAGTGTGGTTTCCTCTAAAACATCAAGTAAAACCTTAACTGTGTCAAGGGCTGTAAACATTGTCACGTTGTTTTCAATAGCGTGGCGGCGAATTTCGTGACCATCGTTATTAGAGCCCGTTGAATCAATATCACGGGTATTGATAACGTAAGCAATGTGACCTTGGCGAAGTGCGCTGGGGATTTCCTCGCTGTCCTCGCTGATTTTCTTGAGTGTGTGGGTGCGAATGCCGTTTTTCTTTAAGAATTCGGCAGTTCCCTTTGTTGCCTGAATGTTAAAGCCGAGATTATAGAAACGGCGAATTAGAGGCAGTGCTTCGTTTTTATCCTTATCGGAAATGGTTACGAAAACAGTGCCGTAGTTCTGTAAATGCATTCCCGAAGCCTGAAGCGCCTTGAAAAGAGCGCGGTTAAGCTTGTCATCGTAACCGATTGCTTCGCCGGTTGACTTCATTTCGGGAGAAAGATAGGCATCAAGTCCTCTTATTTTATTAAATGAGAAAACAGGCACCTTAACATACCAACGTTTTTTCTCGGTGGGATAAATATCGAAAATTCCTTGTTCTTTTAGGCTCTTGCCCATTATAACCTCGGTGGCAATGTCGGCAAGGCTATAGCCTGTTGCCTTTGATAGGAAAGGAACGGTGCGGGAGGAACGAGGATTAACCTCAATAATAAACACATTGTCGTTTTCATCAACAATGAACTGAATATTATAAAGACCAATAATTCCAATGCCAAGGCCGAGCTTCTTAGCATACTGCAAAATGGTGCCCTTAACCTTATCTGAAATGCTAAAGGTGGGATAAACGCTGATTGAGTCGCCAGAGTGAATACCTGTGCGCTCAACAAGCTCCATAATTCCGGGCACGAAAACATCGCGACCATCACAAATGGCGTCAACCTCAACCTCTTTGCCCTGAATATATTTATCAACGAGAACGGGCTTGTCCTCATCAATTTCAACGGCAGTTTTAAGGTAGTGGCGAAGCTGTTCCTCATTGGCAACAATTTGCATTGCACGACCGCCAAGCACAAAACTGGGGCGAACAAGAACGGGATAACCGATTTCCTTTGCAGCGGCAATACCGTCTTCAATTTTGGTAAC